>NZ_JAEQDE010000021.1:0-305208 GCF_020737865.1 Microcoleus sp. PH2017_35_SFW_U_B
AACGATTCTCGGTGGATTTAATGATGTGCCTCTCTGCTAGTTGCATTCAGACTCTCCATTTTTTGACGATCGCAATAATTCTCTTGACCATTTTGACTATATGATACTATTGTTGTTTATTACTGCTTACAAACTTAATAAAGTTTTATAATACCATTTTTCTAAAGATTAGATAGAGATAAAGGACGACAAGACGTTGTAATTCTCTCGTTTCCCTAGTTTGCAAAAGTCTGTCATAACTTTAAAAAAATGGTATTATTGCAGCAACAGCAGGATCTCGTCACACCAAGCTAGCCAGCCTGTTTCGTAGTGAATCCCGCGCAGTAAAGTCATGTACTGAAATTTTAGGCTGTTTGACAACTTTTGGGGATTTGTAAATTCCTGGGTTTTAATTTGTTGATAAATCATTAATCGCTGCTGATGTTGCTGGCGGTGCACTTCGAGTTTTGCCACGATTATCTGAGGAGACACCAGATAGCCAGCATAGAGTTTGACGAGTAACTCATCTTTGATTGGTGCCATCTCCTCCGACTCAGCAATCCATTGACACAACTGCTGTTTACCCAATCCCGTCACGGTATAGATACGTTTGTCGGGTCGATTTTCCTGCTGTACGGATTCGGCTTGCAGCCACTGCTTTTCTTCGAGGCGGCTCAATTCTCGGTAAATCTGCTGGAAGCTGGCACTCCAAAAAAAACCAACCGATCCTTCCACAGAGGGATTGAAGCGCTTGGCTAGGTCGTAGCCACTGCTGGGGGCGCTTACTAAGACTGACAGAATGGCATAGCTAAGAGACATAGGCTAGGGGTTGACATACTCACTAAGTTGAATATATCATAAATTGTATATTCAATTTAGTGAATAATCGTGAGATTGAATATGTAATTTCCAGGTAGTAAGATTTTCAAGGAGTTTGAAGATGGCAAATGCAAACAGATATTCGATTTACCAGATCGATTTGCCGGATCGCGCGGAAGCAGTGGTGTTTGTCAACGGCTTTGTGGCACGCGATCGCGCGGGGTTTTTCTGGATGTGGAAAAATCTAGTGTCGATCGGCACTTCGACTGGTAAAGCTGAAGGCTGCGTGCAAGTGAAAGCAGGAATTTGTGGGCCAAAGGAAGTGATTATGGTCAGTTACTGGCGTTCAGAAGCCGATCTGAAACAGTTTTTCCGAGGTGAAGCCCATCGGCGGATGATGCAGTTTGTGTTGAAAAATCCTGATAGCCTCTGTTTGTATAACGAGACATACACACCTTCGCAAAGTGGGAAATACAGCCACGAACCGCAAGGGATGGCAACGCTTTATCCTAGTTTTGCAAAATGAGCAATAACGTGCCAAGTAGCTTGATGTTCGGGCAGCATCCCAATTTGGTAAAAAGCATTTTTTACGCAGTGCGAGCGTCTCGCTCGCGTGCTTTATAAAGCTTTGCTGTGCGGGGACAGCACTACAAATGCAAAACTGAGATGCTCCCGCTGAGGTAACAGAAAATCTGATGTCAGTTCTCGGCTAAAATCAATTAGCTCGATCTGCTTTTGCTGTGGTATTCTCATCTTTCGCTAAAAAAAAGTAAATCTAAAATCTACCAGAAAGAATTGGTTGAAAGCCGGAACCATTTGAGGGAGAAATTAAAAAGACGATTCATTACTCCAATTCTCTGACTTAAGGGTAGAGGTAGCTCTCAAACTGTCAACTGTCAACTGTCAACTGTCAACTGTTGAAAATCTACAATCGACTGAGGGCCACACCATTCGATCGAGCAAATGTTCGATCGCACTTGGGAGATTCTCGCAAAAACCAGTGTGTACCCGTTTTCTTGAGGAATTACCGTAATCGCGATCGCAAGTGCGATCGACTCGTCATTCGTCTGGGCGATCGAATCATAATCTTCTGGATTCACAAGATTTGACATGATTTTTAAATCACCTAAAGTAACCAAAGAGAGATAGAAATCGATTTTGGAAAATGAGCCGATTCTACTAAGAAGCCGGAATTCTTATCCATCCTAACAACTCCTTTGGGAATACAATCAGTAAATTCCCACTTTAACGAAGTTTCCCAAGCTGTTTCAAAGCACTTACTACCGCCTCCGCACGAGTTTGTACTCCCAGCTTTGAGTAGATATGTTCTAAATACTTTCTGACTGTACCAATACTCAGACTCAGTGTTGCCGCAATTTCTGGATTAGTCTTACCTTGCGTCACCTCAAACAATACTTCTGTTTCCCGCTTGGTTAATCCTAGGAATTCCAAAGATACGGATGATAGAGTTAAAAACTCCTCTTCTTCAAGCAACAATAGATATTTTTCCAGCGGTTGCTCAGTCAGAAAGCGTACAATTAATTGTTTTCCTGCTTGTTCTAATTTCAGCGGTAAATGAGGTGCAGGGATTTCATCACTTGGTGTTACCAGCGACAACTGATATTTAACCCATCTCTGCAAATTGTCTGGCAAACATTTTGTTGAAAAATGTGAGTCTTGAAAATACTGTTTCAGCCAATGCAAAGCTCGTTCGCTCATGAATTGAACTTGCCCATCTCCGTTGAGAGAAATAATTCCTAATGCCTCCAGAGTATGACGCTGTTCTACCCACTCCTGTTCTATTTGGGTAAACTGATTCATGTTTTGCTGGGCTTGTACCAGATGAGGGTGCAGTAAATTGAATAAATAGCGATCGCGCTCAGTAAAAATCCGATCTCCCAAAAGTGTAATCGCAATAATATCATCTTGTCCAGAGTAGAGCTTGCTCGCAGATTTAGCAGCCAAAGCAAGAGGTAGTGAAACTGCGATCAGATCCTTGATTCCTCTAGGCTGCATCACCTTTCCATACAATCCTTCCAGACGGTGCAGTTGCTGCTCGTTTAAGAAGTCTGAAACCTTATGCGCTCGATCGTCACGAGTTCGGAGATAATTACCGACTAGAGGGTTTTCGTAAAAATGCTGGTGAGCAACTTTCTCAAAATTCACTGTATCAAGGCGATCGAACCCAGGGGCGGGTTTATAGTCGAGGGAGGTAGTCTTGCTATTCTCGAAGGAGAGGGTGGTGTAGGTGTAATCTACTGCGGAAATAACCTTCGAGACGATCGCCAGCAGATGAGATGAGAAATCCTCAACGCTACAAGTTTTGTATAGTTCCTGTAGGCATCCTGAAAAAATTTGAAAATCATGCTGAGTTAAGTGTTGCATTGTCCCTGATAAAATAGTCGCTAATCATTCGGACTCGATATAGAGTAAGACGAGTTGCGAGGAGAAATAGATGCTTTTGTATCTTTTTTGTAACAATTGACTACGGCAAATGACGGGTTGAATCTAGATTTGAGATATGACAAGCTTTAAAAACAGTTGACAGTTGACCTGGGACAGTTGACAGTTGACCTGGGACAGTTGACAGTTGACCTGGGACAGTTGACAGTTGATTAACATAACAAAAACGGTTTGTAGTGCGGACTTCAGTCCGCAGCTTGAGAGCGGACACTCCCGACGCACGCGCGATCGAATCTTATAGCGGTTAAATGACACTACGAATGTAACAACAAGTCCTAAGTTCAAGTTGGAATAGTTGAAATAGTTAAAATGTCACTAACCCCTGCCTTAAGGCATGGGGCTTGAAAGAGGGAGATTCACCAACTTCTTAATTTGAGACTAAAATAGTGTCTAGACGCCAACCGCATCGTTGGGACAAAAAACTGAACAGCCTGGGCGTGGTAGCTCGAAATACGTCAAGAATGCCTCCCTAGTTTTTAACCTCTAT
Source organism: Microcoleus sp. PH2017_35_SFW_U_B (assembly GCF_020737865.1). Taxonomy (NCBI): domain Bacteria; kingdom Bacillati; phylum Cyanobacteriota; class Cyanophyceae; order Oscillatoriales; family Microcoleaceae; genus Microcoleus; species Microcoleus sp. PH2017_35_SFW_U_B. The sequence continues at coordinate 3,749 of NZ_JAEQDE010000021.1, forward strand.
AGCTGTCAGTGTCGAAGGGAAATATATACTCGCAAGAGACTTACCGTAAATGTTTGTACCAGTTCTAGATAGTGAAAACAGACCGCTAATGCCTACTACGCCAAGTCGTGCGCGGCGTTGGATTAAGGCGGGCATCGCCACCCCATTTTGGAAAAAAGGAGTGTTTTGCGTTCGACTCAATGTAGAACCATCAAACACGCACCGCCAACCAATAGCAGTTGGTATTGACCCAGGTTCAAAGCGAGAAGCTTTTACAGTCAAATCCAAAGCTCATGCCTACCTCAACGTGCAAACCCACGCCGTCGATTGGGTGAAAGACCATATTGAGACACGGCGAAATATGCGACGCGCCAGACGTTTTCGCAAGACGCCATGCCGCCAAAACCGAGCAAACCGACTGGTCAACAAACATCGCCTGCCCCCATCGACTAAGGCGAGGTGGCAGTGGAAATTAAGAATAGCTAAATGGCTAACCTTGATGTTTCCGGTATCAACTTTCGTCGTCGAAGATATCAAAGCCCGAAAGAGGAAAAACGCACGCAAGTGGAACGTGTCGTTTAGCCCTCTGGAAGTAGGCAAACGCTGGTTTTATCGGGAACTTACTCGTATTGCACACCTTGAAATCAAAACGGGTAACGATACCTACAATCTGCGTCAAAGTCTGGGACTCAAGAAATCAAAGCAGAAATTGTCAAACAAATTTGAGGCTCACTGCGTTGATTCTTGGGTGCTTGCTAATTGGTATGTTGGAGGACATTTTGAACCCGATAACACAGTGTTGATAGAAGTGATGCCTCTGGAGTTTCACAGAAGACAGCTACATCGATTGCAACACGCTCCCGGTCATATTCGTTCTAGATATGGCGGTACGATTAGCGCAGGGTTTAAACGCGGCTCAATCGTCAAACATCCCAAGTATGGGTTTTGCTATGTCGGTGGCTGGCAAGCGTCACCAACGAAAAAAGACCCAAACCGGAAAACAATTAGTTTGCACAGTTTAGGGACTGGCAAGCGGTTGTGCCAAAATGCGTTGCCGGGAGATTGTAAGTTTTTGTCCCCGAACTCGTGGCGCATTGCCAATTAATTGTAAAGCCGTCCTATAAGGACGGGGTTTCACACCGATTTTTCTGATGACTAAACTGCCGCAAAAGCGCAAGCGCCGAGGCGTGATTCTTTCAGATTGGGGTTTGCAGCGTCTACAGAATACCCAGGAACAATTAGCCATTGCTGAAAATGGCGGTTCTGCTTACACATTAGAGCGATTAAGCAATTTGACAGGGCTCAGTGCTCGATCGATCGGACGGCTGCGAAGTGGCAAAGCAGCAGTCGATCGCCAAACCCTAGAAGAGTTATTTCGCGCCTTTAACCTGACTATAACCGAGCAAGACTACATCCAGCCAGAACCAACAACCGCAGAACGCCAGCCTGTAAAGTCGATCGCCCAAAATTGGGGAGAAGCCATAGATGTTTCCCGCTTTTACGGGCGTACCGCAGAACTTACCACCCTCACCCAATGGATTTTACAAGATAATTGTCGGTTGGTGTGTATTTTTGGGATTGGTGGCATCGGGAAAACCGCTTTATCTGTCAAATTAGCAGAACAGCTACAAAACCAATTTAGCTACGTCATTTGGCGAAGCCTCCGCAATGCCCCGCCGCCGGAAATTTTCTTAGCAGAATTAGTCTCATTTCTCTCAGGACAACAGGATACAAAAGCAGAAATTAGCAGCTTGATTCAGTGTCTGCGGAATCATCGCTGTCTGATCGTTATAGACAATACCGAAAGCCTGTCACAACCAGGGGATCAGAGTGGACAATATCGTCCCGGCTATGAAGCTTACGGAGAAATGTTGCGCGCGGTGGCCGAAACTCGCCATCAAAGCTGTTTGGTGTTAACCACCAGGGAAAAATGCCCTCAATTTGCTCAATCGGAAGCGGGCGACTTAGCAGTACAAAGCTTGTCCTTGGGCGGTTGTCCAGAAGCCTCCGAAGCATTGATTGAGGCGACGGAATTAACTGGATCGGACAGTCAAAAACAGGATTTGTGCGATCGCTATCGATGCAATCCCCTGGCCTTAAAAATCGTTGCCACCACCATTCGAGATTTGTTCAGCGGCAATATTGGTCTTTTCCTAGCACAAAATGTTACTGTATTTGGCGATGTTGCAGATTTAATTCAACAACAATGCAATCGTCTGTCAATCTTAGAGACTCAAGTCATGTGCTGGTTGGCGATCGATCGCGAATGGGTTTCCTTTACCGAACTTCGAGAAGATTTGAATGCTGGCGTATCCCAAACGCAGTTGATGGAAGCCCTGCAAAATTTGAAATGGCGATCGTTGATTGAAACCAACGCAGGTCAGTTTACATTACAACCTGTGGTGATGGAATATGTCACGCAGACACTGATCGATCGCATTTGTGACGAAATTGCCGATCGCTCATCGCCGACTCCATTGTCAAATTCTTCCCTATTGCAAACCCATGCCTTAATCAAAGCACAGGACAAAGACTACATTCGCGACAGCCAAAATCGCATGATTTTAAAGCCACTGAGCGATCGGTTGCTGAGTCAATTGGGTTCTCAAAAAGACATCGCATATCAACTAAAACAAATTCTATATCGCCTGCAAACCGAGTGTCCGAATCAGGCTGGATACACTGGTGGCAATATTATCAATCTATTACGCCACCTTCAGATTGACCTAACTGACTACGACTTTTCCTATCTCAGCATTTGGCAAGCCGATCTTCAGGATGTGAACCTGCATCGAGTCAATTTCACCCATTCTGACCTATCAAAATCGCGGTTTACCCAACCATTAGGCAGTATTTTAAGGGTTGCATTTAGCCCCGACAGTCAACTGCTAGCAACTGGAGATAGCAATAATCTGGTGTCCCTATGGCAAGTTTCTAACGGACAATCCAGAGCCATATTTAGATCGCATCACGGTTGGGTTTGGGCGCTGGCTTGGAGTCTCTTTCCCTTGCCTCTTAACGGGGGAAACGAAGCAGGGTATGTCCTCGCCAGCGGCGGTGCCGATCGAACTATCAGACTGTGGAGTATTGAATCAGAAAGTTGTTTGGCAATCTTGCAAGGACATCAGACTACCATCAGAACCCTAGCATGGCAGCCGCACGGACACATCCTTGCTAGCGGGGACGATCGCCAGATTCGACTGTGGGATACTCGTACCAAAGAATGTTGCCAGATTTTGCAGGGCCACAGTAATTGGGTGATGTTTGTTGCTTGGAGTCCCGACGGTCAAATCCTCGCCAGTGCTTCCTTAGATGGAACGGTTCGAGTCTGGGATATACAGAATGGTGAGTGCCTGAAAATCTTATCCGAACATACTAATGGAATTTGGTCAATTGCTTGGAGTCCCAACGGAGAACTTCTCGCCACAGGGAGTCAAGATCGAACCGTGAAGATTTGGGATGCCGACAGCGGTAAATGTCTCAAAACTTTGCAAAGAGACGATCGGGCAGTCTTTTCCCTCGCCTGGAGTCCCGATAGCAGAATGCTCGCCAGCGCTAGCGGAGACCAGAATATCGCGATCTGGGATATAGAAAGCAGTCAATGCTTGCAAACCTTACAGGGAGACAGCAATTCGATTTGGAACGTGACTGTAGCTTGGAGCCCAGATGGGAAAACGATCGCCAGTGGTTCCCACGATCAAACCGTGCGACTGTGGGAGGTCGATCGCAGTCGATCGAATCAGTGCCGAAATTTCAAAACATTGCAGGGATACAGCAATTCTATGTTTGCGGCGGTTTGGAGTCCCGATGGTACGATCCTTGCCAGCAGCAGTGGCGATCGTCTGGTTCGGTTGTGGAATCCTCGCACAGGTCAATGTTTGAAAACATTAAAGGGTCACACCAATTGGATTTGGGGTTTAGCCTGGAGTCCCGATGGCACTACCCTTGCTAGCGGATCCGATGACTGCACGGTTCGACTCTGGGATGCCAGCAGCGGCCAATGTTTGGCAACCCTCGAAGGACACGCAGCCTGGGTTTGGGCTGTCGCTTGGAGTCCCGACAGTCAAATTCTTGCCAGCGCGGCGGGCGGCCTGAATATTCGGTTGTGGGATGTTAAGCACCGGAAATGCCTGAACATCTTGCAGGGAAATGACAGTTGGGTTGGGAGTTTAGCCTGGAGTCCCCACGGCAAAATCCTTGCTAGCGGTTCCCACGATGGAAATCTGCGACTCTGGGATAGCAGCACCGGTCAATGCGTGGATGTCTTGCAGGGACATGAAAGTTCCATTAGATATGTATCTTGGAGCCCGGATGGCCAAACCCTTGCTAGTGCTTCCCAGGATCTGAGCATCCGACTCTGGGATAGCTGTACTGGCAAGTGTCTGAAAATTTTGCAGGGACACAGCGATATGGTAAAAGCAGCAGTCTGGAGTCCTGACGGTGAAATGCTGGCCAGTTGTTCGCACGATCGAACTATTCGACTCTGGGATGCGGGCACGGGAGAATGCACGAAAATTCTACAGGGACATACAAGTCAAATTTGGTCTGTTGCTTGGCGTCCTGTTGTCTCGAATGAGGCAGAAAATCGCGACTTTGTTCTTGCAAGCACCAGCGCTGATGAGACGATTAAGCTGTGGGATGTCAACACAGGTGAATGTTTGAAAACTCTCAGAGCCGATCGCCCCTATGAAGCTATGAATATTACCGGAGTCACGGGTATTACACAAGCTCAGAAAGCCACTTTGGAGGTGTTGGGGGCACACAGTTGACAGTTGACAGTTGACAGTTGACAGTTGACAGTTGACAGTTGACAGTTGACAGTTGATACCCGGTTTCTTAAAGAAACCGGGTTTCTATGTACCTCACTTACCACCAAACCAGATTTGGGATCTAAACCAAATTGTTAGCTACCGAACTGTCTACTGTATCGTTGCCTCCGAGCATCGAAACTCCCAAAGGAAAATTATTGGCATCTGCGATCGACAAAAAAACTGTTTCGGATGTATTGTCGCCAATTAAGCGGCGCGGTTCGGATGGATCTGTTTGTAAAGCCATGATGTCTTACCTGATAAAAAATCTCGGTTTTGATGCAGAATTTTTGCTAGAAACAGGGTTTCTATGTACCTCACTTACCACCAAACCAGATTTGGGATCGTGGCAAATTAAAATCCTTGAACCGAGATGATATTGCCTTGAACCTGGGCTGGAGTTACACCATCAACAAAACCCAATATATTGCCGGAATTTTTAACTTTGATGAGAGTTCCTGTCGTTACAATAGGGCCAGGATTTAGTAAACTTGTCAGACCTTGGTCTTTTAAAACTTGTGGCCCGTCAAACCCCAATATAATTGTCACATTTGTCAGGTTTTCCAAAACTACATCGCCAGCAGTCAAACCCCCTGCTAATCCAATTCGATCGAAACCAACTCTGAAAAGGCTAATCAGATCCGCATTATTGATATCTGTAACTCCGGGTTCTGCTTGCAAGACATACAAGTTGCTGCCGATTTTAGGCCCAGAAATATTGTCATCAAATCCCAATAAAATATCTCGTCCCAAACCCCCAATAAGAGTGTCATACCCATTACCGCTAACTAAGAAATCATTGCCTCTACCGCCCAATAAAATATCGTTTCCCCCAAACCCATAAATCAAATCTGCATCTTGCCCTCCGCTGAGATAGTCATTTCCAGCCTCTCCACCTAGTAAGTCTTTCCCCCTGCCTCCAAATAAGGAATCATTACCCGAGTTTCCCCTGAGAACGTCTTCTCCTTCATTGCCATACACCAAATTGTTAGCTGCTGAAATGTTAACTGTATCGTCACCTTCGAGCATCCAGACTCCCAAAGGAAAATTATTGGTATCTGCGATCGATAAAAAAACGTTTTCGGATGTATTGTCACCAATTAAGCGGCGCGGTTCCGATGGATCTGGTTGTAAAGCCATGATGTCTTACCTGATAAAAAGTTGTCATTGAAATAATGAACCTAGAATTGTTTAACAACAATTAAAATTCAAATAATTACAATTTTTGGAGTTAAACAAATAGGTAAAGTCGCATGAAATTTGCAAGCTGACTATTTATGGGTCGCAGTGCCTATAAACAGACTCAAGCTTTTGATTAAAATTCTTACAAATTTAAACAGTGCTCCGACTTATCAGCACATTAACAAAATAACTCAACTCCATGAATCATGTCCAGGACAGTTAGCCACTTAAGCTAGCCACTTAAGAAAGGCTACCAAACAAAAGATTTTTTAATTTTCAAAGCGCCGATGTTAATTTTTTATGTTCCGGCACACAAATAATCAAAGACCGGGTTTTTTACCAAAATCCTTGGTTGAAGTCCATAGATTAGGTAAAAAACCCGGTTTTTTTTAGCTAATTTGTCCAGGAATGTCCTAGCAAGCGCGACAAGTCCTAAGGAACAAAGACGATATCCGAATCGGGACGAAATCCACCCGGTATTTTGGCAAATTGCTGGTTTTTAAACGACAGCGCACCAGTGCTGTTATTGTATTGAAATTCACTGACTGAAGACACTCCCATTCCACTTACCGAGACTTGGACTTTATCACCTTCCCAGTAATGAAAGTCTTGGATTAAATCAATGCCTTCATAGGCGGGGGTGGAGTAAAAAATGAAATTATCTGCTCCACCACCACCATAGAGAGTGTCATTTCCTGGTTCACCAGAAAGATTGTCGTTGCCATAGTCACCGTCGAGGTAGTCATTACCGAAGGAACCAAGCAAAAGGTCGTTGTCATATCCACCGTAAAGGGTGTCGTTACCAGTCCAACCATCTAAGGTATCGTTACCCCCCTCGCCGTAGAGTTTATCAGCAGAATCGGTACTATTGAATAAACCATTGCTACCGTTGATATAATCATTACCTGCACCTCCCCAGACGGTATCCGCGCCTTGTTCGCCATAGAGGTAGTCATTATCCTCTTCACCGAAGATCAAGTCATTGCCCGAGTATCCCCACAAGGTATCATTTCCAGACCCTCCATACATCGTATCGTTGCCCGCCCCGCCAGATGAAGAGTCGTTACCCGCCAAGGCATAGATAGTATCAGCCCCGCTAGTACCATCCAAATACGTATCGTTGAATGATGTACCGATAATTGGCTTTGCCATCGGAATTTCTCCTAAAATTTGTAGTTTGTTTGCTTGTTTTCTCTGGTTCTCAAAGTTCAGAACCAATCTGCAAATTGCGAATTAGATTCACAATCGATCGATTTTGCGATCGCACAGATACAAGCTGTCGCGATAGGTGAGCGTCGCACTAAACACATTGCTGTGAATCTGAGTTGAATGCGAATTAGAACAATCGGAAATGCCACAATAATTAAACATTATTTAGGTAATTTCCTGATTGGTTGAAATCTAACGCTGCACGCTGATATATCTACTTTGTCCTGAGTGACAGCCAATGTCCAGGACATTTAGACAGTTAAGCTAGCCACTTAAGCTAATATCAAAAAACTACCTATAGATTAAGATTGAAAGATAAATATTACTAAGATTTAATTTTTTTTTAGCAGGGTTAGATTCAGCCATTCAGTCAGTTATGCTGTCATCTAAACAAACAAAAGAGTGCCCAATGGGTACTCTTTTGTTTGCATCCGGTATTGTAACTAGCACGCTACTATAGACTTGTAGGGTGCGTCAGATTTTTATGTTTCCCAAAAGGTACGTTGTTGCGCTTCAGCGCTCTTTCTAAATATAACACTGCGAGCGAAAGATTCGCGGACGCTGTTGGGATGAACTCACTCCTGAGAGTTATTGTGTAGCAAGGTATGCGCCTAACAACTCGATTTACAGTCATACCTCATCTATCGCTCGAAAGGCTATATAAAAGAGCGCTGAAGCGCAACTACGTGCCTTTCCGGAGCGCTCAAGCGCAACTACGTGCCTTTCCGGAGCGCTCAAGCGCAACTACGTGCCTTTCCGGAGCGCTCAAGCGCTCCGGAGCGCTCAAGCGCAACTACGTGCCTTTCCGGAGCGCTCAAGCGCAACTACATACCTTTCCGGAGCGCTCAAGCGCAACTACGTGCCTTTCCGGAGCGCTCAAGCGCAACAACATACCTTTCCGGAGCGCTCAAGCGCAACAACATACCTTTCCGGAGCGCTCAAGCGCAACTACATACCTAAGATTTAGTGGGGGCAGAACATCCTGTCTGCCCCGTAAATTGCTGATTGAAAATGGTGTAATATCTGAGTTAAACGGACTTAATGTCAAGTCTGTTTAACTCAGATACAATTCAATTCATCCTCATGGCAATAGCACAATATCTCGGGATACTAAGAAGTCTGCTGGCTTATTCTCAAGAGTGGCAAACTTAACTTGACCGAAGAATAAATCACCAGTAGTCTTGCTATAGCTGAATTGGTTTAGGGAAGTAGCACCAAAACTGCGGTGAATTTCAATTTTGTCAACTTCACTTTTCTGGAAGTCTTTGATGGTGTCAATGCCTGTGGGAGCAAAATAGAATCTGAATCCATCCGCCCCTGCACCACCCCAAAGAATGTTGTTGCCGGCAAGGTCAATATCGCCACCACCAGCTAAGACATCATTGCCATTACCACCATTGAGGATGTCGTTACCACCACCACCAAAAAGTTGATCGTTATCATCGTTGCCGTAGAGGATATCGTTACCTTTCATGCCTTGTATGTCATCATTTCCAGCATCACCTAAAAGCGTGTCAATTCCATTACCACCAAGAATGATATCTCTGCCACCTCTACCATTGATTAAATCGTCTCCATCCTCACCTTTGAGGAAGTTCTTGCCAGCGTTACCCAGCATATAATTATTCAATTCGTTACCAGTGCCATCGATATCAGCAGCATCACTCAAGGTGAGGTTTTCGACGTTTGCACCCAAAGTATAGCTGATAGTGGAAGTGACTACGGTATCAGTACCTTCGGCAGCTTTCTCGGTAACTAAATCAGCAACATTATCAACCAAATAAAGGTCATTACCGCTACCACCATTCATGTCGTCGGCACCAGCACGACCATATATGATGTCGTCGCCTGTACCACCATAGATTTGGTCATCGCCATCACCACCATCTAGGAAGTCGTTACCACCTCCACCAAATAAGTAATCGCGATCGCCTAAACCATAGAGAGAGTTGTTCGCATCATTACCTAGAATAGCATTGTGCGCGTTGTTTCCCGTCGCATCAATGGCAGCGGTTCCCTTCAAATGCAGGTCTTCGACGTTCACTCCTAAAGTGTAGCTGACGGTAGATTCCACCAGATCGATACCTTCGGCAGCAGACTCAGTAACTACGTCAGCAATATTATCGACAATGTACTTATCATTACCGCTACCACCATACATTTTGTCTGCACCAGAACCACCATCAAGCTCATCATCTCCTGCTTTACCGTAGAGAGTGTCGTTGCCTGCTAAACCTGTGAGAGTATCGTTATCAGGAGTGCCATGTAGTAAGTCGTCTTTGGGAGTACCTGGAATCTTAGCCATGTTAAATTTCTCCAAAAAAAATGATGAATTTGTCTGAACTGTATCGGGCGCTAGAAAGTGTCGCGATACGTTAAGAACTTATCTACAAATTGCAAATCTAATTGGCTATTTGCAGATGCCAGATGCGGCGATAGGTGAGCATTGCACTCAAGACTTTGCTGTGAATTTGAGTGAAATGTAAATTGGAACAATAGGACAGATCGCCATACTTAAACAGCATGGGATTGATTTCCTGATTTGTTGAAATCTAACGCTGCACTTGATATATCAACTTTGTCCTGATTTATGGTGAACGTCCAGGACAGTTAGACAGTTAAGCTAGCCACTTAAGAAGTAAAGTAAGAATATCTAAAAATCTCTAAGTTATTTTAGGATTGAAATTGAGGGCTGATGTACAAGTTTGCGGCGGCTGCGGAGGATGAATTAGTTGTGTTTGGTGCGGCCAAACCGGGCTACCGCGATGAGGAAGTTGCTGGCTGGATTGATTTTATGCGGCGACAGAAGATCGATCGAGTTTGTTGCTTGCTTCCCCAGACACAACTCATCGGCTATGGTGACTTGTTGGGAAGCTATGGAAATGTTTTTGGGTGCGATCGCGTTTGCTGGGCTCCGATCGCAGATTTTGAATTGGCCGATCGCGAAATTTTAGTCGATCGCATTTTACCGTTTTTGACATCTGCAAGTCGATCGGGCGATCGGGTGGTGGTTCACTGTGCTGGCGGGATTGGGCGCACAGGACAGGTTTTGGCTGCTTGGTTGGTTAGCGGGCGGGGTTTTTCTAACCAAAAGGCGATCGCGGCTGTGAAAAAAACTGGCAGAAATCCTTATGAAGCTGCGATCGCTGCTGTTTTCAAGGGTCGAAATCCGTGGAAAGTCGCTGCTGAACTTGATGCTTTGTTGGATGATTGTCGTTGACAGTTGACAGTTGACAGTTGACAGTTGACAGTTGATCGCTTGAGTGCACTTGATAAAGGAAGGAGGAGGATTGGAGTAATGATATCGTTTCCGGTTACATCGATATTGTTTAAACAGTCACCGGAAAAGGGTTCCGGCTTTCAACCAATTCTTGGTGGTTAAAAAGTCGGTTTCTGATCTCGCAAATGCCTAAATGGTGTTCAACATAGGAGATCGATCGCCTTCAATGACTATTGACTATTGACTATTGACTGCTGACTACCCTTCGGCTTCGCTCGGGGGGCGAGCTGACTACTGTCAACTGACTACTGTCAACTGTCAACTGTCAACTGTCAACTGTCAACTGATTTGTCACTGCTTCGGCGAAGGGAACCGGCGCATCAAGCTGCAACCAGTGGCTGGTTTCTGGTATGACTGTGGTGGCAATTTGGGGGCGCAGTATGTGGAGGCTGAAAGGCCAGGAGTTTGCCGGCGCGAGGACTGCTGAGATTTGAGTGCCCGGAGTTGCTAGGATGCGATCGATCGCACCAACTGCATCGTAAGCAAACATACCTTTGTACATACCGATGAGACGATCGCGCGGCGTGGCTGCGAGGCGTGCGATCGTGGTTTCGCGCGTCGCAGTTGTACCGCCGTCGAGGGCTTGGGAGAACTTTTCCTCTGCCGCAGCGCGGTAGCTGTCGCCCGCTAGCGCTGCGAGGAAGGGAACCATCTGTTCTTCGTACACGGAGGGCGGCAGGTAGTTAAAGTCACCGGGGGGATCGGCTAGGATGACGCGGGTGATGCGAGTTGGGGCGCAGTCGGCGGTGGCGAGGACGACGAGGGAACCGAAGCTGTGTCCGACGAGGGCTACTTGGGGGATATTCAGCGCGTCGAGGATGGTGATGATGTCGGTGGCGCAGCTATCGGGGGTGTAGTCGCCGTCTGCGGGCGGATCGGATGCGCCGTGGCCCCGGAGGTCGATCGCCAAAATGCGCTGGTTTTGGCCGAGATTGGCGCGCAAAAGTGCGATCGTCTCGTCCCAGACTCCGAGGTGGTATGCCATACCGTGTACGAAGAGGACGGGGATGGGTTCTGCTTCTGCGCTGCTTGCTGCGCCCGTGTCGGTGAGATTGAGTCGCCCCGCTGGGCCGGTGACAGTCGTAATTTGCATAAAATACCTGGACTTTAACGTTGTTCGGATTGGTTCGTAGTGCGGACTTCAGTCCGCATAATGCTACGGACTGAAGTCCGCACTACGAACCGTTTTTGTCATGGTAATCGACCGGAAGCGATCTGCGCGATCGCAAATATGAATCATAATTGGAACCTGCGGCATGAATAATTTGCAGTCGCCCCTCAACTTGTTTTACTCAAAGATAGCCCCATCCAAGCAAGCTTTTTTCAAGTCTACTTTACCTAAAGTTGCACCTCTTAAATCAGCATTTGTTAAGTCAGCATTACTTAAATCTACATTAGTCAAATCGGCACCTCTGAGATTAGCATTGCTTAAATTTGCCCCAGCTAAATTTGCCCTCACAATTTGTGACTTATGCAAGTTGCAGCCACTCAAATTAGCCGATTGCATCTGTGCTGCTGCTAAAATTGCTTTATTTAAATTAGTGCCGCTCAGGTCAGCCAAATTCAATTTGGCATAACTCAGATCGATGTTTTCCAAACAAAGTTGGCTCAATTGAGCGCATCTCAAGTTAGCATTAACAAAATATCTGTCTCCCGCCGCATAACGGCGCAGCAATTCGTCAACTCCCAGCCGAGTTAAAACCGGTTCGGCCGCCTTTTGATAGCACCACGATGTCTCCAGCAAACTCGCGGCTGTTTCAATTGCTACCTTGTCGGATTTAGGTAGAACCAAGCTATTGCAGCCATCCCACTCGCCGCCTAGCATAAATGCCATTTCAGAAGCTGCTGCAATTGAGTCGCAAAGCAAAACGGTTTCTGGTTTGGGTGGCAGCCAGTTCATTAAAGCGATCGAACTCTTGTTTTTCACTGTTTATTCAGGATTTGTTCGCGTTTCTTAAATTATAAGTTAAATTATTTTTCCTCTCTGGAAACAGGTAAGGTGCGCTGCGCGCACCTACCGTTTGAGTTCTTGCAATTAGTCCTAGATATTGCAGCAGTCAGAAGGCCTTTGTCACAATCTGACTGAGGACTTATGACTGATGATTAATCAGTCGTACTAACGTGGTCGATGCGCTCTAATTGCCAGAGAATTTGGTTGCCCTCGCGGCGCACGCGAGAAACTACCCAGTTGCGCCAAACCCAGTTGTCTCCGCGGCTGGTGACAGCGCTGGCATTTACATCCATCAAATCAGCCAGTTCAGAACTGGTAATCAAGTAGCCTTTGGTGGCAACTTCGTCAGCTATGTGCAACGTCTCGATCAGGTTGCGGAGTTCCTGAACCCTCACCTCGCGGGGTAAGTTCTCCAGGGTATCGGCAGTTGAATCCATCATGGTAGAGTTGGAGATCGGAAGGTCAGAAGTTATGACATAGGATTCTATCGTTTTGTTACCAGTTGTGTCCGTTTCTTCCAAAACAATTGGGTTTTCAATGTCTAGCGGCGATGACCCAGACTCATCTGTTGTTGGTCGATGCTGTTGCAGGGCGGGAGTGCGATTGTGAGAGAAGCTGCGGGCAATTTCATCGCATCTGTCGTTGTAGAAGTCGCCGGAGTGGCCGCGGACGTGTTCCCACTTGATTTGTCGGGAATTCAGCTTGTCTAGCAGGTGCCAAAGGTCTTGGTTGACGACATCTTTGCCTGTTGAGGTTTTCCAGCCTTTGTTTTTCCAGCCTTGAATCCATTTGGTGATGCCGTTTTTAACGTATTCGCTGTCGGTGTAAACGGTGACTGGTTCGGTTTGACCGGAATTGGCAAAAAATTCTAATGCAGCGACGGCCGCCTGCATTTCCATGCGGTTGTTGGTAGTTTGAGGGTCTGCACCTCCGAGTTCGTGACATTTGCCGTCGGCGAAGCAGATGACTGCACCCCAACCGCCGGGGCCTGGATTGCCGGAACAAGCGCCGTCTGTGTACAAGCTTTTGATTGTGGGAGTTGTCATGAGTTAATTAATTTGTTATTTACGATTATTTTGTTCGCGGGTGCGATAATTGAGGGAAATTGCGATCGACTGTAGATGCCCATGAAAAACGTCAACTTAAAGATTAAAAAGGTCGGGCTATTTGTTTGTCCGTTTTCTTTGTTAATTTTTAATACTTTCGCCCAGGCGCAAACAGTTGTGCCTGCTGCTGACGGTACTGGCACTGCTGTCATCCGCAATGGTAACCGCTACGATATTAACGGTGGCAGTTTGTCGGGAGACGGGGCGAATCTTTTTCACAGTTTTGGGCAGTTCGGCTTGAATGAAGGTCAAGTTGCTAATTTTCTGACTAATTCGGCTATTCAAAATATATTAGCTCGCATTGCTGGTGGGAACCCTTCGCTAATTAATGGTTTAATTACGGTCACGGGTGGCAATTCTAATCTGTTTTTAATTAATCCTGCGGGGATTGTGTTTGGCCCGAACGCGAGTTTGAATGTGCCAGGTGCTTTTACTGCGACTACTGCTAATAATGTGGGTTTTGGTTCTAATTGGTTTAATGCGGCAGGTACAAATAATTTTAGTGCCTTAGTTGGTGCGCCAAATGCTTTTTATTTTGGGGCGAATCAACCGGGAAGTATTGTTAATGCTGGCAATTTGGCTGTGACTCCGGGCCAAAGTTTGGCTTTGCTGGGCGGTACGGTTTTGAGTACGGGGCAGTTGTCGGCACCGGGCGGGCAAATTACTGTTGCTGCTGTTCCGGGCGAGAATGTTTTGCGGATCAGTCAACGGGGGCTTTTGTTGAATTTGGAAATACCAACTGACCAGAATTTGCGTAATTCTCAACAAAGTTTAAATCCTGTTTCTTTGCCGCAGTTGCTGACAGGTTCTGCACAAAATCAGGCGACGGGTGTTGCTGTTGCTGCTGATGGTAGCGTGCAGCTTGTGGACTCTGGTTTGCAGGTGAATTCTGGGGATGTGGCGATCGCTGCTGGGAATATATCTGTACTTCCGCAGGTGAATGCGGGAAGTGCGACTGTTTCGGCGGCGGGAAATCTGACGTTAGCGGGGGCTAGGCTGCAAACTGCGGGGGATTTGAACTTGCTGGCACGGGATGCGGTGCGGGTTCGCGATCGCGTGCAGAATCCTTTTTTGGCCCGGGCTGGGGGGAATTTAGAGATTCGGGCCGATCGCGCGATCGACATTCTCACCTTAAACGCTACCGGCGGCTTATCTCTTCCCCCGCAATTTCAAAGCGGTGGCAATTTGAGTTTAGTCAGCAACGGTGTAATTTCTGGGGATGCTCACTTTGCTTCAAGGGGCAATTTTTTGGTGCGGAATCTGTCGGGAAGGCCGGGAAATTTTGTCAGTTTATTTGACCCGATTATCAGTTCCGAAGGTGATGTTTTATTGGGAGATTATACTGGGGTTTCGCTGAAAGTCGAGGCGAGGGGTAGCATTGTTGCGGAGGATATTACAATTACCGGCCCGGATGTTGGATTGCGGACTGAAAATGCGACTTCAGATCCAGATATTGCTATTTTAACTAGCAGTCCAGCCTTAATTCTCCGGGCGGGAGTAGCAAGTTTGGCAAATCCGGTGAGTATTTCTTCTGACAGTGTAGATGATGATAGTATTTTCACTTCGACGCCAATTTTGAGTGGCAGAACTTTGATTTCTGTGGAAAACATTTCCGCAGGCGGGCCAGTGATTTTGTCGGCGGCGCAAGAGGTGGCAACTAGAAATATTAATGGCGGTCAAATTAATCTCGAAAGCAGGGAAGGGGCTGTGATAGTTGGAGGCAGATTAACGTCTGCTTCGACGATTAATATTCAGGCTGCTAACAATATTAATTTGACAAATGACATCGTTCCGGCTGATATCAACGGCAATATTACTCTGAATTCGACTGGGGGCAATATAGTAACTCGCGCGATCGACACTGGGAATTCTGGGGCGATCGCACTCACAGCATTCGGCAATGTCAATTTCGGGAATTTGCGGGGTTCTCAAGTTAATGTTATCAGCAACTCCGGCGCTCTGGGAGTGTTGAACGATCCCAATACAATCGTCCCAAATACTACACCTGCCAGCGTTACAGCAACCGAGAATGTCACTTTGGCAGCTCCTGGGGACTTAAACGTGGGGAACCTCACGGGTTCGACTGTCGGAGCTACCAGCCGCACCGGAAATGTCGCTACGGGTGCGATCGACTCTACGGGAGATGTCAGAGTTGTAGCGGGACAGCAAATCATTACAGCGCCAATCACTGTTAATCCGATCGCAGCAAATCCAGTTAATCCTACTACTCCCACAGTCAATCTGGACGCGAACACTAATATTAATGTAGCATCGGTTAATGCTCCCACTGCCACCGTTGCTTTGAGAGCAACCAACAACTTAACTGCCGGAAATTTGCAGGGGGGAGCAGTGGATGTTTCCAGCACCACGGGGAATATTACAACTACTAATACTGCATCAACAGGAAATATCAATATCAGGGCTCCTGGAAATGTAATAAACTCAGGAAATTTGCAGGGTATCGGAGTTAATGTTGCCAGCAATTCGGGAACTGTTACCACTGGTAATACCAACGCTACAGGTAATGTAGATTTGACAGCTTTTGGCAATTTAAATGCCGGGAATTTGCAGGGAGTTGGGATTAATCTTAACAGCACTACCGGAAATGTCACCGCTGGTAATCTCACCGCTGCCGAACAAGTTGGGATTTCGGCGGGCCAGCAAATTCAAACCGGGACAGTTAATATTACTCGCCCTACCACACAGCCAGTTAATCCCCTGTCGGCGGTAACTCTCAATGCTGGAAATAATATTAGCGCGATCGGGATAAATGCTCCTGCTACAAGGATTGTTTCGAGAACACCGACTAACTTTACTGCGGGAAATTTGCAAGGAAGTGCAGTTGATGTTAATAGCGGTGGCAATATTGCGATCGGCAATACTTTGTCAACGGGCAATATTAATTTAAATGCGGTGGGAAATGTGACTGCGGGTAATTTGCAGGGAGTAGGAATTGATTTAACTAGCAGTAGGGGAAATGTCACTACTGGTAATATCAATGCTGCGGAAGTTGTGAGGATTTTAGCGGGAGGGCAAATCAGAACCGGGGCAATAAATGTTAATCCTGTGGTTGTCGATCGCACTTCTGGAGTAAATCTTAACGCTCAAAATGATATTAGCATTGCATCCATCAATGCTCCGGGCGGTACGGTGAATATCCAGACTCCGGGTTTGGTGCGGGTGACGGGTACTTTTGACCAAAACGGTACTCCTGTGAGTGTCTCGACTGTTGGCGGCACTCAACCGGGTACAGTGAGGATCGCCCACGGCGGCGGTGATGTCAATCCGCCGACACCTTTTGTGGTGGGAAATCCGATGAATAATGGAACGGCTGGGGCGATCGCGAGCAATGCGGATGGTACGATTACTGAGGGACAATCTTTCATAAATTCTTACACTCAGGGCAATAGTGCGATCGTCACTACCAACCAGCCAATTAATCCCAACCAACCAATTAATCCGAATAATCCGAATAATCCCAACCAACCAACTAATCCCGAGAATCCAATTAATCCGAATAATCCCGAGAATCCAATTAATCCGAATAATCCAATTAATCCGAATAATCCCGAGAATCCAATTAATCCGAATAATCCAATTAATCCGAATAATCCCGAGAATCCAATTAATCCGAATAATCCGAATAATCCGAATAATCCAATCGATCGCAATAACCCAAATTCGTTGCCACCATCGCTAATCAATAGATTTCCCTTAGATAGATCCAGAGCGGTTTTTCCCGAACCCAACCAACCCTTTAACCCCGAACAGCTACAGAATCAAAACAGAATATCGCGATATCTAGGAAAACCCGGAGACAGGCTGCCGCCGGAAAGAATGCAATCTCCGAGAGGACTCAGAAATTTCATCGTTGGAAATCCCAGAGAACCAGTTTTTGAGGCAGCATTTCGCAGCGACATCGGCAGGAACTTGGATGCAGGGAAATTATCAGCAGCTTTACCTCTGCTGGAGAAATCTTTTGGTCAAGAATTCGAGGAATATTTCGGTCTTAACATCAGCAAGGATTTACTATCGGTAGACGACATCAAGAAAAAATTAGTATCGGTGGGCGCAGAAACGAAAACGAAACCCAGCTTAATATATCTGTTTTCGCGATCGGAAAAATTAGATTTAATGTTAGTAGATTCTTGCGGTGCAGTAGTTCACAAAACTGTGCCGGAAGCGCACCGGGAAGAATTGCTGAAAGTTGTAAAGGAGTTCAGGAATGAGATTACTAATCCAGCCAGACGTAATACTACGAGTTATCTATCATCTGCCCAACAGCTTTATAAGTGGATGGTTGAGCCTTTGGAGGAGAATTTGAAGAAGTGCGAAACAGATACTATTTCTTTTGTAGTCGATCGCGGTTTGAGAGGTATGCCCTTTGCTGCTTTGCACGACGGAAAGCAATTTTTGATCGAAAAGTACAATCTCAGCCTGATGCCCAGCATTAATTTAACAGATACTCGCTACGTGGATATCAGGAAATCTGAAGTTTTAGCAATGGGTGCGGATCAATTTTCGGAATTGAATCCTTTACCAGCGGTTCCTGCGGAAATAGCGGCTATTTCGCGAGAATGGCCGGGAATTAGTTTTCTGAATGAGGGTTTCACTTTCGATAATTTGAAGCAACAGCATGAAAGCCGACCTTTTGGGATTATTCACTTAGCTACTCACGGCGAATTTCGTCCGGGACTGCCGAATAATTCTTTTATTCAGTTGTGGGATAGTCGGTTAAGACTGAATCAATTGCGTGACTTGAGATTGAATAATCCGCAGGTAAATCTATTAGTTTTAAGTGCTTGTCGGACTGCGGTGGGTGATGACAGTGCGGAGTTGGGTTTTGGGGGATTGGCGCTGCAAGCGGGGGTGCAAACTGCTTTGGGGAGTTTGTGGTATGTTTCGGATGAGGGTACTTTGGGATTGATGGCTGAGTTTTATCAGCGTTTGAAGATTGCCCCAATTAAGGCGGCGGCGCTGCGAGAAGCGCAAATTGCGATGTTGCGGGGAGATGTGCGTTTGGAGGGCGGCAAGTTACGGGGTTCGAGTCGGGGTGAGGGAGTGGAGTTGCCGCAATCTTTGCAAGGGTTTGCAGATTTGAAGTTGTCGCATCCTTATTATTGGTCGGCTTTTGTGATGATTGGGAGTCCGTGGTGACTGGTAATCGGTAGTCAAGCCTTCAAATCTGAAAACCAAATAGAAACCTCAGCATCTGGATTTTCGGGTAGCCGAGTCCATCCAGTTGATTGGGCAAATCTCTGCTTGACTAGCGCCAGTTGATTTTCATTTTTATCCAAAGCATTGGAGACAACAAGTATGACTCTCAAATCTTGCGCTGTTGTAATTTTACTCTTAGCTTCTTCACCGTCAACTATTGGGAGTGAGAGGATTCTGTGTCTCATTTCCAGCCACGAACCAAAACGCAATTCATCGGTATCTTTAGTTAAAACGACAACATCTTTAGGTGATTTAACGGCAGATTTTATCTGAGTAACTACCGATTTAACATTCTTTTTTGACAAGATATCGACATAGAGAAAATTCTCTGTTGTTGCGTAATTTTTCCGCAAAATTATAGCCTCAGCCCAATCAACTATATAATTGAGCGGGGGCAGCAATACAAAGAATACCAATACAACAGACAATACAATTTTTGACAGTATAGATTTTTCATGATTTGAAATCCAGTAAATGTAGTAAGAAATCACAAAGAAGACAGTAAGTATAAAGAAAGGATTGCTGTAACGACCGATGCCTGCCATTAATAGATTTATTCCAGTTTTATAAGATATATATGCAATGAATATAAAAGGAATCGTTGTAATGCAGCCCCAAAGAATAATAAGTTTTTTATTGTATATATTTTTGCGAGCAGACTCTGCAACAAACCAAAAAGCTGCTAAGGTTCCTGCCAGACCTACAAATATTTTAAAAGTTTCTGCTTTCCGTGAAATATCTAAGGTAAATAACTGTTTAAGAATAGTGCTTGTAAACGTCAACAGCCTACCTTGAGTAAAAATTTCTGAATTGAATAGACCTAAACCTGGAGCTCCTATTAAACTCAATAAAAAACGCATTCCTCTTGTAGAAGGCGATGCCACAGGAATAGCAGCTTCAAATTGGTCTATAGCACTATTGACTCCAGAAAGTGCATGGTGAATAGCGCTCAGACCAATTACTGGCAAAAGGGTGAATACCGTACAAACTGCTAACAGGATAAAACGGTTTTTTAAGGTATATTGTTTGCTGAAAAACCATAAAAATACAGCTAGATAGGCGAGCATTCCTAGAGAAACTAAAAAAGCAGAGTATTTTAACCAGTAAATTCCTCCTAAAAGTAGACCTAGTAGAGCTGCATGAACTAGAAAGCGACTATCAAATTTATTCCCTGAGTCTAAAATTGAGCACAGATACATTGCGTACAGTAATACCCAAGGCATGACTGCCCAAGGAATCACATCTCCTGCTGTACAAACCAATAATGAGCCAATTTCTATATAATAGATAGATAACAGGACAGCTATAATTATTTTGATTTTCTGGTCAGAGGTGAGAGTATCTATTACCTTTATCCACCCCAGACCGCCTGAAACAAACAAAAAGTATGCGGTTGTTCTGACTGCGATTCCTAAAGGCAATCCGAGGGCGATTAAAGGTAAAAATGCGAAGGTGACGCCGGGAGCGTGCCAGACTATCCAGGTTTGTATATCTTGAGAGATATCTTTTTGATTTACTGTGACAACTGAGTTGATCAAACTAGATCCTCCGCTCAACCACTGGTTGATTCCTTTGATTTGAGGGATTGGATCGAACTCTATTTGGTAAGGAAATACTGAGGCGATCGCAAAAAAGACAGTGACTATAAATAGAAATATTAAATATGGCGCTAATTTCTGATAACGAGAATTTGTTAAATTCATAATTATAGTTTTAATTAGGTGAAAAATAAACTATAAGTCACCTGTCTAAAAACTGGCGATAAATGTGATATTTCTTAATAGTTATGAAAGTTTTCGCTGGTAGGTATGTTCGCCAGCAAGAGGTGGGAGTGTTGGGTGGGACGATCGCGCTTGTTGTCGATCGCGCTTATTGTCGATCGCACTGCGCTATCATTCGGATCTAAGCGGATTTGAGATCGATGATTTTTTGGGAAAGGTCGATCGCCCTTTTGACCTATTTTTTCGGTTTGGTGCGCCACCAGGTGATGCCGGCTGCGAAAAGGGCGATCGCGCAACTCAACAAAAAGGAGAATGCAAAGGGATGCAGGTGCATTACAACTGGGATGTGATGGTTTTGCACTGTCTCGAAGAGTTTGTCTGTACCGCTGGATGCGGCGATGCCTCCGGCTGCTAAACCTACGCCGATCGCCTGTACTGTGCTCTCTAGGCGATCGTCCCGATCTTTCTCTTTGTCCTCGCTGTTGCGGAGTGCGAGTTGATTGGTGCGATCGCTCCTGGCTTGTTCTATTTCTACTATGCCGCGGATTGAGGCGATCGCCTGGTCGATTAAGTTTGTCCCGTGGCGGAAATATCCTAAGTCTCCGGCTATTTGCGATCGCATATAAAGAGCACTTTTTCTACTGAAGTGATTTAATATAGATAGTTCTTCCTTATCGATTCCTAGTATATCACAAATTGTTTGCAAAATGTCAATGTAATTGTTAAGATTTAGGACGATTGTATTGTCATAATCTTCGAGTTTCCGCAGCAGACAAGTATAAGTTACAGCTTTACTGAAGAGTTGCTTTAGCTGTTCCTGAAATTCCTGCAATTGGGCGGCAGTTAAGACGGTTCCTCTGGAAAATTGAGCCTGCAATATCTCCACATTTTTCTCAATAATGCGGTATTCGCGATCGAGTTCGCGGTAAATCAGGCGGCTGTCTTGAAAAACTTTGATGATTTTGTTGCGGTAAAATAGTAGGTCAAATATTTCTTCTTGGCAAGTGTTAAAATCCTTGTCGGTTTGTTTGTCAGCCAGCAGCCAGACAAGCAAATGGCGGTAATTTGCTATATCGGCAATTGAACCGTATTCAAAAATCGGACTACCAAATAATTTACCTGAACGATAAAATACAGGTGGCGAGTCGCCTTGGAATAAAGCATTGCGACATTCATCGGCGAGGGGTTTGAGGGAATCTAAATTATCTGAAGAGTTTTCGGGAAGCCCGGTGGTAATTAGGAGAGTTTGACCTAAAAAGTTGTCGTCGCCGTTGATAAGTAAGACTCGATTGGGGTTGAATTTCTGGATGAAATCGACACCTAAATTATTAGCGGTGCCGTCTTCCGGGCAACCTATATTTAAGCATAAAGCATAGCTGTCTTGAATTTGTAGCGGTTGGGCAAAACCTTCTATGGGTTGATTGCTGTTGAATTTTAGTGCGACATTTGGCAGTAAATCCTCGCGGTAGCTGTGAGAATTTGGCGGAAAAACTAGATTTGGTGTCAGCTTTTTATCGGTGAAGTTGGCGAGGATGTTGTCGCAGTGTTTCCAGAGAGGATTATGGCGGCCCTGACTGTCATCGTGCAGTTGGAAAGCGTATAGATAAACATTGGGGGCAGAAATTTTGTCGCTCATATTATTGGCGCGGGGGCTGTGAATTGGGAAGGCGTTTTTTGAGGTTTTCGGGTAACTCTGGATAGCGGTTTAATAGCCTTGGTTCTTGCTCTTCTTTTTTGGTGGGTTGCGGTTCTGGTTTTCTCTCAAATTTATTGATTTCATCTGTTATTTTAGGATAGTTTGCACACCAATCGCCAATGGCATCAGCTACTTCGTTGTTCGATTTATCAGCCATCTGGG
Source organism: Microcoleus sp. PH2017_35_SFW_U_B (assembly GCF_020737865.1). Lineage (NCBI taxonomy): Bacteria > Bacillati > Cyanobacteriota > Cyanophyceae > Oscillatoriales > Microcoleaceae > Microcoleus > Microcoleus sp. PH2017_35_SFW_U_B. The sequence goes on from NZ_JAEQDE010000021.1 coordinate 26,060, forward strand.
ATATTGTATTGCTGAGATTTGCTAAATCCTCAACCGCCCCGACTTGTTCAAATACTTCGGGTTTAGTTTCAAAGACTGCTAGGAAACCAGAAATAAATTCTTCATCTGTCATTGCCAATTTCTCCTTTGATTGTATTGTAGTTAGCCGGGGCGGGTTTTTGGGATTTACGGTGTGGTTTCACAGATAGTCGCGAACCCGCCCCTACAGCAATTATATCTGTTTCATACAAGATTAAATTCCCAATTTCAACAATTTTGTAGGGGCGGGTTCGCAGAAATTTATGACTCAAAACCAACCAACTAATAAACCCGCCCCCACCCCATGAAAAGACAGTTTATATTATTGCCCAACTGCACAGAAAGCCGCCCAGTATACGGGAGACTCATAAGGTTGATAATCCTGTTTGTAACCGCGCCTGTATTTGCCTTGAATTTTCTGTTTGTGTTCGCGACTCAGCAACTGCGACGCTTCCACCCATTCTAGCAAACTTTTAACAGTCAAACTCCGCAGCCACAACTGAGACTCCCGCAAAGCAACAGCCACAGGCGGGCGAGTTTTAGACAAGAAAATCTCATAAAACTTAATCATCAAAATCGCCGTAGATACATCATTGACAGCCCACAAAGTGCTAATCACATTCGTGGTTCCGGCGTACAAAAAACCGCTAGGCAATCCGATATACTCATCTGTGCTATCTCTAATATCCGTTAACCCAGTTTCGCAGGCGGAAAGCGTCACTAAACTGCACTTACTCAGGGGCAAATCAAAGATTTCTTCCAGCGTCAGACATTTTTCAATATCCCACAATTTGTCTTGAGGGGAACGAATATAACTTTTGTTCTCGGAGTCCACGTTATCGGTGGCATTTTTCGCACCAGCTAAGATTAAAGCTGATTTCCGAGGATTGTTAAAGTCGAAAAAGCCGTGACAGGAAAAGTGGGCGATCTCGGCATTTTGCAACGCTTCAAGCTGTTGCTGCAATCCTGTCTTACTTGCCTTTTCCCGAATCAAAACTTCCGCTGGATTAAAGGATTTGGCAATTGCTTCAACTTCGATGTCGGTGAAGTCTAAATCTTCTGTCGGGTTTTGAATGGCAAACAATCTTGTGGGTGATGACTCTTCCCCAGTCGGATTTACCCGCTGAGATAATTGTAATAGCTGACAACTGGGAGTATATCTCACGCCGCCAGGGAAAAGATCGAGGAGACATCCAGTTTCTTCTATATTTTGTCTTAGTCTTCGGCTGGTTAATGCGTGAAGCGGTAACAAGTGCAAATATCGGAAGGGAACTAATATTAATTTTTGGCATTTTTCTGGGAGGCGAGAGATTATTTCATCGAAATGCAAGATTTTAGCTAATTTTTCCAGGCGGGTTTTTAGCTGATTTCTCCAGTTTTCAGGTTGATTGATATAGTCACCGATATATTCATTCATAAACTCCACTAATGCTTCTGAGTCTGTATCGGAAGATTGCCAGACATCAGGTTGGGTGGAGTCGCGGGTAATAATGAAAACTTTAAAACCGTTAGAGGTGATGTACCATTCCAAAATTGCCTCATCTTCACCTAACAGACTGCGAATTTCCTGAAAACTAATCTGCTGCACATTTTCCGGGAGGCTGCGGGCCTTGTGAAACAATTCTACTAGGTTTCTGGTTTTGCTGCGTTCGAGGTATTCTAGGGCGACAGTGTTGTTTTCCATTTCCAGGCAAACTGCTACCATATTATGATAAAGCATATCCCATTCTTCGGCTAATTTCTGTCTGTCTGCTTCGCCACCGATAATAATTTCACTCCGCATTAATTCTACTGTATTAATGGCGGATTTAAAGGTATTGTAAGCTTCTGGTAGTTGGGAATTATCCCAGTAAGCAAGTCCGAGATTAGATAGGCTTACAATATTATCTATAGGAAATGCCTCGCGGGTGTAAACTGATAATGATGCTTGAGAAGCAACGATTGCGATTTCGAGATTATCGGCTTTTTCACCTCGAATTCTGTTGCGGTAGGCAAGCCCCAAATTATTTTGACTCCGGGCCCATTCAAAGGGAAATGCCTCACGGGTATAAACTGATAATGATGCTTGATAAGCGGCGATCGTGAGTTCGAGATTATCGGCTTTTTGGCCTCGGATTCTGTCGCTGTAGGCAGCCCCCAAATTATTTTGAGTCCTTGCCCAATCAAATGGAAATTCCTCAGAGGTATAAACTTCTAATAATTCGTCAAAAGCAGCGATAGCCAGTTCGAGATTCTCAGCTTTTTCGCCTCTGATTCTTTTGCTGTAGGCAAGCCCCAAATTATTTTTACTGGTTGCCCATTCAAACGGAAATGCCTCGCGGGTGTAAACGGACAAAGCTGCTTGTGAAGCGGCGATCGCCATTTCGAGATTCTCAGCTTTTTCGCCTCTGATTCTACTACAGTAGGCAAGCCCCAAATTATTTTTACTCATTGCCCATTCAAACAGAAATGCCTCGCGGGTATAAACGGACAAAGCTGCTTCTGAAGTGGCGATCGCCAGTTCGAGATTCTCAGCTTTTTCGCCTCTGATTCTGTTGCTGTAGACATTCGACAAAATATTTTGAATACCTGCCCATTCGCTGGGAAATGCCTCACGGGTGCTAACTTCTAAAGCTGCTTGAGAAAACTCGATCGCCCTTTCAAGATTATCGACTTTTTCCCCTCTAATTCTGTCAAAATAGGCAACCGCCAAATTATATTGAGTCATTGCCCAATCCTCTGTATATTCTTGACGGTTAAAAACAGTCAGGGCAACTTCATAACCTGCAATGGCAATTTCCAAATTACTCTCTCTGTTTAAGGAAAATTGCCAGATTGCATTACTAAACTGGACAACAAGTAATATTATAAAAATGCAGTCTTGTTTCCTATCTAAGTTTTGCAAAGTTTGCTTCGCCCAATTTCGGAAAACTACAGCAAAATTATCATTAATTAAGTTGAGATTATCCCGCAGCAGGGGATAGATTACATTACGATAGTCGCCACTTTCTGCCGTACTTTTTGCCGTACTTTCTGCCGTTACCTGCAATACTTGCTTCAAAAATTCTAACTGATCATTAAAAGAGGGCAATTTTAATATGAGATAGCTTGCCCAATTCATTAAAAAATCTGCTTCATTCTCATTGCCTTCCTCGCGTTTAATTTCTGCCAGCCATTGCGTTACCTGCACCAACCCCGCATCAACTAACTCGGGGTTTGCCTGCAAAATTTGGTTTCTTTCCCCGCTGGGGCAATTCACTAGCGATTGAATCAAATTGAGATAAGCTTGGATTCGTTGTTCGTCCATATCTGGTGGCGGGGATTGCGCGGCGAGGGTATTATTATTTAGCCGGATGTAGCACAATACTGAGTCCGACTTATAATATCCGCATAATTTCTCAGTCTCGCGTTGCGGGAACTTCGTTTGTATAGATGCGATCGCAATCGCCGAATTCTCTGGGGCAATTCAGTAGGGATCGAATCAGATTTTGAGCTAATTCGACAAATTGTTCGGGTTTCATAAAACTATTCCCTCTTTACGAATGTTCCTCAACAAAGGCCCGTTGTAGTGCAAAAACCGATTTTCATCCATAAACAAACAGCTAATCACTTCATCATTTTGGAGAGACAAGTCAGCCCGAATATGGCTAATTCTTTTGATTTCTTCGCCGGGATTGACTTGTCCTTTGAGAACTACCAAAACATCAATATCTGAGTCGGGATCTGCGTCGCCCCGCGCTTGGGAACCGTAGAGTACCATTTGGGTGAGCCGATCGCCGTAGAGTTGCTCGAAGTGCGATCGCAACTGAGTTAAAATAGTCTGGAGCTTATTGTTGACGTTCATATTCGTTGTCGTGGATGCTGGAAGGGCGATGGGGCTTGTCAATCTACGTACATAGTCTAGTCTAAATGCACAAAACTCGGCACAAAACTCCGCACTCTTCAACCCGCGGAGGCGGGTTTCGTATGTGTAGACGCGGTTTCAACCGCCGTCTCAACCGCCGAAAAAACCCCGCACTCTTCAACCCGCGGAGGCGGGTTTCGTATGTGTAGACGCGGTTTCAACCGCCGTCTCAACCGCCGAAAAAACCCGCCGAAAAAATCCCGAATTATCTACGAGAAATATCCCAGCATTCCCGCGCAATCTCCCAATCTTCCTGAGTATGAATCACCAAAACCCGCACCGCAGAATCAACCGCCGCAACATCATCATCAATTGGCGAATTCAAATTCTTCTCCCCATCCAACCTTAACCCAATAAACCCAAAAACCTCGCACACAGCAGCCCTGACAGCAGCCGAATTTTCCCCAACACCAGCCGTAAAAATCAAAGCATCCAACCCTCCCAAATTCGCCAACATCGCCCCAATTCCGGCGCGCAAACGGTGGATGTAAATATCCAATGCAAGTTGAGCCCGAGAATTGCCATTTGCGATCGCCTCCGCAACCAGCCGCATATCGCTAGAAACCCCAGAAATCCCCTTCAAACCAGAATTTCGATTCAGAATATTATCGAGTTCCTCAGCAGTAAAGTGCGATCGCCTTAACAGATGAATTATGATACCAGGATCGATCGCACCCGATCGACTCCCCATCATCAAACCATCCAAAGGAGTAAAACCCATCGTAGTGTCAACACTCAGGCCGTCGCGAACCGCCGCCAGAGAGCATCCGTTGCCCAAATGACAGCTAATCAGCCGCAAATCGGCAGAATCGCGGTTCAGAATTTCGGCAGCCCTGCGAGCGCAATATTGATGGCTAATGCCGTGGAAACCGTAGCGGCGAATCCCCTCTTCCAGCCATTCGTAGGGGCCCGGATACACAAAAGCTGCGGGCGGTAACTGTGAGTGAAAAGCTGTATCAAAAACTGCGACTTGCGGCACATTTCCGAGGATTTTCTCAATCGCTTCGATACCTTCCAAGTTAATCGGATTGTGAATGGGAGCAAACTCAGATAAACGGGCGATTTCCTGTTTTACTTCCGGCGAAATTCGCGTACTTTGCTGATAGTTTCCCCCCCCATGTACGACGCGATGACCGACAATATCAATCTCGTTTAAACTGTTAATAACTTGAGTTTCACCCTGCCACAGAGTCTCTAGCATTCGAGCGATCGCCCCAGCGCGAGAATCCGAGGCAATTTCTTCCTCAAATCTATGGCCAGCAGCAGTTGTGACTTGCAACTCCCCCGCACCTTCGCGGTGAGTCCAGTCTATTTTTGCTTCCCATAGAGGTTGTGGCGGGCGATCGGGAAGCGTGTCATTTAGTTCGTAAAAGCAGCTTTTTTGACTGCTAGAACCTGCATTTAAAACTAAGATTTTCATGGTAATTGGTAATTGGGAATTGGTAATTTAGGACTTACTCACTCCAACCTCAGAAACCGGGTTTTTACCTTTTCTGCTGGTTGGAACCTGTGTATTTTGCTCAAAAACGCGGTTTCTGGCTACCCGTATTGATTGTTAGCTATTCACTAATGACGACTTTATTAAGGAATTTATCAAAATGTTAAGTATTAATGCAATCTGTAGTCAAGCGTTACGGTTATTTGATATATCTTCGTCATCAGATTTTCATTGATTAAAGTTTAAGGAGCCGATCGCCATGTTGACAACTATTTTATTAACCGTTGCGCCTCGTACCGTAGAATGGAGCCCCACCATTGGGCTGATTATGATTGTCTGCAATATTCTAGCCATTGCTTTCGGCAAATTAACAATCCAGCATCAGAGCACAGGTGGGGCAATGCCTTCAGCGAATATGTTCGGCGGTTTTGGTTTGGGTGCAGTCTTGGGAACCACCTGCTTTGGTCATATTTTGGGCGCAGGTACGATTTTAGGATTGTCTTACATTGGCGCGATTTAGAATCTAGGTGGGGACTGCACACCTTTTCTAAGTACCGGGTAAATTGCGGAGGTTTTCATCCAAGTGCGATCGATCGCCCAAAACCTCCAGCATCGGCCCGCGCACATCAAACTTGACAATACTAACAGAAGCTGCTAAAGCGGCAATACGATTGCGATAACTTCCCAAATCAATCCCCAACAAACCGCACAGAATAATCCGAATAGTCGCCTTGTGGGAAACCACCAAAACATTTCCGCTCTTGTATTTTTCCTGAATTTCTGCAATAATTAAAGAAGCTCTACTCGCAATTTGCACAGAAGTTTCGCCCTTAGTCGGTGCATTCCAAGCAGGTTCAGTCAGCCAATTAATATAATCTTCAGAATATTCTTGTTTGACAGCTTCCAGGGTTTTGCCTTCCCACTCGCCGTACTTAATTTCCTTAAGTCCGTCGCGCAACTGCATTTCAATTCCTAGAGTATGGCACAAAGGTGTTGCAGTTGCGATCGTCCGTTTCATCGGACTAACATAAACAGCATCCCAAGGCAATTTCGCGTAAGTTGTGGCAAACTGTTGGGCCATTTGAGCACCTTCGGCTGTCAACTCTGGATCGAGGTCGCCGCAGAAACCGCCACTTTTGCTGTAAACTGTTTCACCGTGGCGTAGAAAGTAGATTTTTAAGCTCATAAATTACTTAATTGTGATATCAAATCCAGTTTACTCTTCAGTCCGCGAAGGCGGACTTCGTTCGTGTAGAAGCGGTTTCAACCGCCGATTATTTCAACCGCCGATTTCATTTGTTTTCTCATTTTAACAAAAAAGCCTAAAAAAATCTTTCAAATCATCAAGAGCAGAATTATCCCAATCCCAAATATCTTTTTTGTGTTCCATAACATAATCAAACTCAGACATACTGCATTTCCTTCCAGCTTGTTTCTGTTCCTTATTTGAGCAAGTATCAAATCTAATATAGTTGCTAACCCAGAATTTATCAAACTCTTTCTGGTTGATTTTCTTTCCCTGGTTTTCTAGGCAAGTTTTCCAGCTATCCAAACAATCAGCATAGGTCGAATCTTTAGCCTTGATTGCCTTTAAAAGCGTTTCCAGTTCACCTTTACCTCCAACATTTGTAAAATAGCAAGCCAATTTTGCATTTGTTCCATGATCTGTTGTACAAATATCGATAAATTGTTTAGTGCTTGACAAGCTTTCAGCTTCAAACACTTGTTTTATACATCTATCTACGAATTGCAGCCGTTCTTGCTCTGAATAGTTATCAATATCGATAATAATCCCTATTTTTTCTATATCTCTTTTTTGCAGGTCGGCTTCTAAAGCTTTTAATGTAGTGATTAACTTGGTTTCGCTCAAACCTTCCAAACATTCATAATCATCTATATAGATAGGTGGTTCTACCTGGATATCGCAGTTAATAAAATCAACCATTGCCTTCATAAAAATTGCATCATTTTTACTTTCTACTATGACAATATTACTCACCTCTCACTCCTTTTTGATGCTCTAGTGCGTAATTCAATGTTTCCAAATCGCGTCGGATACCGATTATTTGATTTGTTTTGGGTTTCTTTGCTAGTTCAAAATAGGCGCTGCTGCATTTCTGATTAGGTTCCAAACCAACATCAGCAAATGCTTGAAGCATCTCTAAACTGTGAGTTGTCGCGAAAATCTGGGTATCCAGTTCAACCGCCAACCGAAACAACATTCTCCAAAACTCTCGCTGGTTTGTATAGTGTATGCCATTTTCTATTTCATCGATTAGCAGTATTTTGTGTTCGCTGTTTACCAGTTTAAGGATAATGTCTGCAACTCGGTTCATAGCATCTCCAAACAATGATAGAGGCAAACGCTTTTCGCCTTTTCTTCTCAAGTATAGCGTTGGTTCCCCAATATAAAAACTCTCTACTGATTCGATTGCAGGGTCGATAATTTGAAAAGCTTTTAAAACTTCGCTATCTTTTTCATTCAAACGCGCGTTATCGTATGCTACTGTGAGTTCTCTCCCTGAAATCCTGGTAAACGATGGAATGATTGGTACTTTGCCAGTAGTAGAAGTATCATAACTCATTAAATGTGTCGCAGGAACCTTTTTTGATGACAAGGCAGATCGATTTTCGTTCCTCATAAACTCAATAACTATACTAGATTTAACTGAATTAATTTCTAATTTAATTTCTACTCGATCCGTGTTGTTGTAGTCTTTTCCAATAATTACTATAGATGTATCTTTTTTTAGTGCGTAAAATAAGTTATCCCAGGCTCTATCTGGCATAGCTTGTACAGCTTTTGATGACTCTCTTCTTAACTCTTTTAGGATTGCTAGACTGCTAGCGTGTGGAGCAATATTGAGAAAAAATGCTTCTAGCAAAGCTGTTTTGCCAGCATTGTTTTTGCCGCCGATTAAATTGACTCTTTCAAACCCAGAAATTTTGATTTGCTCAAAACACCTAAAATTTTGGATTTCTATTTCTTTCAGCATTACTTATCCTTTTGAATTAATCTAACTCATCTGCGTTAATCTGTGTTCATCTGCCTGTATCTGCGGTTAAAAAAAGAGAATTTTGCAACCGCAGATGACAATAGATTAACGCGGATTCACGCAGATAAAGAGAAGCCGTACCTACCCAGGAGCACCCGATCGCACACCTTGATCTCCCGTCACCGTCGGATCTTTCGTTTCCTTCGGCATTTCCGACACAACAGCGCCACCGTGCGGCCACTTCCAGTCGCGGATTTCCGGCATATCATCACCGTGTTTGGTGATATACAGCCTGTGATCAATCAGCTTGTCCCGCAGCGCCTGTTTCCCATAAGCCGCAGCATAACTCAGTTTTGGAACGCGGTCAATTACATCACCAACCAAATGGAAGCGATCGAGATCGTTCATCACCACCATATCAAACGGCGTGGTAGTTGTTCCCTCTTCCTTGTAACCGCGAACATGAATATTCGGGTGATTTTTGCGGCGATAAGTCAATCTGTGAATCAGCCAAGGATAGCCGTGAAAAGCAAAAATTACAGGCTTATCCTTCGTAAACAAAGCATCAAAATCCTTGTCAGACAAACCGTGAGGATGTTCTGTCGAAGGCTGAAGCGTCATCAAATCCACCACATTCACCACCCGCACTTTTAACTCAGGATAATCTCGGCGCAGAATGTCAACAGCGGCCAAAGTTTCCAGCGTTGGAACATCACCCGCGCAAGCCATCACCACATCCGGTTCGCCACCTTTATCATTGCTAGCCCACTCCCAAATTCCGAGGCCAGCCGTACAGTGTTTAATCGCAGCATCCATATCCAAATACTGCAAAGCCGGCTGCTTCCCAGCAATAATCACATTCACATAATTGCGACTGCGGAGACAGTGATCGGTAACAGACAGCAAAGTATTCGCATCGGGCGGCAAATATATCCGCACCACCTCCGCTTTCTTGTTAATTACGTGGTCGATAAAACCCGGATCTTGGTGCGAAAAACCATTGTGGTCTTGCCGCCAAACGTGAGAAGTTAAGAGGTAGTTGAGAGATGCGATCGGTCTGCGCCAAGGAATTTCGCGAGTCGTTTTCAACCATTTAGCGTGTTGGTTGAACATCGAGTCAATGATGTGAATAAATGCTTCGTAGCAGGAGAAAAATCCGTGCCTTCCTGTTAGCAAATAGCCTTCCAGCCAACCCTGACACAAATGTTCGCTGAGGACTTCCATCACGCGGCCGTCGGCAGACAGGTGCTCGTCATCCTCCGGCAAAACACTACCCATCCACTCCCGCCCAGTCACTTCAAACACCGGATCGAGGCGGTTTGAGGCCGTCTCGTCGGGCCCGACAATGCGGAAATTGGCGTTTTCCTGATTCAGTTTCATCACATCCCGTAGAAAGCGGCCGGAAACGCGGGTTGCTTCTGCCATCACAGTCCCCGGTTTTTGCACGTCTACGGCGTAGTCGGCAAATTCTGGCATTTTCAAATCTCGCAGCAGCAGACCGCCGTTAGCGTGCGGATTTGCCCCCATGCGTCGATCGCCCTTTGGTGCTAATTCCGCCAATTCTGCAATCAATTTACCCTTGTCGTCAAACAGTTCTTCGGGCTTGTAGCTTTTCATCCAATCTTCCAGGAGTTGGACGTGTCCAGGCTTAGAAGCCATTTCAGCTAATGGAACTTGGTGCGATCGCCACGAGCCCTCAGTTTTCTTCCCGTCAACTTCTTTCGGCCCCGTCCAACCCTTGGGACTTTTAAGTACAATCATCGGCCACTGAGGGCGATCGGCATAGCCCTTCGTGCGCGCTTCCTCCTGAATCGACTTAATTTCGCCGATCGCCGTATCCATCGTTGCAGCCATCAACTGGTGCATCGTTTCCGGGTCTGAACCTTCGACCCAATAAGGTTTGTAGCCATAACCGACCATCAAACTCTCTAATTCCTCGCGGGGAATGCGGGCCAACACCGTCGGATTCGCAATTTTGTAGCCATTCAGGTGCAAAATCGGCAACACAGCCCCATCCCGAACCGGGTTGAGAAACTTGTTAGAATGCCAGCTAGCAGCCAGCGGGCCAGTTTCTGCTTCCCCATCCCCGACAACCGCCGCCACAATCAAATCGGGATTATCGAAGGCCGCCCCATAAGCGTGGACAAGGGCATAGCCAAGTTCCCCGCCCTCGTGAATCGAACCCGGAGTTTCCGGCGCGACGTGGCTGGGAATACCGCCGGGAAACGAGAACTGTTTGAACAGCCGTTGAATTCCCTCTTCATCTTGGGAAATGTTCGAGTAATATTCGGTATAAGTTCCTTCGAGATAGGTGTTAGCCACCAAGCCCGGCCCGCCGTGTCCTGGGCCTGCGATGTAGATAGCGTTTAAGTCTTGGGCTTTGATGACTCGGTTGAGGTGAACGTAGATGAAGTTGAGGCCTGGAGTGGTGCCCCAATGTCCGAGGAGTCTGGGTTTGACGTGTTCGAGTTTGAGGGGTTCTTTGAGTAGGGGATTGTCGAGGAGATAGATTTGTCCGACGGAAAGGTAGTTAGCGGCCCGCCAGTAAGCGTTGATTTTGCCTAGTTCTGAGTCGGAAAGTGGCTTTAATTGGGGGATTTCGGTCGTTGCTAGCATCATAAGTTTTTCAATCCTGAGTTTGAGTGATGTGTTCGGTAAACTCTGTTTTGAAATTCGATCGAGGCCGAGAAACCGGGTTTTTTACAAAAATACTTGATTGCAACCCGCAGATTCGGGGAAAACCCGGTTTCTTTGTCGGAGTCCGTAATTTATGTTTACTCCATATTTTTCAAGCAAACAATTGAATTGTATACCAGTTTTATCTAAATCAAACTTTAAATCAACGTTAATTTTTGAGTAACAAGTCAGCTATTATCGCGGCAGAAAAGCTGGAGGTTGTGAGGGGTGAAAGCCAGCAATGAAAAATATACTTCTCTAGGTAGAGGTGAGAATAATTTATATTAGATATGCAGATTTTTAATTGTGGAGCTATAATGAAAAAGTTCGACATTGAATCTGAAGGGAGCCTTGATGCTACCTGTTAAGAAAAAACTTTTCACCATAGATTCTATGACAATCAAAGAATTAGAAGCACAACTTTTGGCCTTAACGCCAACCGAGAAAGCTCAAATCATCCAATTATTAACCCAAAACTTAGCTAACACCTGGCAAGGAATTAGCAAAACCCCCGGTGTCTGTGGCGGTGATGCTTGTATCAGACAGACTCGCATTCCTGTTTGGGTGCTGGAGAGCTTTCGTCGGTTGGGTATGAACGAGTCTCGACTTTTAGATAACTATCCCACACTAACGGCTACTGATTTAGCAAATGCCTGGGCTTATGCGGCAGTTGTTCCAGATGAAATTGAAATAGCTATCCGCGAAAATGACGAGGCAGACGCAATTTTAGATACACCGGAAAATATCAAATAGTAAAATATGGCATAATATAAATATTCGTTTCATAGCCATTCGACCTATGACCGCCCAAATCACCCTGAATTTGCCAGATGAAGTCTATCACCAAGCAGAATTACTAGCGCAGCAACGCCACCGCAGCGTGAGTGAGATTATAGTAGAAACTCTGGAAATTTTCCTTTTACCAACCACTAAACCAGTATCAGAATTGTCTGATTCTGAAGTAATCAGTCTGACTCAACTCCGGCTGCAACCAGTCCAAGAACAACGATTGAATGAATTGCTAGATCGCCAACAGTCCGGTACGATTACCTCTGTAGAACATCAAGAATTGCAAGCATTAATCCACATCTATGAAGCTAGACTATTACGACAAGCTCAATCCTTAAATGAAGCTGTGCGGCGCGGGTTGCTCGAACCATTAAAAGGATAATCAAAATGGCAATTTCTGAACAAGTTAGAGCCAGAGTTCGCACACAAGCTCAAAATCGATGCGGTTATTGTCGCAGTTTACAAATGTATGTCCTGGGAATATTGGAAATTGACCATATTATTCCTAAAGCGACGGGCGGTACTGACGAGGAAGAAAATCTCTGGCTGGCTTGTAGTCTGTGCAATAATTACAAAGGAACCCAAACTGACGCATTAGATGCGGTCACGCAAACGCGCGTTAAGTTGTTTAATCCGCGCACTCAACAATGGTCACAATATTTTGCTTGGAGTGAAGACTCTACAGAAATTATTGGACTTACAGACTGCGGTCGCGCAACAGTAACAGCACTACAACTCAACAATAATATTGCTGTTACTGTCAGGAGTCAGTGGGTTAGTGCTGGATGGCATCCGCCAACAGAATCAAGTATTTCATAACAAAATTCAAGTCCAGAGCCATTCATAAATCAAATAGATTATATGACAATCCCAGAATTAGAAGCACAACTTTTGGCCTTAACGCCGATCGACAAAGCTGAGGCCATCAGCATCTTAACCCAGAGTTTGAAAAACAGTGGCCGCCCGATCGCAAAAACTCCCGGTGCGATCGGCGGTGATGCTTGTATTGACAACACTCGCATTCCCGTTTGGTTACTCGCCAGCTATCGCAATGACGGCGCTACCGATGCTTTTATCCTAGATTGCTATCCCCATCTCAGTGCTGCTGATTTAGTAAATGTTTGGGCTTATACTGAAGCTTATCTAGATGAAATTGAGTCAGCAATTCGACAGCAAGATGATGCTGACGAAATTTAGCGAGTAAAGTGCATCAGCTATTGAAGCCCTCATAACTCGCTAAATTCTTATCTTTCCGACTGCTGCACCTCCAGCCAAGCCTGCAAATCCGCCATAGTAGCAAAATCCAACAGCGCCTCACTCAAATCTTCGAGGACTAGCAAGGGCAGATTGGCAAGGCGCGATCGCATTTCCTCAGAAAGTTCTTGCCGTAACCGACGGGTTAATTGTCGAACAATCAGGGCACAGGCTTCTGCCTGCCGTCCTTCCTGCCGTCCTTCCTGCCGTCCTTCCGCCTTAGCTTCTTGATAGAATCTCGTTTCCTGTAATGTAATTCCCAACATTGATTCCACCTCGGCTCGACTCAACGATGTAAATTTGTACGACAAAATAGTAGCTAATAGGTCTATTATGTCACGACCTGCTGCTGGTGGAACTTCTTGCTGCACTCGGCTCAGCAAATATCTTGCTTCTGCTGGTGCTTGAGTCTCCCCGACAGTCGTCAACACCATCAGCGCAATCCCTAAAGGCAAAGCGCGAATATCCCCCAACTCATCCAAGCATACCCGATGCACCTGATTGCTGTTGAGCAAAGCTCGATAAGGATAAACATCGCTTTGTTCGACGCTGCGTGATGGATAAATCACTACAGCCTGCCAATCCCTATAACGACTGCGATTGCGGTAAAAATATAAAAACGATTCGCCAAACAACCTTTCGTAAAGCTGTTCGTCTTTCTGAAACTGAACTTCACAAAAATAGACAATGCCCGGTTCCTCAGATTCTGGGGGCAAAAATACGCCGTCAATTTCAAATTTAGGTTCTTTGACTGCAACCGAGTCAAAGCGATAATTGGCAGCATTTGCTGGAGTTGTCGCTAGTAGATCGAACAGCAAAGTGGGCGCTTGTCCGAACAGTTTGTAGAAGATTGAATCCCGTCGCATGAAAGATTTGCAAAGAAAGAGAGACAAATTAATACTACTGCATAATGGTTCGCGCAAAATATGCGATCGGCCTCTATCGAAATCTCGAAATATGCGTTAGCGAAGCCCTCGAAGAGGATCGCCCTTAATTCAAATTTTATTAAAAGTTCGATCTATAAAAACCGAAGCCCTAAAATAACAAAGGCTCGTTAATGAGCCTTCGCCAAAATATAAATCTTGGTATTCAGAACGTCTTTACCGGAATTCCTCGACCCTCGTGGGTAACGGGATGTCATGATTAGATCATGTCTGCTGCATCCATGTCTTTAATATAGTTCATGGTTTAGATATGGGTCAATTTTTACCCAGAAAACGATGAATATTTTCCAGTGTGGGCAATTTACGGTATAGTATGCTTTCTATTTCTGGATTACCGCAGTTTTTTCGTTTGGTCGATCGCGCATATGGCCTTTTTGGCGACTGAGGAGATTTTAGACCAACGCGAGGTAGGGATAGGGTGGGTTTGTGCGATCGGCGTTGGGCGATCGAAATTTGTGATAAACTTTCAAATCCAATCTAAAATCTAGATTGTGCTTTTGGACTATCAACCAAGCAGTAAACAAGCCTTATGACTTCACAAGTACAACTTGAACAGGTAAAGCCGGAGCTAGTTTGGCGATCGCATGATGGACTGTCTCACCTTTATCATGGCGATACTTTGGAACTCATGGCTTTGCTGCCTGCTGAAAGCGTAGACTGCATCTGGACGGATCCGCCTTACAACCTTTCCAATGATGGTATTACCTGCGTTGCTGGTCGTATGGTCAAGGTAAACAAGGGGGAATGGGATCGCAGTCAAGGTGTTGAACTAGACCATGAATTTAACAAAGCATGGTTGGCTGCTTGTTATCGGCTTCTTAAACCAACTGGTACCATCTGGGTAACGGGTACTCTCCATGTGTATCCATCAGTCGGATTTGCTATGCAGCAGCTTGGCTTTCGTATTCTCAATGACATTATTTGGGAAAAACCTGCTCCACCTCCAAATCTGGGGTGCCGCTGTTTCACTCATTCAACAGAACTAATACTATGGGCAACAAAAGCACGTAAAGGAAAAGAACGTTACACATTCAATTATGAGGAAATGAAGGCTGAGAATGGCGACAAACAGATGAAGAATGTTTGGCGAATGTCTACTCCTGGCAAACATGAAAAACTCTATGGTAAGCATCCGACACAAAAACCTATTGAACTTGTTGCGCGTTGCCTTCGAGCAAGCACAAACCCAGACGATCTAGTTTTTGATCCTTTTTCCGGTTCTTCCACAACTGGAGTTGCAGCTTTATCATTAGGGCGAAAATTTATTGGTTGTGAAGCAGATGCGGGTCATGTTGAACTCTCGATTAAACGCTTAACCGGAAGTACCCCGACCGGGGATAACTTCGGTTTAATTAATCCCAGTCAAGTAGAGTTACCAGTGGCATTTAAGTAAGGTTATCTATGGAGAGAGTAGAGGCAATTACAAGACTCACTACATTGGTAGGTCAAGATCTTCGACAACTAGCAGATCAATACCGTATAACGGTTTGGAGTAAAGAAGATAAGAAAAACAAGGGTTGGGCTGGGCATACAATTGAACGCTACTTGGGATTAGCCCTTAACTCATCTCGATCGCCTAATTTTGGTAGTTGGGAGCTAAAGCTAGTTCCACTAATACGTAAACGAACAGGAGAACTCAGAGTCAAAGAAACGATGGCAATCACGATGATAGATCCAGTAGAGGTGGAAAACAAAGAATTTGAGGAAAGCCATCTCTTCAACAAACTACAGAAAATGGTTGTTGTTGCACGGGTATTTGAGAGCCAAGCAGATAATTGTTCTTTTGTGCATTCAGTAGCTTCCTTCGATCTTGATAATCCTACAATTTACGAGCAAGTGAAAGCAGACTACAACCTTGTTCGGGAAACAATTATAACTCAAGGGTTTTCAAGTCTTAGTGGAAAAATGGGCAAACTTGTGCAGCCAAGAACTAAGGGGCAAGGGCATGGCAGCACCTCTCGTGCTTTCTACGCTCGAACTAAGTTTGTCGCACATATATTAGGAGAGGGGTATTCTGTTCCACTGCCTGTCAAGCCTTAACCTATTTTTGATTGGCACTGCTAATTAATTAAGTGTCTAAATGACATGAGGCTGCTATAACTTTAGCGTTAATTAAGGTAAAAATTCGATCGAGTTCGAGTAAACTTGCTAATTCTACAACCTCTTCTGAAGTTAAAAGATTAGCCTTTTTTCTCTCGGCTAATTCTTCCAATCTGGCTTGCAGGTTTTCCGTAAATTTGAATAAGTAAAGATTTCTGACTTTCTGCATCGAAATCTCGCTATCTATCCAGTAAGAAGGTTGTACCATAAGTTCAGATATCATGGTGATTCAATTACTCGAATTACTACATGGATAGTCTTGATCATATCATTAAAACAAAATGTTCCGATGCCACGGTTTCTACAACCTGGATGTGAATCAATATTAACCTGCTGTTGCCAAAGAACGAACAGTTAAGATTTCATCAGGGCGGAGAACTTCTACAGTAGAGATAGGGACGGCTATAACTGTAAGAGACTCACCAACAGCATTAAATACTTCCAACAGACAGCCTTCTTCACCACCACTAGGATGAGGAACAAAATCAACCAATGTGGCAATATCTCCAGCTCTGAGTTGATATTCTGGTAAGTCACGAGTTAAAGCAACTTCCTGATATAGCTTTAGAATCATCTTAATTCTCCTTAAAAGGTTGTAGCGTCACAAACTGAAATTTTCCATCAATCCGTCGTTGCAGCCAAATTGTAACGACAGATAGGTTTATACCATTTGTACCAACGAGTTCTCCTACAACTCGATAAAAGATTCCATACTCGTTATTCCTCTCTTCAATCGCCTCACCTACTCCCACAACTGACTGGATGGCTGCTTTCAGCGCTTCTGGGTTTTCTGAGGTAAATCCAGCCCGTGCCAAGAATTTTGACTTATCATTTCTGGCTTTGTGTACCAGCAGATAACCAGTTATCTTATCGTCTGGGATGACCGCATCTTTTGGAATCTTCACCCTGAAATCTCTCCATCCTTTTATTTTGCTCGTGCAATACAGCAGCCAAAAAGTTTCTATTTCTTCGATAACGCATCATCCAAAAGAAATCCGTGAGTTTTGTAGGGACACAGCACTGCTGTGTCCTTACTAATTTCAACGTCTCCTTACTAATTTCACTCTGTTTTCTTCTTACTCGCCGTAGCAGTCGTCGCCTTCTTAGCAGTGGTTTTCTTCGCAGCGGTTTCCGACTTTGCCGCAGTAGTTTTCTTCGCCGCAGTTTCCGATTTCGCCGCAGTGGTTTTCTTCGCAGTAGTCGTTTTCTTCGCCGCAGTTTCCGACTTCGCCGCAGTAGTCTTAGTTGACTTCTTCGACTTGCTAGATTTTCCGCCGCCCGCAGCTTCCTTCGCTGCTAACAAATCCAATGCTTTTTGTAAGGTGAAATTCTCCAAAGATTCATCCTTAGCCAAAGAAGCATTGATATCCCCATGTTTGACGTAGGGCCCGTAGCGGCCGTCGTAAACATTGATGAGCTCTCCAGATTCTGGATGGGCGCCCAATTCCTTTAACGGTGTCGTTGATTTGCTGCCGCGCACGGCTTTCGGTTGCGATAATAACTCTAAAGCCCGATCGAGCGTTATAGTCAAAACATCATCAGGAACCTTGATCGATCGATAATCCTTACCAACCTTACCCTGGTCGTGTACCACATAAGGGCCGTACATCCCCAAATTAGCCTGCACCTTCGCCCCCGTATCCGGGTGAGTGCCCAACAACCGAGGTAGAGTCAACAAACTCACCGCCATATCAACCGTCACGCTATCCTTATCCGTCCCCTTCGGTAAAGAAGAACGCTTCGGTTTCTTGTTCGTTTCCGAAACATCCCCCAACTGAACGTAGGGGCCGTAATTGCCAATCAGCACATAAATCGGTTCCCCAGTGTCCGGGTGCAGACCTAATTTTTCTGGCCCTTCCGTCTTTTGCTTTAACAGAAACTCCACTTTTTCCGGGTCTAAATCTGCCGGAGTCAAATCCTGGGGAATCGATGCTTTCACCTGGCCTTCTTCGTTTTCAGATTCGAGGTAAGCGCCGTATTTACCGATGCAAACTTTTGCCGTGATATTCTCCAATACCACAGTTCGAGCAACTTTCGCGTCAATCTGACTTTCCTGTTCCTTAACTTGGGTTGCGAGTCCCGTTTCCCCTGTATAAAACTTTTGCAAATACGGCAACCATTTCGCCTCGCCCGTGGCAATTTCATCCAGGGTTTGTTCCATGCGGGAAGTAAAACCCGTGTCTACTAAGTCGGGGAAATGTGTTTCTAATAAAGTCGTGACGGCGAAAGCGGTGAAGGTCGGAATTAGCGCGTTAGCTATTAATTTCGCGTATCCTCGATCGACAATTGTACCGATAATACTCGCATAGGTACTCGGACGGCCCACACCCTCACTTTCCAACATCTTCACCAGAGAAGCCTCCGTGTAGCGGGCGGGAGGTTGAGTTTCGTGTCCCACAGCCTCTACATCCTTGCAATTAGGCTTATCCCCCACCTTCAGCGCCGGCAAAATCACCTCCTGGTCTTCCAGCGCCGCATTCGGGTCATCGGAACCTTCCACATAAGCGCGCAAAAAGCCCGGAAAATCAATGCGTTTCCCGCTAGAACGGAAACCGGCATCTTCTACCTGAGTTAATACCGTGACGTGAGTTTGGCGCGAATCTGCCATTTGAGAAGCCACTGTCCGCTTCCAAATCAAATCGTAGAGGCGGAAATCAATCCCATCCAATCCCGTTTGCTGCGGAGTCCTAAAAGTGCTACCGGCCGGACGGATAGCTTCGTGGGCTTCCTGGGCACCTTTGCTTTTCGTCGTGTATTTGCGCGGTTGGGGGCTGAGGTATTCGCTACCGTAAAGTTCTTGCACGCAACTGCGGGCGGCAGTAATCGCCTGTTCGGATAAATGCACCGAATCCGTCCGCATATAGGTGATAAAACCGCGTTCGTACAAACTTTGGGCAATTCGCATAGTTTCCCGCGCACCCAGTCTCAACTTCCGGTTAGCCTCCTGCTGTAAAGTCGAGGTCGTAAACGGCGGCGACGGTTTGCGGGTGACTGGCCGTTCTTCGATATTACCGACAGTCCAGGGTTTGTTTTGAATGCGTGCGAGTAAAGCCCGCGCCTGGTCTTCGTTCAGCAAAAGTACGCGGCGGCCTGCGGTAATTTGTCCGGTATTTTCATCGAAATCGCTACCGTTGGCAACTTTTACATTCCCGACTGTCACCAGTTTTGCCTCAAATACACCCGCCTGTCCTTTGGCGGGAGGTTTGGGGGGGGTCAAAGTTGCTTTCAAATCCCAGTAGCTACCTTGGCGGAAAGCGCGGCGTTCCCGTTCCCGGCGTACCAACAGGCGTACTGCGACTGACTGGACTCGCCCTGCGGACAAACCCCAGGCGATTTTCTTCCACAGTAGCGGAGAGAGGGTGTATCCGACGAGTCGATCGAGAATTCGGCGAGTTTCCTGGGCCTGTACCACTCGATTGTCGATATCGCGGCAGTGAGTTAGGGCGTCGCGGATAGCTTCGCGGGTGATTTCGTGAAACACCATCCGCTTGATGGGAACTTTGGGTTTGAGGATTTGCAGCAAATGCCAGGAAATGCTTTCGCCTTCCCGGTCTTCGTCAGTGGCTAGAATCAGTTCTGTGGCGTCTTTTAGCGCATCTTTGAGTTCTTTAACAATTTTCTTTTTATCTTTGGGGATGACGTAAAGCGGTTCAAAATCTGCCTCCACGTTGACGCCGAGTTGCGCCCATTTTTCACCTTTAACGGCTTCTGGTATTTCTTCGGCGGAGGATGGGAGGTCTCGGACGTGGCCCATAGATGCCTCTACCCGGTACGTAGAGGGCAGGAAGTTACGAATGGTACGGGCTTTGGTGGGAGATTCGACGATAACTAAAGTTGACATGGCATCTTTTTATATATGGATGGCGGCGCAGTTAGAGTGTCTAATTTACAGAGTGTAGGTCGGATGTCAAGGCTTAGGGGAACTTTAGGGGATGATTTCAAATTACCTTAATGTTTAAGTTACTGCCGATCGGGTTGCAGGTCACAAGCTGATGGGATTTTACTGCTTTTGGGGCAAAGACCAGGAACCCTTGTCTCTGCAAGATGCACGGAATGTCTCTCACCTGACTCTAGCAGAATTGGCGGTAACTGGATGCTGAGACTGCTGGATGCGGGCGGATGGTTCCTCTGTTGTAGATTTGAGATTTGAGATTTGAGATTGGGCAAGATTTGATGGTTTCCCCGCAAACAAGACTTGAAATGCGATCGAGAATTGGTCGAATAGTCGATCGCACTCACCAGCTAACATCAGATATTGTGGACTAATTCTTGATACCATTTTGCGATCGCGTTATTATAAATACTCGGCAAGATTACGTAAATCTTTGATTGATAGAACAACCGCAGATGTCAGGCAGATAAACACAGATTAACGCAGATGTATTTAAAGATGGGAAAGCGAATGAATGCCAGCACTCTAAAATAATAGATGCGGAAACTATCTAAAAAGAGGTTGATGTATGGAATTACACCCAATTAAAACAGAAACAGATTATCAGGAAGCCCTGCGATCAATTGAATCACTGTTTGATGCAGCCCCCAATACCCCAGAATGCGATCGATTAGATATCCTCAGTACCTTAGTGGAAGCTTATGAGAAGGCAAACTTCCCCATTGAAATACCAGATCCAATCGCAGCAATTCAATATTATATGGATACCTGTGGATGGTCTCGTCATGATTTAGAGGTATGTCTTGGCAGTCAAGCTAGAGTCTCTGAAGTGCTATCTCGCAAACGTTCTCTAACCTTGGAGATGATTCGGAAGTTGCATCAAGAATTGGGGGTTCCGGCTGAAATTTTGATCCAACCATATCAATCGGTACAAACCTCTGCTTAATCATGCCAGCGCACACCGAATAGCTAAAAAATTATGGCATTTGAATTCGACCATATCTTCATCTTAACTGATATTGGTGCCCCGATCGCCGATCGCCTTTCATCCCTCGGTTTAGTCGAGGGCTCGTCTCGCATTCACGTTGGACAAGGTACCACGAATCGCTGTTTCTTTTTCCATAACGCCATGTTGGAACTGTTGTGGGTGCGCGATCCAGAGGAGGCGCAATCTGAGCCTATTTATCGGACTCGTCTTTGGGAGCGATCGACAAATCGCAATAATGGCGCCTGTCCCTTCGGCATCTGTTTGCGTTCAACCACAGGTTCTGAGGACACAGTAGCATTTTCTAGTTGGGCATATCGTCCGCCCTATTTACCTGAAACAATCAGCATCGCGGTAGCCACAAATAGTGATAATTTAACTGAGCCGATGCTGTTTCAAACTCCCTGGGGAAAACGTCCAGATTCATCCTCTACTGAGAAATTACAGCCCCTGAATCACGGTGTTGGTTTCCGCGAAATTACTCGTGTAGAATTAGTAAGTCCTGCTGCGAATAATCCGTCACCAGAACTGCAAGCAGTAATTGATACAAATCAGGTCAAGTTAAGGAAAGGAACCGAGTATTTTCTGGAGCTAGGCTTTGATGGAGAAGTGCATGGTAAACAAGTAGATTTTCGACCGGGATTGCCGCTGATTATCAGTTGGTAATGTCAAGTTGCAAGCTAACAGTGGACATCTTCCATTCATTCCCAACTAATCTAGAAATTATCTACATTTATTTGTGTTTATCTGCCTTTAATCTGCGGTTCATTTATTAATCAAATATTTATGCAATCTTGTTTAACGATCTCTATAAGCTGTAGGAGTCATCCCCGTCAACTGCCGAAACTGTTTGCTCAAATGGCTGTGGCTGTTGAACCCACATTCTAAGGCAATTTCCGCGATCGATCGCTCTTTTTGCTGTAACAACTCCTTCGCCCGTTCGATCCGTTGTTGAAGCAGATACTGATAGGGAGCTATTCCCACCGCCACTTTAAACATATGACTAAAATGAAACTGACTCATCCCCAGCAACGCAGCCAAATCAGCGAGCTTAATGTCTTGACTTAGATGTTCGTTTATGTATTCCAAGACTTGCAACAATTGACGCTGAGGTAAACCGCCCTCGTAAATTGTCAGGCGAGGTTTGGTAGTAAAGTATTGTCTGAGCAAATGCACTGCTATAATATTTTACACTGACTTGATGTAGAGATTTGGGCTTAAATTTTGCTGCTGTAGTTCCGAAAGTAGCATAAAGCTGATCGACTCAATTTGTCGATCGCGCATCCGAAATTCCGGCAGCAATTCCAGGCGATCTGGATTCATGTCAAAAGCTTCTCTGGCAACACTTTCAATGAAACCAGACGCAATTTTAATCTGCAAATAGCGATCGTCACTATCCCAACGCGCAAACAACGGCATCCTTGCAGGCGTGATGGAAATATCACCTTTCCTGTAAAGCCCTGCATAGGTTTTTTCTCCCTGGATTTGCAGCAAACGGACTGGACGAGGTGCAAGGGACAAATTAATTGTATGTTCATCACCGCCATCATAGTTGCACTCACCCGGAGGTTCATAGAATTGCTCGACCAAAATATGCTTCCAACCCAGGCTTTGGCTAGATAAATTGTGCAAGCTACTTGCTTCAGGTTGATGAGTCGCTGGTGGCTCCATGATATAAACCCAACTCGTCTCGTTTCTATTGTACTCGCTGTTCGATAATTGCTCTCAAGTCTGGCTACAAAAAATGTTTGTTATTTAACCCCATGTGGGAGGTGCGTCGCTATAAAATTTTCCATTTTACTTGAGAGATTGTCGATGGCGACGCACCCTACGGCTAATTTTAACTGCCGTTATTCCTATACCGCCCAGAGCAAATCCTGGAACGAAACACATTCAGAAAGTTAACATAATAACTGATAAGGATTAGGAGATACTTTCATGAAAACACCTTTTACTGGCGGTTGTATGTGCGGAAATATCCGCTACGAATGTTCAGCAGAACCAATTGTGATGGGGAATTGCCACTGTCGCGATTGCCAAAAAGCGACAGGTACTGCATATGCTGCTGCGATGCTGGTTCCTCGAAATGCAGTTGCGATCGCAGGTGATGTCAAATACTATGATGTTACGGGCGATAGTGGGGGAATTGTCGGTCGTGGATTTTGTCCCAACTGTGGTGCGCGATTATTTAGTAAACCACCAAATCCTGAACTCATGGGCATCATGGCAGGCAGTCTTGACGAGCCGAGCTGGTTTGGGCCGACAATAGATGTTTACGCAGCTAGTGCCCAACCGTGGGATTATATGAATCCAGATTTGCCTAAATTTGACCAAATGCCGCCACCAAAGAATTCAAATGCGGTAGATTGAATCAATTTTTGGTGAAGGTGCTGCCGCTACTGATTCTTGCTGTTAGGTTTCAGAAGAGCGTTGACAAATGTATAACACAAGTTCATATCAATAGTGCATGAATAGGCGACTAATTAATTGCATTTCCAAGCTCTCACTTCTTGAAATTATCTGCGTTTATCTGTGTTCATCTGCCTATCATCTGCGGTCGAGCAATCAATCAAACATATGTGCAATTGCTCGTATATTGAATTGTCATTCCTTAGCAACAGTCGGGAGTCCGACGTGGTGACTTCGCTCGATCGAGTCATTTCATCGATCGCCCGTGCACCTCAATCAGGATTTTAGGATTGCTGGACTTCGCGCAACCGCCGATCGAGAAAACGGCGTTCGCTATCATTCGTAACTAACGTCAATGCTCGCTCATAACTGTGCGCGGCTTCTGCGGATGCTCCCATACGGCGCAACAAATCGGCCCGCGCGGCGTGAAACAGGTGATAGCCATCAAGTTCGGGGCCGATCGCATCCAGAAGCGCGATCGCAGTTTGCGGCCCATCTACCATCGCGATCGCCACCGCCCGATTCAGCGACACAATTGGCGATGGCTGTAAGCGTTCGAGCAGATTATAAAGCTGAACAATCTGCTGCCAGTTTGTCTCTTGGGCCCGCACCGCCCGACAATGCACGGCTGCGATCGCAGCTTGCAAAGCAAACGGCCCGATCCCGCCACGGAATGCTTCCTCAACCAGCGGCAGCGCCTCGACAATCTGTGCCCTGTTCCAGCGACTGCGATCTTGCTCTTCCAGCAGGATCAGGTCGCCAGACTCATCCAGACGCGCATCGCGCCGCGAGTCGTGCAGCAACATCAGCGCCACCAGAGCAGTCACTTCCGCTGGCGGTTGCGGTGCCATCAACATCCTCACGAGTCGCCCCAGCCGGATCGCTTCGGCCGAGAGATCGGCTCTCACTATTGTCTCGCCATGCGTCGCCGCATAACCTTCGTTAAAGATCAAATAGATCGCCGTCAGCACCGCTTCCACCCGATCGGGCAAATCCTTCGTCTCCGGTACTGTGTAGGGAATGCTCGCATCACGAATCTTGCGCTTGGCGCGTACCAGCCGCTGCGCCATCGTCGCCGTGGGTACGAGAAACGCCCGTGCGATTTCATCCGTCTCCAGCCCGCCCAGCAGGCGCAGCGTCAAAGCAACCTGAGCCTCGATCGCCAGCGCGGGGTGACAGCAGGTGAAAATCAACCGCAATCGCTCGTCGGGGATTTCGCCGATATCGTCATCGATTTCTTCGATAGTTTCGATCGACTCAGAGGCAGCATACACTTCAAGTTTTTCGGCGAGTCGCGTCCGCCGTCTGAGGCGATCGATCGCCTTAAATCGAGCTGTTTTAATCAGCCACGCGCGCGGGAGATCGGGAATTCCGGCAGTCTGCCACTGCTTCAGTGCAGCCGTAAAGGCTTCCTGCGCCGCCTCTTCGGCTACGTCGAAATCTCCAACCAGTCCGATCAATGTGGCGACGATCCGACCCCAGTCCGATCGATAAACGGAGTCAATGGCTTGGGTTACGTCTGGTTTTGCGTTTGGCATCACAACCTGATGAGAAAAATTTTTGGCGAGGTGTCGATTTGAGCGATCGCCCTTCGACTTATACCATTTTTTTAAATTTATGACAGACTTTTGCCAACTAGGGAAACGAGATAATTACAACGTCTTGTCGTCGTATCAAAATCGCCAATAGCCTAACTTCTCGTTGAAACCAAAATAGCCGATAGACTTGACACAGTATAATCGCACTGCTATATTATAATGAGCGCTCGATATAAATTTTATGCCCAAAATCGTCCATGCCCAAAATCGTTGACTCTGAGGAGTATCGTAAAGAGCTTCTCCATAGATGCTTTAACCTATTTGCCGAAAGCGGATATGCTAGTGTTACAACACGACAAATCTCTAAGGCATTGGGTATCTCCACTGGAGCAATGTATCACTACTTTGCTAGTAAACAGGTGTTGTTTGAGCAATTGGTTGAGGAGATCAGTTGGCAGGATGTTTATCTATTTAAGTCGATTGCTGAAGGAGGAACGCTGACCGAACGCATTGAAAGACTTGGATGTATGCTGGTTCAGCATGAAGAACACTTTGTCAAACAGGCAGTAATTTGGACAGATTTCTACCAGCATACCGCCGTGACAGAGATTAACAGTAATCCCATTTTTCAGCAAATAGATCGGCGCTATCAACAAATGATGGAGGAACTGCTTAATCTCTCAGATCCGAAGCTCGCTCGATTTGTCTGGACTTTGATCAATGGTATCTTGATCGAGCAGATAGAACGTGAAAATAGCTTTTCCTTTGCCCAGCAGATTCACTTATTTACCAAGATGTTAATTGCCTACTGCGAAAAATACTGTATCTAGCCTTAACAGGCAGACAACTGTAAAAGCTCTATCGACATGAGTTTAAATAATTCGAGCGCTCGAATTAAGACACTCAAAACACCATAGGATGTTGACTATGAACATTTCTGCCCAACCGATTCTAGAAAACTTGCAGCATCTAGAAACTTCGCTGTTCTCCCTATCGCTTATCTTGTTTTGTATTATCTTCGCTGAAATCGGCGTTGACTTTTTCTTTCGTAAACAACGGAATTACCGAGAAACGGCTGCAAATATCGGTGTTGGTATCGTTCATGATTTTCTCAGCGATCAATTAGCAAATGTTGTAGCTGTAGTTGGGCTATCCCTAATTGCGGCAGTCAGTCCTCTAAAGGTTCCTGTAAATGGCTGGACAATGCTATTAGCAGTATTCATCGCAGATTTTCTCTATTACTGGAACCATCGTGCAGAACATCGGATTCGTTTTTTTTGGGCATATCACAGCGTTCATCATAGTTCCACTGATTTTAATTTGACTGTAGCGCTGCGGCTGGCATGGGTTGAAGACTTTATCCTTTGGATTTTCTACATTCCGATGGCACTGCTGGGATTTCATCCCCTACAAGTCTTGATTGCGCTCGAAGTTGTGGGGCTATATCAAGTCTGGATTCACAATCAGAAAATTGGGCGATTGGGAATTCTCGAATCCATGATGAATACAGCTTCCAATCACCGTGTACATCATGGCTCAAATCTGCCATACATTGATAAAAATTATGGTGGCATTCTGATTGTTTGGGACAGGTTGTTTGGAACTTACCAAGCCGAGACGGAAAAGGTGATCTACGGGCTGACTGAAAATATTCAAACCCACAATCCTATTCAGATCAATATTATGGAATATTCCAGAATCATTAGCGATTTACGACGATCGCAGACTCTCAAAGAATGGTTCTTGAGTCTATTCGGTCCGCCTGAATGGAAACCACAAGCATTCAAACAACTGCCTAGCAAAGATTAAACCTACTTAAATCTATCTCTATGAAACTTCATTCTGTCTCGCAAATTTTGGAACGCCTGTTTCGATCAAATTACAGGTCTATCCTGTTTACCTATGGGCTGACGTTGCTGGAAAATACGTTTGAATTGCTATATCCGCTAGCGATCGGATTTGCTATCGATCAGCTTCTAAAGGGAAACTATAGCAACATCATCCCCTTTCTATGCATTTGGCTGGCACATGCGATTACAGCTATTTCTCGTCATGTATACGATACTCGAACCTTTACCAGTATCTATAGCAACTTAGCAACAGCGATGGTTGTAGAGCAGAGTAAGCAGGGCGCTTCAACGGCTCAAATTGCTGCGCGTTCCGTGCTTTCCAGAGAATTTGTCGATTTCTTTGAGCGAAATATTCCCCAAATTATTGCAGGGTTGTTTAGCTTTGTTGGCGCATTGGTAATGCTATTCATCTATGACATACAGATTGGCGCATATTGTTTGGCTTTGCTTATTCCGTTGATTTTGATCAATCGCAGCTATGCTCAGAAATCACAACGGTTGAATCAAAACTTGAATAATCAGCTAGAACAGGAAGTAACAGTTTTAAGCCAATCTGAGGCTGAAGTAGTGAGATCGCACTACTTGTTAATAGCAAAATGGAGAGTCCACCTTTCTAATGCAGAAGCCCTGAATTATGGATTTATAGAACTGTTTACGATTTTACTTGCTGCCACGGTTCTGATTCGTACAGTCTGGATTCCAGGCATTCAAACAGGTGAGATTTATGCCATTATTTCCTACCTGTGGAACTTTTTAAAGAGCTTAGAGAATATTCCAGCACTGGTACAGCAGTTTAGCCGGTTACAGGATATTGGGCAGAGAATGCAACTAAGTTCTGAGGCATTGAGCAAGCTGTGAATCTTGAAGTGATGGCAGCAGCCCAATAACTGTTCTGAACTAGAACGTATCAATACTAATTGATCAGTTGGGGTGCAAAGTTTGGCTGCATCTGATAGGTACATCAGTTATACAGAGAACCTTTGATAGGATCGTGATTAAAGATTAGAGTGTTGGCTCTCAGTATTGAATTTAGCTGTAATTGGAGGAACTATGATGTCAATGAGATTATTTACAATTTTGTGGCTAACAGGCATGGTAGGCATCGTTTCTCTTTGGTGGATGAAATTACCTATTCCTGAGGATGAAGAACTTCAGATGCCGCTCTGGGGAATCAAATTGATTTCTTTGATTCAACCAACCTTTCTTTTGTCTATTACTGTCTTGATTGGTGTTGTACTAGCTCATAAAGTTGGATTATCCGCACCTCTGGCTGAGGCAGTGTCTAATCGAACTTCAATTAGTTTGGCTATTCAGCCCCAAGTGCTTCCAGGAATTATTGGAGGCTTGATCGGAGTTATTGGATTAACTTTTATTCAGTTTTGTGCTAAAGTTTTTCTACCTTCTGATTTTATTACGAAGGCTGAAACTCTATCAAGCAACACCCCATTTTTGACTCGTATTCTGTATGGAGGTATTACCGAAGAATTATTGCTCAGATGGGGAATAATGACGCTTTTAGTATGGATAGGTTGGCGTATTTTTTCAAAAGGGCAGGGTGTGCCTTCCATATTCTGCTTTGTATCGGCGATCGCCCTTTCAGCATTTCTCTTTGGGCTGGGTCATTTACCCCTTGCCTTCGTACTAGGAACACAAGTCACTCCTTCAGTCATTACCTATGTGATTGTGGGTAATTCATTTTTTGGCATCATTGCAGGCTATCTGTACTGGCGTAAAGGTCTTGAAGCGGCAATGATTTCTCATATGTTGGTTCATGTTGTTATGGTTACATTTACCCGTTTAGCCCGATGATACAAGAATGGAATGTTTTCATTGACAACTCACTGTAAATGTTAGCCCCATTCGGTAGTACAATAATCCCAATGCACCAGATTGACACAAAGTTCTTAGTTGAGGATTCGAGGCAATCGGCAACTGGTGATTAGGAACGCCATCGTACAGCAAGCTCTTGGTGCTGGAAGCATAAGGAGAATTTTAGTGTTAAAATTTGCTGGGAAAGTCGGTCGAGGTAGAATCGTTTTATGCTTGCTCAATCCATCCTAGAAACAACCAGATTGATTTTGCGCCCCCTATCTCTTGCAGATGCGCCATCGCTCCAAAGTGTGGCAAGCGTTCGTGAGATTGCCGATACTATGATTTCTATTCCTCATTATAAATTAAAATCTTACCTCAAAGTTCCAAGACCCCAAAGTAATAAGGTGAACGAAGTTGCACAGACAAACTTCAAAAAAAACTGTGGGAGATTATCAAAGTAATGATTAAATATTTCGGAACAGGACAGCCTGTAAGGATATGGTGTCAGGACGAGAGTAGATTTGGATTGATTACTATGCAGGGCAAGATGATTACATTGAAGGGGATAAAACCCATCGGCAAAAAGCAATCTTTAGCGAGAAAACTTCTATCTTTATGGAGTTGTAGAACCATCAACAGGTGAACAATATTATCAAGAATTTTCTCAGCTCAATCACAACTGCTTTCAAGAGTTTTTAAATGGATTTGCTGAAAAATATTCAGAGAGTTTCAATCTAATTATCATGGATAATGGTAGCTTTCATAAAGCTCTCTTGTTAGACTGGCATGACCATGTGATGCCAATATATTTACCTGCCTATAGTCCTGAATTGAATCCGATTGAAAGATTGTGGGAACAAAAAAAGACCTCAAGTTGGCAAATTATTCGAGTTTAGAGAAACTCAAAGAACAGGTAGATATAATTATCAAATCTCTCACGAATGAAGAAGTCTTATCTCTCTGTAGTTGGGACTATATCCTTGAAGCTATATTAAGTGCAGGTTCATAGTGAATTGGTATTACACAGGGCAACAACGGAGGCAAATAGACATCTGGTAAAAAGAAATTAGGCGAGGAGCGAGCGATCGCACTTGCTCGGATCCGGGTGAAGCATTTGGACATAAAATCAAGGGTTTTAGGCATAAATTGTCGCCCTCGGCGTACGCCCTACATTTATCAAACAGATGTCTCTTCAAGATCGTAACCTGACGAGCAAAATTTTTTGGCGAGGTGTCGATTTGAGCGATCGTCCTTCGACTTACTGATACAGGGAAACAACCGAGACAAACCAATGAAATATTTGCTGCTGATTTACATGGAAGAAAACGCCATGAACCAGACCGATCGCGAACATTGTTATGGAGAATCCACACAGCTTGCACAAGAACTCCATGCAAAAGGGCAGTTTTTGTCGGCAGCCCCGCTGCACCCTGTAGCGACGGCGACTAGCGTCCGGGTGCGCGACGGCAAACAGTTTGTTACCGATGGCCCGTTTGCAGAAACTCGCGAACAACTCGGCGGGTTCTTCCTGGTTGATGCCCAGGATCTCGACGAGGCGATCGCGATCGCCGCCCGCATTCCAGGGGCGCGCGCCGGCACGATCGAAATCAGACCAGTAATTGAGGTCGCGGGATTACCTAAGAATTAGTTTTTGCACTTCTTAAAGACAATTTGAGTGCAAAAGATAACGCCTAAAACTCAACAAACAGGAGCAAGCCATGCAACTCAATCCTTATCTCTTTTTCAACGGTAACTGCGAGGCAGCTTTCAAGTTTTACGAGCAATGTTTTGGGGGCAAAATCGTCACAATGCTCACTAACGCGGATGCGCCAACTGCGGAACCAAAACCCTGTGAATTATCTACTGATTGGCTTGACAAAATTATGCACGCGTGTATGGAATTCGGAACGTATCGCTTGATGGGTTCTGATTGTCCGCCTAAGTTTTTTGAAGAAACCAAAGGCTTTTCTGTACAAATCGCGATCGACGATCCAACAGAGGCGGAACGTATCTTTCACGCCCTCGCTGAAAATGGCACAGTGAAGATGCCATTCGGGCAAACTTTTTGGGCTTTTCGGTTTGGAATGCTGGTCGATCAGTTCGGTATACCGTGGATGGTTAACTGCGAGAAAGCTGCCTAAATCAAAGAGAGGCTTAACTGTTTCCGTCACTTCCGCCACTAGAACGATTAGTAGAAACACCATGCAAAACAGTCAAAAAATCACACCATGCCTCTGGTTTAACTTTAATGCCGAAGAGGCTGTCAATTACTACCTGAGCATTTTCAATAACAGCAAGATTTTGGAAGTTTCGCACTACGGCGATGCCATACCCGAACACAAAGGCAAACTGCTTACCCTGCTGTTTGAAATTGAAGGGCAGCAGTTTCAGGCACTCAACGGTGGGCCGCAATTCCCATTCACTGAAGCCATTTCCCTCAGTGTGGACTGCGAGACACAAGAAGAAGTTGACACGCTGTGGAGCCAGTTGTCCGCAGGTGGAAGTGAAAGTCAGTGCGGCTGGCTCAAAGACAAGTTCGGGCTATCTTGGCAAATCGTACCGCGATCGCTCACAGAAATGCTGAAGGACAAGGATGCCGACAAGGCGACGCGCGTGATGCAAGCCCTGTTCGCAATGAGCAAGATTGATGTTGCTCGCTTGCAGCAAGCCTACAACCAGCAATAGCCAACAACGCAACAACTACCATTTACTTTCCCATAAAACAACAAAAGGAGAAGATCGTGGCTACTAAAATTTTCGTCAATCTGCCCGTAAAAAAGCTCGATCGATCTATTGACTTTTTTACTAAACTCGGCTTCACCTTCAATCCTCAGTTTACTGACGAGACAGCCACTTGCATGATTGTCAGCGACGACATATTCGTCATGCTTTTGACTTACGAAAAGTTCAAGACTTTTACGCCCAAAGCAATTTGTGATGCCACCAAAAGCACAGAAGTGCTGGTGTGTTTATCTACTGAGAGTCGAAAAGAAGTTGATGAAATGGTTGAGCGGGCGATCGCCGCTGGTGGAACAACCTATAATCAACCACAAGACCACGGGTTTATGTATTCCCATGGATTTCAAGACTTAGATGGTCACATTTGGGAACTTGTCTACATGGAACCAAGCGCAGTAAACCAATAGTCACTGCGTTCACAATGGAAGAAAGATTGCGATCGCCATTACAAATGTAATACACTGGTTACAACCTTTGAGATGATGATGCAAATGCGGATTGAACCTTACGACGCTCAACAACTGGATGCAATCATTCGCCTTTCTCTTCGGGCATGGACTCCGGTATTTGATTCGATTCAGAAAGCGATGGATCTGGATGTCTACCAGAGTTTCTATCCCGATGGTTGGCGCGTCAGCCAGCAAGAGGCTGTCGAAGGTGTCTGCGCTGCGGAGGATACAAATGTCTGGGTTGCTATTG
Source organism: Microcoleus sp. PH2017_35_SFW_U_B (assembly GCF_020737865.1). NCBI lineage: Bacteria > Bacillati > Cyanobacteriota > Cyanophyceae > Oscillatoriales > Microcoleaceae > Microcoleus > Microcoleus sp. PH2017_35_SFW_U_B. The sequence continues at coordinate 58,082 of NZ_JAEQDE010000021.1, forward strand.
ATGCAGGTTCCACCGTGGGCTTTGTCGCCGTGAAACTCGATTCGGAAAGCAGCATGGGTGAAATTTACATGATCGCTGTCGATCCAGACTTTCAAGGTCGTGGCATTGGCTCCGCTCTGACAGAATTCGCTGTAAATTGGATGAAAGATGCGGGGATGTCTGTTGCAATGGTCGAAACCGGAGGCGATCCAGGTCATGCCGCAGCACGTCGCACCTATGAAAAGGCGGGTTTCGGGCTGTTACCGATCGCCAGATACTTCAAAAAGCTGTAGATTTGTCGATCGGGTGGAACGTTATTGTCATTGAACTCGTCGATCTGGTTACTTCTTCACAAGATAAATAAGCGATAATATAGTAGGAAAAATTGATGATTGACCATACTGGCATTAACATTAGTAATTTCGAGAAAAGCAAAGATTTTTACACCAAAGCCTTAGCCCCGCTTGGTTATCAATTACTGAAAGAGTTTGATGCTTCTGTGACTGGTTCTATATCTCTGGCAGGTTTTGGAATAGACGGAAAGCCCGATTTCTGGATTACACAGGGAGAGGTAAATACCCCTAGAATTCATATTGCTTTCCGCGCAGAAACTCATGAGATGGTTCAGGCTTTTTACACAGCAGCGCTAGCAGCAGGGGGGCGAGACAATGGTACTCCGGGTTTGCGACCTCACTATCATCCTGATTATTATGGTGCTTTTGTTTTAGATCCAGATGGACATAATATGGAAGCAGTATGTCATTTTCCTGTTTAACATTAATCAAGGCAGTGAAAATAAAATTTCAAAAGTAATGAATGATGATAAACCTCCGCTCCGCCACCTCCGCTGATTTAGCTCTACTGCGACATTGGGATGAGCAACCTCATGTGGTTAATGCAGATCCTAACGATGATTGGGGTTGGGAAATAGAACTCGATCGCACTCCCGACTGGAGGGAGCAATTAATTGCTGAAATTGATGGCCGGGCGATCGGATTTATTCAGATTATCGATCCAGCACTTGAGGATAGTCACTACTGGGGCGATTGCGAACCGAATCTACGTGCGATCGACATTTGGATTGGAGAAGAGACAGATTTGGGCAAAGGCTATGGCACACAAATGATGCAGCTTGCACTGACTCGATGTTTCGCCGACTCTGCTGTGACGGCTGTACTCATCGATCCACTGGCCAGCAATACCCGTGCCCACCGCTTCTACGAACGTCTTGGCTTTCAATTTGTTGAACCGCGACAGTTTGGTGACGATGACTGTTTTGTTTATCGCCTGAACCGGGCAGATTGGCACCCCAGTAATGAGAATAACGCTCAATGACTTGTTCGTTGCACAAGCATCGCCCTGGAAAGGAGGTTAATCAATGACAAAAATCGTACTTTATATTGCAACCAGTCTGGACGGTTATATTGCTCGTAAAGACGGCAGTATTGATTGGCTTACAGCTTTTGAGACGGACGAAACTGACCACGGGTATGGTGAGTTTTATCGATCGATCGATGGATTGGCGATGGGACGCAAAACCTACGAACAGGTGTTGAGCTTTGGCGAGTGGCCCCATCCCGGCAAGCCATCCTACGTTTTTACCCAGCAAAGCCGATCGCCCGATCGCGATGATGTGTTATTTACCTCCGCAACGCCCGATCGATTTCTGCACGAAATGGAGTTGCAAGGACTCAAACGAATTTGGCTAGTTGGAGGTGCAGAATTAATCGCCTCATTCCTCCAATGTCAACTGATTGATGAATATATTCTGTCGATCGCACCTATCATGTTAGGCGAAGGAATTCCCTTATTCTTGCCATCTCCCATGGAGATGAAATTAAAGTTAATAGAAGTACAGAAGTATCCGACCGAGTTAGTTCAAGTAAGATACACCAAATATAAAAGTAAATAAAAAATACAGACAAAGGAAGCTCTCACATGAGCAAAGTTCGCATTTAATTCTGCTGAGGAATCAGTACAGGTTTTATTTATCGAGTGATGTCTAGCTTTAAAATGATTAGAGGCGTACCAATTGCATCGGGATAGCGACGGTTAACAACAACTTTGAATGCCAACTCAATTTGAGTCTGAGGAAAGTTTTGTGAAACCCATGCTGGCGAAAAATTGTATTAAGCAGACGATGGTGACAGTCCTAATAATGAATGTAATTGTTGGCAATCCGTTTCAGCAACAAACAATCTCAGATGTACCAGATAGGAATCTCCTCAGAATACAGTCTTATCGTCAGTCAGTTTTCCTGTTCTTGAATTAGTACAGGTCAAGGGAATTTTCAAGGTCAAAATTCATTCTTTATTGTAGAATATCTTTGAGCAAACTCCACAGCAGCAATCGGGTGGGCTCAAAGCCTCTGTCCACAACCAGAAGTTTGATGAAAGCCGACGAACTCCCGCGATTGCTATCAGTCAAGCCCCTCTCTATCCCAGGGCTGATTTATTCTAATATCAATTTACGATTTAAATCTGGACAAAGCTTTTAGTAGCAAGGAAAACAGGAGTTTTTAATAATTTGCTAAGCCTGCTACAGAAAGATCTACCCAACGCCTCATAACATAAGGGTTAGAGAGATTGGAAAATTTTAGAAGGAATCAGCCCTGCTCTCTATCCCAATCTCCTGCTGCTTCAAAAGCAGAGTTTGCCTAATATCGATAGGGACTGTTGACATTTGGTAAAATCCCCATGTATTGTTAACGGAAAATTAGTACCCCGTGAGGACGGTGATTATGTCTATTCAGGCGATCGTCTCAATTGAGACTGATTACCAGGAATATTTGGTGAGGTCAGACAGGAAAATGTCAGTGATGCAACCGCATCAAAATCTCGCAATCGAATCGGATTTGCAGCGGTATGGTTAACGGCTTGAAAACACTCAGGCTGTTATGAGTTTCCTTGGGCGCTGCCCTACAGCTTGCTTGGAACAATTGAGATCAATGGTAATGGCGCCGACAAAGTTATTGTCAAACGTGCTCTGAGTATGAAGGCACTAGCTTTGAGTTCTAGGAATACAGAATGGTCAACTCAATCGCATTTTCAGGGGTGAAGGGTACGGTTGTCAAAGTTGTTTTCCAGGAATGTAAATTCGTTGAGGATTTTATGCCAAACTCTACTTTGAAATCATCGATCCCAGAAGCAAAACTCGAAGCAGTTGAAACAGCAATTCAAACTGCTTTTAATACCAGAAATGTCGAAAGTATCCAGCTTCTAACTGGAGGGTTCTCCTCAGCGCTGGTTTATAAAATTACCGTGAATGGTAAAGCTTATGTATTAAGGCTGATTATGCAGATCGATCCGCTCAGCGATCCCGTTCGGCAATATGCTTGCATGAATTTGGCCGCAGAAGCTGGCATTTCACCACAGGTTTATTATTTCAGCACGGAAGATGCTTTAGCAATTACCGACTTTATCGAAGCTGTACCTTTGTCGAAATATGTTGGCTCGCGAGATGATTTGCTGGCAGAATTCGCAAAAATGATTGAATCGATTCATGCTACCTCGCTTTTTCCAAAATTCGTGAATTTCATGGATGGCATTGACGGTTTTATTCAGGAGTTTAAGGCTTCAAAAGTATTGCCAGAAACTGCAACAGCAGAAGTTTTCAAATATTACTCAGAAATCCAGATGGTTTATCCGCGTCACGATCGCGATTTAGTCTCAAGTCACAACGATTTGAACCCACACAATATTCTTTTTGATGGCAATAAATTTTGGGTCATTGATTGGGAGGGGGCCTTTGGGAGCGATCGCTATGTGGATTTGGCGATCCTTGCCAATAGCTTTGTCACCACCGAAAAGCAGGAAAACATCTATCTAAAGGCATACTTCGGTGACGCACTGGATGACTGCAAGCGCGATCGCTTGTTCCTGATGCAGCAAGTTTGTCACATTTTCTACGCGCTACCGTTTATGAAGTTTGCTGCGGCGTTGCGTCCCCCCAATTTCGTCCATGACAGCAGCATGGATACGCCTGGTTACAGACAATTTTGCTGGCAACTTGGGGCTGGTGAAGTTTCGCTTAATTCCTATGAAGGAAAACTATTGTTTGGAAAAGTCTTGTTGAACGAGGCTTTGCACAATATGAAAACAGCGCGATTTGTAAGAGCGATCGAGCAAATGGCATAATAAGATATGATGTTCGCAACCTAACTCTGTGAATTCAGATTCCATCTCTTGAGAGCAAAACAGTTCCATAGATCGCGATTAAGGGGTAGCACATTGATTTCCACAGCAATGCAAAATCAAGAAATCACAGATTTTGGAATCAAACTGATTGCAACGGTGAATGGGATTGCAGCCTTACTGCACTTGGGTTTCTGGATATTTGCTTTCCTGCGGCTGCCCCGTCCATCGGTTGTCGAGACAGAAGCAGAACGTGTTGACCTAATCGTGACTTACGGGTTGGGAGTTGCGGATCTTTTATGGTCTGTACCTCTGTTGATTGTTGGTTGTTTTTGGCTTTACAATGGCAGGGAAATTGGTTGGCTAGCGGCACAAATGGCAAACGTGCTTTATTGGTACTCTTTTACGTTCATTCTGATCCGCGAACTGAATGCTAAGTCTATTCGTTTTGGCACCCTGCTATTTTCGCCGTTTGCTATGTTCTCGCTGTGGGCGGCCTGGTATCTATGGCAGGTTCGCACCATGTTTTATTAACCAGAAAATAGATTAGATTAATAGTGCAGAAAAAGTTCTAGCTGGATGATTCTGAAGCAAAACTACTGGTTGGAAAAGTCTTGTTGAACGAGGCTTTGCACAATATGAAAACAGCGCGATTTGTAAGAGCGATCGAGCAAATGGCTCGATAAAATCTACGCTTTAGTCATGACATTCAGGGAAATTGCCTGCGTTTAGTAAGCGGGATAGTTAGATATAAATTCCACCTTTTTGCCGATCGTTGAATGAAACATACCGCAATTGATATGCCGCGCATTCCCACCGCGCCGAGTTCAATTCAGAAGGGAGTTCCTCTGAAGCATCTGCTTGGGTCAGAAGCAGTTGATTGTTTGGCACACAATATCTTGCTCGCGTACCCGCAATTTGATGAAAAATCGTTTCGTCAGGTTGCGTTAGATGGATTGGATTCGCTTGAACTTATGGAACGCGGCCGACATCTGGCATTAGCACTCCGTCAATGTTTGCCTGATAAATATGCGACAGCTATTGAGATACTTGTGGCTTCTTTGACACCGCCACTAACTCAAACAGATGGACTAAAACTGGCAGTATTTTTTTATCTTCCTCATATTTGTTTCATTGCTAAGTATGGTATAGAACTAAAAGATAATGATGGACAAGATCCGTTTGAAATATCCATGCTTGCCCAATACGAACTTACCAAACGGTTTAGTGCGGAGTTTTCCATACGACCGTTTCTAATTCAACAACAATATCGCACCCTTTCGCAACTGCTTGATTGGACATCGGATCCAGACCCCCATGTCCGTCGTCTTTGTTCTGAAGGTACGCGATCCAGACTTCCTTGGGGAACGCGAATCCCCGCTTTCATCGCCAACCCAGCCCCCGTATTCCCAATCCTTGATGCCCTGAAGGACGATCGCAGCCTTTACGTGCGTCGCAGTGTCGCCAACAATCTGGGCGATATTGCCAAAGACCACCCCGAACAGGTATTTGCAATTTGCGATCGTTGGCTAAACGGTGCCTCTAATGAAGTCAAATGGCTCATCCGCCATGCTCTTCGGTACCCAGCAAAAAAAGGAAATAAAACCGCTCTCCAACTTAGAGTCGCAGCTAAATAACGAAAATCACTTTAATAAACCTCTCCTAAAAAGATTCTGGAGGCCTTGCTATATGACGATTTTAAAATACAATAAAAATAAAAGTGTTTTTGTTGCGTAAGTCATATTTGAATTAAATTTCCAATCAAATATCGATCGAGAAGGCAGAACCATGATTGAGACGACTAATCTGCAACTACTCCCCGTCGAACGGATACACATCAAGGCTTTTTTGAGCAGTAAAAGCGAGCTGGCAGAACTTTTGCAAGTCACAGTACCTAATAACTGGCCGCAGTTCCCTCACCGAAAACGAGCGGGAAGCCCCGGGCTACCGACATGGGGAGGAACGCGGCTGCGACTTATTTAGTCGCCTACATCTTTTTTGAGAATAAATCTTTTCATAGTCGCCTACAAAATGTTTTTTATTGGCAAAATCCCACCTTAAATAAGATTGCTATGCTAATCTAATAATCAGGAGGAAATAGAAATGTTTGGATGTCAACAAAATCTCATTAGTCCCGATAATAATCTCAAAGCAATTCTAGAATTCCTGTGCAGTGAGTCATCAAAATTGACGAATTGCGGAATTTATTATGCTCGACAGATGTACTTCAAGACTGGTAAAATACCGACGAGGGCAGAGTTACACAAAGTGTTAGGCACGGAGAATCAAAATCTGCATTACAAGGCATTCTATTCGGACACGGCACAGCAGATTTTAACTACTGTCGCCGAGTCTTTTAAATCCTATATTGGACTTCTAGAAGGCATCAAAAAAGGGACGGTAACTCAAAGACCTAGATTACCTAATTATCGACAAGGTGGTCTAGCTTTGGTGACTTATACAGGTCGCTCCGTTCGACTTAAAGACGGACTTTTGAGATTTCCGCTGGGTACTAAAGTTAAAGCCTGGTTCGGATTGGATGCTTTTTATCTACCTTGGCCTACAAACTTAGACGACAAAGCAATCAGAGAATATCGAATCCTACCTAGAAACGGCTGCTTCTATTTGGAATTAGTCTACAAAACGGCAGATATCCAAGCAGATGTAGACCCATCTAAAGCTTTGATGATCGACCACGGAATGAACAACTGGCTAACTTGTGTTAGTAATATAGGAACTAGCTTGATCGTTGATGGGTTACATTTGAAGTCGCTCAATCAAGGATACAATAAGCGTGTTGCTTTTTTGATGTCAGGGAAGGCAAATGGTTATTGGTCAAAACGACTGGCGCGTTTGACAGAAAATCGCAATCGGACGATGCGAGATGCTATTAATAAAGCAGCTCGAAAAGTGATAAATCATTGCTTAAGCAACAATCTTGGTACTGTTATATTTGGTTGGAATGCTGGCATGAAGAATGCTATTAATCTTGGCTCTCAAACCAATCAGAATTTTGTGCAAATTCCGACGGGTAGACTCAAGAATAGAATTGCTAAACTGTGTGAAGAATACGGGATTAAGTTTGTAGAAACGGAAGATTCGTATACTTCCAAGGCTTCATTTATTGACCTTGATTTGCTACCTAAATTCTGCGAAAAACTTTCGTGGGTGGCAACCTTGTGGTAAACGAGTTAAGCGCGGATTGTATCGTACTCTTGAAGGTTTGTTGATTAATGCAGACTGCAATGGGGCAGCGAATATTGGTCGAAAAGTAGCGGCAACCTTGGGGATAAGTCTCAAGGGAGTCAGTAGAGGTGCTTTGATAACGCCTTTGAAAGTCCCTTTGTGGTCTTAGTCAAGAATCCCCCTGATTCATCAGTGGGGAGTATCAAGCATTTTCCCTCCCTGAGGATGAATCCTTACCGCTTTCTAATGGTTGGAATGGATATTTGTTTATTCACCCGCAACAGGCAGTGCTTGTGGGTAATGGAGGTTTCAAAGGTGAACCAAATGAGTCGGGCATTGTAGAAATTGGTTATGAAATAGCTGCCGAATACTGGAATCGCGGATTGGCAACTGAGGCAGTACAGGGGCTAATTGACTATGCTTTCGATCGCGAGGAAGTGCGAGCAGTCAACGCTCATACTCTGGGTGAAGCTAATGCTTCCAATCGGGTACTACAGAAGGTGGGGATGCGGTTTGTGTCCGATGTTGTTCATTCTCAATTAGGTACAATCTGGCTCTGGCAGATCGATCGAGATTCTGCCAATCGTTGATGGAATTGATGAGGATTTTTGTAGCAAGGTCAACAGGTGCGATCGATCGCCCGCAATGACTCGCCAGTTGTTTCGAGCATCCGCTTTAACACTCGCTACATCACCTGTGCTTCATCATCATGTAGAATATGCTGAATCTGTCAAATAAATTAACCACAATTATTGTAGAGACGGGTTCGCGGGCGATCGCAAATATCAGCAATAACACCCGCAAACCGGATTTGATTGGGAACTTTCTAAGCTCGCAAATCGCCTAAAGCTTTCAAGGCAAATTGTGGCAAAGCCAACATCCTGCGCCAGCGCCAAGGTTCTTGATAAAGCCGGTACAACCATTCTAAATGATTGTCGCAAAACCACGCCGGTGCGCGGTCTTTTGTTCCAGCCCAAATATCAAAACTGCCGCCAACTCCCACCCAAATTGACTGCGGACAAAGGTGGCGGTGTTCGGCAATCCAAAACTCTTGGCGCGGCACTCCTAAGCCGACAAAAATAATTTTTGGCTGTATTTGTTTGAGGCTTTCACAGAATTCTGTTTCTTCCTCAGCAGAAAGATAGCCGTGTTGAGCAGAAATAGACAATCGATTAACTTTTTGCTGCCAACTTTCCGCCGCCTTCGCCGTGACTCCGGGTGCACCTCCAAAGAAAAATATTGGTTCGGAATTCGGCAATTTTCCGGCCTGTTGCAGCAGCGATTCTGCTAGTTCAATCCCCGGAAACCGCTGTGCCGATTTGCCGCGCATTCGCAAATACAGCACTACTCCAGAACCGTCGGGTATCACGAGCTCGGCAGAGCGAATTACATCGGCTAAAGCCGGGTTTTGTTCGGCTTGCATTGCCATTTCAGCATTCAGCGTCACGACGTGAGTCCCTAACCCTTGATGCAGGCGCTCTATCAGCCAACCTGCATAATCGTCTAATATGTGAACTGGTAGTCCCAGGACTGAGAATTGCGGGCGCGATCGATCCATATTTCTTTACTTTGAGATTCCTACATACCTAGTTGTTTAAATTAGCTTAGTTTGGCGATCGCCGCACTTGCCACTTCTGGACGCCAAAAATCCGGTTGGTGCCGAAAATAGGGGAAAATTAAGGGTGAGAGCTTTTCTCTGAGTGCGATCGCACTTTTGCTTGCTGGTATAGCGGTTCTCTCGCTTGCTGTGAGGTACCCGCCAGTTAATTACCAATGCCCCAAATGCCCAATCTAAAATATAAAATCTAAAATCTAAAATTTCCACCTGTGCGATCGCCTCTTAGCGTTCCATTTTCTTGACAGAGCCGTCAGCGTACCATTCCATCGGCACGAGTTCAATTTTACCATTAATTTTCACTGTAGAGTAGACAATCTTTACGAAAGCAACGCTGTTGTTATTGTTGTTGCGGCTAGACATGGCAAATACCTTGTTATGTTTGTAGAACTTGAGAAATGATAGAAACTCTGATATATTTAAAAGTCTATTCACCGCAATTCGGCTCGCATCAGGAAAACTAAGGAAAACGAAATGGCGATCGCAACAACCCAGCGGCAAACCCGGTTAGATTATTACTACCAGCAAATCAAAAACGTCATCCTCAAACGCCAGAACCCAATAACCGGTTTGCTGCCGGCGAGTACGGCTGTTAACGCCCACGGCGACTACACCGATGCCTGGGTGCGCGATAACGTGTACAGCATTTTGGCAGTGTGGGGTTTGGGTTTAGCTTACCGCAAAATTGATGGCGATCGCGGCAGAACATTTGAACTCGAACACAGCACAGTCAAACTAATGCGCGGCTTGATGTTTGCGATGATGCAGCAAGCAAACAAAGTCGAACGTTTTAAAAATACTCAATTGCCCCTAGATGCCCTGCACGCCAAATACAATACTCAAACCGGAAACATTGTTGTCGGCGATGACGAGTGGGGACATTTGCAGTTAGATGCTACCTCTATCTTTTTGTTAATTCTTGCTCAAATGACGGCTTCGGGATTGCATATAGTTTTTACAATCGATGAAGTCAATTTTGTCCAAAATTTAGTTTACTACATCGGTAGAGCTTACCGCACGCCCGATTACGGAATTTGGGAAAGAGGCCATAAAATCAATCGCGGTAATGCCGAATTAAATGCCAGTTCTGTGGGTATGGCAAAAGCAGCACTGGAAGCAATCAATGGATTGGATTTGTTCGGAGTTAACGGTTCTCAAGCATCGGTAATTCACGTTTTACCGGATGAAATTGCCAGAAGCCGCATCACTTTGGAATCGCTTTTGCCTCGCGAATCTAGTTCAAAAGAAGTAGATGCTGCTTTATTGAGCGTGATTAGTTTTCCTGCTTTTGCTGTGGAAGACAAAGAATTAGTAGCGCGGACTCGCAATAAAATTATTGACAAATTACAGGGAAATTACGGCTGCAAGCGGTTTCTGCGGGACGGACACCAAACAGTTTTAGAAGATGCCGATCGCCTGCATTACGAACCGACAGAATTAAAGCAGTTCGATAGTATAGAATGCGAGTGGCCGCTATTTTTCACTTATCTGCTCTTGGACGGCATATTTGAGGGAAACCAAGCCCAAGTCGAAGAGTACCAGGAGCGTTTGGCATCTCTGGCAGTCGATCGCGCTGGTTTACCTTTACTACCAGAATTGTACTATGTCCCTGCCGTAAATATAGAAGCCGAAAAATTAAATCCCCGCAGCCAGCAGCGCTTACCCAATGAAAATGTTCCCCTAGTTTGGGCGCAAAGTTTGTATTTTCTCGGTCAATTGCTGAACGAGAAATTAATTGCAGTGGGGGATATCGACCCGCTAGGAAGGCATCTGTCAGTCGGCCAGCAAAGAGAACCTTTAGTGCAAATTGCCCTGTTAGCTGAAGACGAAGATTTGCAAGCAGAATTAGCCGCTAACGGCATAGCAGCCCAAACGCCCAAGCAGGTAGCACCAATTCAAGTCCGCCAAACTAAGGAATTATCCGCTATTTACGCGGAGATTGGACGCAACGATCCGCTAGGCTTAACCGGGCGCCCCGTGCGCCGTTTGCGGAGTTTGACGACTTCCCGGGTGTTCAAAATTCGCGGAGAGGCGATCGTATTTCTCCCCTCATTTTTGGACAGAGAAGAATTTTACCTAACCCTAGACTACCATTTTCTAGTATCTAAAATCCAAAGTGAAATCGCTCACATTCACCGCCACTGGTATCAGTTAGGACGCCCCACAGTAACGCTGATGTTAACTCATGCGATGCTGGAAACCGGCCGGGAAGCATTGTTAGACTTGATGAAAGAACTCCGGGACGGACACTGCAAAAACACGCCAGTTAAACTCGGGAATCTCAACCAGTTAATGCTGACTGCGGGTACGGAAAGAATTGATTTCATGCACGATTTTGAATTCACCGAATCTCCGGTAACAGGTGCAATAGAAACCCGCAGCTATCTCGGTTACAATCCCGAAAAAACTTGGCCTTTGGGTCACACGCAAGAATTCAAACTAGAGTGCGAAACTAATACTAAATTGCTGCTCGCTAGCCTGCGCGGTTCAGAGAACTTGTACGAACAAATAGAGCTGCTGCACACATTGATTCGACTAAAAGGACTAAATTTCGATACAGGATTTGGAGGCGCCGAAGCAACAGTAAAAGTTGTGGATTTGCTCAACGAAGTTTATACAAAAGCTGGAGAAAGTTCGCAGTCAAAAATCCAATGGGCAGTCATCCGCTATGCCGCAGGTTTGCTCGACAAGGTTGATATCAGCTTGTCTGATGCAGTGACAGACATTTTGGTCAGGCAAAAACAAATTGCTGTGGGGAAAGCCTACAGCGAAGATTCGGTGATTTCGCGGCCTGGTTCTTACATGGAAGTGATGGATAAAATTCGGGAATTCTGCGGAGAAGATGTTCGCGATCGAGTTCTCACCCAAGAAGTTATTATCTATCTCAGCGTCCTAATTAAAGCCGAACCGCAGTTATTTAAAGGTCTGCTGACACTGAGAGTTAGCTACTTTATTTTGTTGTTAACCAGCGAATTAGCCCGCGAATTGGGAGTTACGCAAAACGAAGCTTACGAACATTTAATGCAGCTAAGTCCCTTTGAAATCAAAAATCGCCTGCGCCAAGTTTTGACAGAATACGAGGAAATGAATCAAATCCTCAAAGAGCAAGAATCCCTGCGCGTCAAACAGCCGGAAAAAGATATTGAATGGGTAGTCGCGCCTGTTTTTGAAGAACCACAAATGCCTGCGGGAGGATGGCGTCGCAAGCGGCAAATGGAAGGTGCAGTCAATCGCGTACCGAAAGATTTTTATCCGAGTGTTTGGGGATTACTGCGGCACTGTAAAGGCTTGATTATTGGCGACAAATTAGAGCGCCGAAATCGGTTAGATAGCGATGTTATTTTATCGGAAATGACGCCGGGTGAAAAGAATTTTGCGCTGCAAATCGAGCATTTGCTGAACAAGATTGTGGCACCGGAATATCGACAAGTAAATATTGAGGCGCTGATGGAGTTGGCTGCGATCGCCCAGCGGAATCCAGAATTGAAAGTAGAAGAATACATTGTTTTAGATGTATTAGTCGGTCACGCGGTGCGGCTGAATTGGCAAGGAAAACACCCGGAAAGAGCGGACAGGTATGATGAAGATAAGGCGGCGGCGTGGCAAGGTTTTTACAATACTTCGCCCTACGTTTGTGCGAGTCACGTCCTCGATGCTTTCCGATTCTTGACGACGTTTGGATAGGTAGTAGGGTGTTGTGAATTTAAATTGCATATTCGGGGTGGTGCTGCGAAGCCCACCCCACTAATTGTTTGATTGTTTTTTGGGACGCAGTTACTACCCCTAAACTACAAAACTCCTTTAGAGCTCGGAATCCGACTGGCGCGCCGAGGATCGATCGCCACCGCCATCCGCAGAGCCCGCGCAAATGCCTTAAACGCGGCTTCGACAATGTGATGAGAATTCCCGCCCTGCAACTGTCTGACGTGCAGTGTCATTTGAGTGTGGTTCACCACCGCAGCAAAAAACTCTCTCACTAACTCGGTGTCGTAACTACCGATGCGCTGGGTGGGAATTTCCAAGTTGTAACTTAAATGAGGCCTTCCCGAAAAATCTAGCACTACTTCAATTAATGCTTCATCCAGCGGGGCGATGAAGTGTCCGAAACGAGAAATGCCCGATCGATCTCCGACAGCTTTTGCTAGGGTTTGACCTAAGGTAATGCCCACATCTTCGTTCGTGTGATGGTCGTCGATCGCCAAATCGCCGATCGCCTGCACGTCCAAATCAATCAATCCGTGAGAAGAAATCTGCTGCAACATATGGTCTAAAAACGGAATTCCTGTAGACGCCTTGCAAGTTCCCGAACCGTCGAGATTGAGGCTGACAGTGACATCCGTTTCGAGTGTTGTGCGCTTCACCAAGGCGGCCCTGGCGATCGTGTTACTAGAAATTGGAGGAGGTACAGGCGGGCGATCGATTATTTCCATAATTCGCAATTGGTCATTCATTAGAATTAATTAGTAATTTGGGATTAACACTTTTGTAGCGAACAAAAGACAGTTATTGACAGTTGACTGTTTGCAAATCTTGCTGTCAACTGTCTAAAAACTTCGCTGTCAACTGTCAACTGTCAACTGTCAACTGTTTAAAAGCTGTTACATTCCCATGATTTCGTAACCAGCATCGACATACAAAACTTGACCCGTAATCCCGCTAGATAGATTGCTGCACAGAAAAGCCGCAGCATTTCCCACTTCCTGCTGAGTTACCGTCCGCCGCAGCGGTGCCACTTCCTCAACGTGGTGGATCATGTCCAGAATGCCGCCAACTGCTGACGAAGCCAGAGTCCGAATCGGGCCTGAAGAAATGGCATTTACCCGAATATTTAACGGGCCGAGTTCCGCCGCCAGATACCGAACATTCATTTCCAAAGCAGCCTTAGCAATTCCCATGACATTATAATTAGGAACTACCCGCACACCGCCCAAATAAGTTAGCGTGATAATACTGCCGCCTTCGGCCATCAGCGGTTTAGCAGCAGCACAAAGCCGCACCAGCGAGTAAGCGCTAATATCCAAAGCATTGGAGAAGCCTTGACGCGAGGTGTTGCTGAAATCTCCGGAAAGTTCGTCTTTGCCGGCAAAAGCCAGACAGTGAACTAGGACATCTAACTTGCCCCACTTGTCGGCGATGGTTTTAAAAGTAGACTCGATTTCGCTTTCGTCTTGGACATTGCAGGGCAGATACAGACTGGGATTGAGCGGTTCCACGAGTTCAGCGACTTTGCGCTCGTGCTTGCCTTTTTCGTCCTTCAAATAAGTTATGCCGAGATTAGCCCCAGCTTTGTGGAGCTGCTGGGCGATGCCCCAGGCGATCGAGCGATTGTTGGCAATGCCCGTAACAAGAGCATTTTTTCCGGTCAAATCTATCATCTGTATTTTTTTAAGAAGCAACTAGCACCGTTCTCATTGGCTGTATGCGACAACCCCGCCAGTTTAGACACAACCGATTCAGATTTAACTGATTCAGACACAATTGAGACACAATTGATATTAATTTTGCTGTGGAGCTAGATGGGGCGGAATTGAAAAAGTTAAGAGAAGGGCTAGATTTAATCATACAGCGTGTGCTTACCTTAACATTAGATGACAGTAACAGAATCCCTAGAGATTGGAGGTTGGGCAGTATATTTACTCAATAAGGTTAATCGACAAGTTACAAAGTATTGATTAGTACAAAGGATCTCGTCGTGACACATGATAGACCGCTAGCAGCCGTGTTCCGCCAAATCAGCGGCGGGGCGTTTCCGCCCATTGTCGAAAACTTTGAACGGGGCAAGACAATTTTTTTCCCTGGAGATCCGGCTGAGCGCGTCTACGTTCTCATTAAAGGCGCTGTGAAGCTCTCCAGGGTGTACGAAGCAGGGGAAGAAATTACAGTCGCCCTCCTGCGCGAAAACAGCGTATTTGGGGTGCTGTCTCTGATTACGGGACACAGATCGGATAGGTTTTACCACGCGGTAGCCTTTACACCGGTGGAATTGATCTCGCTGCCGATCGAACAAGTGGAGAAAGCGCTCAAGGAAGACCCGGAATTGTCGATGGTGATGCTTCGGGGACTGTCATCTCGGATTTTGCAAACCGAGATGATGATCGAAACGCTGGCACACCGAGATATGGGTTCGAGACTCGTCAGCTTTTTGCTGATTCTATGCCGGGATTTTGGGGTGCCGAGTACGGATGGGATTACGATTGATTTGAAGCTGTCCCATCAGGCGATCGCGGAGGCGATCGGCTCGACGCGGGTAACTGTGACTCGTTTGCTGGGGGATCTCAGACAAGAAACAATGATCTCGATCCACAAGAAAAAGATCACAGTTCACAATCCGGTGGCCTTAAGCCAGCAATTCACTTGATGCCGAGAAATTATACGATTTTGGATTTTGGATTCTTTCTTCAATCCAAAATCCACAATCTAAAATAAGAAATCGGAATGACTGCTGGATACATCTTAATATTTGTAATGTTAGTGTTGGGCGGCGTGATCGCTACTGTTAGCGATCGCCTTGGGACGAAAGTCGGCAAGGCCAGATTGAGTTTGTTCAAACTGCGCCCCCGCGATACCGCTGTTGTAGTGACAGTGATGGCCGGCAGCATCCTGTCAGCCATTACTCTGGGCATTTTATTTGCTACCAGCAAGCCGCTGCGAACCGGAGTTTTTAGCATAGACGAGATTCAAAAAAGACTCAACAACGCCCGCAGAGAAATCAAACAAGCCACTCAAGAGAAAAATCGAGTTGAAACTGAATTAGCTCAAGCTTTGGCGGCTCAATCCCAAGCTAAAGCCAATTTAGAGCAAATTAATCAATCGCTCCAAGCAGCTAATGCCGAGCAAGCTAAGACGCAAACAAAATTAAATTCGCTGCGGGCCCAACTTAACAGCGTGCAAGCAGCCAAGTCTAAAACTGAACAGCAGTTAAGTCAGGTAGAAGCGGCTAAATCGCAAACGGAAGAACAGCTTGCTACTGTGGAAGCGGCTAAATCTCAGACAGAAGAACAATTGAAATTGGTGGAAACGGCGCGATCGACTACCAGAGTTCAGCTCGATCGCACTGAGAATCAATTGAAGACTGTTTCAGGGCAAAAAACGACTTTGAGCTCGGAAATCGCCCAACTGCAAGCGGAACGCCAACAGTTAATCGAGCAGCGAGAGCAGGTTAAAACTCAAATTGCTCAGCGGGACAAGGAAATTGCCCAGCGAGAGGCAGAAATTACAAAACGAAATGTGGCAATTGTCGATCGCAACAAGCTAATTGCTGAGCGAGACAAGGAAATTGCCCAGCGTGCGGAAAATCTCGCCCAGCGCGATCGCATAATTGTCGAGAGGGACAAGGTAATTGCCGAGAGGGAAGCACTTTTAGAAACCCTGGGACAGCAACAAGCTCAACTCGAACAGCAACAAACTTTATTGCAGCAGCAAATGCAAGTTTTGGAACGCGATTTTCAAGCCATCCGCGAGGGTACAGTTGCGATCAGGCGCGGTCAAATTTTAGCTGCTGGCGTGGTTCGCATCCAGGAAGCGGGTACGGAAAGGCGCGCGATCGATCGACTGTTGCAAGAAGCAAATAAAACCACCGTCGAACTGATGCAGCCGGAAAATAATAAGGTTAGAGAGCAGGTTATTCAAATTACTAAAGCGGAAATCGATCAATTAATCAGTCAGATCAAAGACGGTAAAGACTACGTGGTGCGGATTGTAGCCGGCGCTAATTACCTGCGACAAGAAAAGGTAATTAAGGTATTTGCAGAAGCCGAAATCAATCGAGTGGTGTTCCGCGCTGGAGATGTGATTGCAGGGGTTGCTGTCGATCCCGTAGCTTTACCTGACGAACAGGTGCGACAACAGTTGCAGCAATTGATCGAAGCTTGTCAATTTCGCGCTCGGTTAATTGGTGTTGTCGGCGGTAGAGTCCAAGTTGCGGACAATCGGATTGAAACTTTGGGCGGTTTTGTCGATCGACTACAGCAGTACGATAAACCATTGGAGGTTCGGGCGATCGCCGCGGATGTCACTTACATCGCCGGGCCGCTGAAAATAGATTTAGTTGCTCTGTCAAACGGAGTCGTGGTTTTCCGCACCGGACAACAAGATCCAGCTAGGGGAGATTTGAAACTTAGATAAGTGCGATCGATCTATCGAATTTGATGAAATATTTTGGGCGATCGAACCGCAATTTTGCTTGACATTTTCGCGCCATTGACATATCATTAAATCATGGGAATCCGTGTCGCCATATATATAGCAATCGTAGGGTATGTCGCCACCAAAAATCTGGAAGCACCACCAACAATCTCACAGCGACGCACCGCACCGCTAAAAGGTCAAAGAGAGAAATTAAGAATCGATCCCTGAGATATTGACATCACAAAACAAAATTTTACTCAATTAAAATGCAGGACAGTGCGGTGTAATGTCAGAGAATCAAAATGAACCCAGAGAATACGATGCTGTCCGTGGCGGACAAAATTCAATTCCTGTCAATGCCGCGGTACTCGGAGGCATACCCGGTGTTAAAAGCCGCTTAGCCTCACCCATTGTCGAAGTGAAAATCGCCGCACTCTCCGAAGCACTGAAATATGGAGAAGCAGGCTTAGATGTGATAGTGCAAGCCTTGCGCGAGGAATCAATGCAGGTGAAATTTGCTGCCTATTCACTCCTGAAAGATAGAGATGACTTAAAGATAAAACCGCAGTTTCAAGACTATCTCCCTACATTTGAATTTGATGTCATCACAGTCGATGATAAAGGAAAAGAAAACAGTCGCATCAAGTCCTTTGCTCATTACTTCAGAGAAGACTTAGGTAATGGAGTTGTACTAGAAATGGTTTACATTCCTGGCGGCACATTTATGATGGGTTCGCCAGCAACAGAATCAGGTATATACGATCGCGAAAGTCCGCACCATCAAGTAACAGTACCCGCTTTTTATGCAGGAAAATACCCCATCACCCAAGCACAGTGGCAAGCAGTGATGGGAAATAACCCATCGCACTTTAGAGGTGAGAAACTGCCTGTAGAAACTTTAGGCTGGGATAAGGCTGTAGCATTCTGCCGGAAAATTTCTGAAAAAACAGGCAAGATTTATCGCTTACTTTCGGAATCTGAATGGGAATATGCTTGTCGCGCCGGAACTGCAACACCTTTCTATTTTGGCGAGACAATTACCACGGATTTAGTTAATTATAATGGGAATTTTCCCTTCGGTGCAGCACCGACGGGACGTTACCGCGAACAAACAATGGATGTGGGGAGTTTTCCCCCCAATCCCTTTGGACTTTATGATATGCACGGTCAGGTTTGCGAATGGTGCAGCGATAAGTGGCACATTAACTATGACGGCGCACCGATTGACGGAAGTTCTTGGGAAACTGGAACAAGTAATTGCCGAGTGCTGCGTGGTGGTTCGTGGTACAACTATGCGGTGTATTGCCGTGCTGCCCGCCGCGACTGGATCCCTGCGGGCCACTCGTACAGGTGCAGGGGTTTTCGTGTAGCGGTAGCTTTGACTGTCCCTTCCTCCCTGTCTTCCCTGTGAGGACTCTTCTCTACTCTCTAGATAGTAGGGTGCGTCGCCATCTGCAATTTGCAAATCAAATCGACAATCTCACAGCGACGCACCGCCAGAATCAGATACGCCTTCTGATATCATGTCTGGTCGATTACCATAACAAAAAACGGTTTGTAGTGCGGACTTCAGTCCGCAATATTGAGCGGACTTCAGTCCGCACTACGAACGAATCTTGCTGCGGTCAATTGATGGGACACGATATCAATTAAAACGGGGAAGTAAAGATTGTGGCAAAAACCCGGTTTCTGATTTTAGGCATTATATGGTCGCACGGATTCCCATGATGATATAATATGTCAATCCTGCAAAAAAGTCAAGTAAAATAAGTACGATCGCCCGCCAAGATTTTGAGACAGTCAAGAATGCAAGTATCAGATTAGATATAAGTTGGCGATTGAGTTAGCCGGCGCTCAAGCCCCTGTAAAAACTTATTAAATGAGGACTAATAAATATGATTTTAGGTTTCGATCCGGGGAAAGACAAGTGCGGCATCGCCGTGATGGGTAGAGATAAGAACATCTGCTACCATCAAGTAGTGCTGTCCAGTCATGGGAGACCAAACAACTTCCAAAAGTTGGAAACAAAAACTGACGCAGAGTTTGTCGCCCTTTATAAAAATTGTGCAGATTGACGAGAGGTTCAGCAGTCTAGAAGCGAAGGATCGTTACTGGGAAATGTACCCTGCGACGGGACTTTCTCGCTTGATTCCCCAGGGAATGCGGACTCCGCCGCGGCCTGTAGATGATATTGTGGCGATCGTCCTAATTGAAAGATATTTAAACAAGCAGTTGACATTTGACAGTTGACAGCGAGGTTTTTAAGCAAGTTCTAAAAACTTTGGGTTTAGTGCGAAATCCTATTTTTTACTGAATAAGTGAAATCTAGCTAAGTCTGTTGAACCATCCAAACCAAGAATCCTAAAATGGTTTCCACGGGAAGCAGCGGATAATCGGTAAGATCGATCGCCACAGTTGTTCCTGAAAGCTTGAGAAAGCGCCATTGAGTGCCGCTGCTGATACAACCGTAGATAGTTGCGATCGGGTGTTCTGCTGCTTCGTTAAAGCGCTGTGCTGCTACCATTTCAGCAATACATTGACCGATCCCTTCGTTCAAATCGGCTTTTTTTGCTTCCACAACTACGATCGCAGGTGCTTCAACGGTAAGCTGTTCGGGCGATCGGCTAATTAAAAAATCGACGTATCCGGTAAGATCGCAACTGGGGTCAACATTAAATTCCCGTCCCGAAAATAAACTGATTTGGCGGTTCATCAAGCGCCGGACTTCTTGCAAAACTGGGTAGACAAGGGCTTCCGATCTCGCTTTTTCGGAACCAACTGCGATCGTCCAAGGCAAATCTTCTAATTCGCTAGTCAATCTCGGACTGGGATTAATTGATTCCACCTCAGGAAAAAACCGAGTTCCCTCCACGATAGTTAACTGAAAGTCTTTTTTAGCTTTAGTAATTGTGAATTGACTGTAAGGCATAATGTGCGATCGCTCTTTATGAAATTGAAAATGCTATAGACAAGATACGCAAGGCGCACTCTGACTTTTTACTATCGATCGCCCATTTCCTGCAACCAACTCACCAAATCTTCCGCGCTATTGAAATCAAGCACAGCTTCTGTCAAAGTATCGATTCGATCGCTAGATAACTGTGCAATTCTAGATTTAATTGACTCATCCAAAGTTTCCAGCTTTCGTTCCAGCAAACGAATCACAGTATTAATTTGACCCCGCTGAGCTCCGGTTTCTAAGGCTTCTTCTATAGACCTTTGCTGATCTTGCAGATAAAAGACCTGTGCTTCCAGTTGATCTAATTCTTTGCGGCTGAGGTTCACGGTATTAGCAATACCAAAAGCTTGCTGAATCGGTGCAGTTGTTTCCAGCGATTCTGGAACCATTTCCAAATTCGGTGCTTCTCTGATAAAATAAATCCACTTGTCAGCTAGAGATTCTAACTCATCAACAGACTTATTAAATTTTGGTAACTCCACAAAAATTAGCGTCATTGTCGGACAGATATAATCAAAATGTTCTTCCTCTTCTTTAAAAGAAAAACGCGAAATAATTTTATTGGTGTTTTCAAACAAAATAAAATCCGTAATTGTGATGGCAATTACTGGGTCTAAACTGAAGTAGCCCTTGCCCCGCGTGAGTTGATTTCCGTAAGCTTTCGCTGCATTGTAGGCAATCCGTTTTTCAAAGGCTTTAACATTCAAAACTTGCATTTCGATAATCACGATCGTCCCGTTATCTAGGGTTGCTTTGACATCTAAATACGAGTCTTTCAATCCCACAACTTCTCCGGCTTGATACGGATCGATCATTTGTAAATCTTGAATTGTGGGATTGCCTTGATAAATCAGACCGTTGAGAAAGCTAATCAGAATAGGTTTACTTTCTGCGGAAGCAAATATTCTTTTAAATGCAAAATCCGTTCTGGGGTCGATAAAAGTCATGATGTTTATCTCCTATTTATGATTCTGTTTTCCAAGTGTTGACAATGTGAAAAAAATTAGGTTCGTAGTAAGGACTTTAGTCCGGTTTGTTTTAATTTCGGAAGGACTGAAGTCCTCACTACGAACCTTCTTGAAGGACTAAAGTCCTCACTACGAACCTTTTTGTCGTAAAGACTTTAGTCCGGCTTATCTTAATTTGGAAGGACTGAAGTCCTCACTACAAACCAGGAAATCAACGAACAGCAGTTAACTGTTTGTCTTTGATTTCAACAGGTGCAGTCAAAGCTGCTTCCAAATCCGCACAGCCGAGTTTTTCCTCCAAAATCGCCATCACTTCGCGGCCGAAATCATTGGAATTTCGCTGCCAAGCTTCTAAACAAATTTGTCCGAAAAACGAGCCCAAAGGTTCGGGATTCCACAGCAGTTTGCGCGCTGTCCAAGGCATCAAACTCATCGGATCGTAACCGGGTTGCAGAATATCCTTTTTAAAGGCGTATTCTTCTAAAATTGTGTGCGGCTGCAACCCGATAAAGAAAATCGCTGGTTCTACTTTATCGACTCCGAAAATTCGCTCTAATTCTCGGTGGTAAGCAATAGTTTGGCGGATGGTTTCAAGAGTTTCGTCAATGACGTTGAATGAATAATTTACCGAAACCACATCGTTGTAACCGGCGGCTTTTAAATCGCGGCAATTTTCCAAAACTACGCGCAAGTTGTAGCCCATCCGCATTTTGCGAACCAGTTCCTGGGAACCGCTGGTGATGCCGATTTCAAAGTAATTCATTCCCGTTTTTACCATCAAATCGCACAATTCGGGTGTGAGATTGTCCGCACGGATGTAAGCAGCCCAGTGGATGTCACTCATGCCGTCGGCGATGATTTTTTGCAATAATTCGATCGCATCATCGATGAATTTGCGCGCCGGGATAAATTGCGCGTCGGTAAACCAGAAATTGCGGATACCTCGATCGTACAATTGGCGCATCTCTGCCACCACCTCATCCGCCGGATTGATCCGCACTTGCTTGCCTTCAATCACCGTATAGATGCAGTAACAGCAATTGTGAGGACAGCCGCGCTTGGTTTGGACTCCGAGGTAGAAGTCCATATCCTGTAGATAATAGGAAAATTCTGGCCAAATGCTCTCGATGTAGTTATAGTTGCAAGCAGTTTTCTCGATGTTGGCTGGCTTTTCGTGAATTAGTCGATCGCGCGGTACAGTTTCTCCTGCTACATAACACCTTTCCTGTGCCAAATCTTCGCCTTTAATCAACTTCTCCAGCAAAGCCTCGCCTTCGCCCACCGAAACCACAGTCCCGGCCGGCAAGCTGCGGCCCAACTGCTCGTAAAACACGCTCACAGCACCGCCACCGACGACTGCGCGCGCTTCCGGATGGTATTTCCGGGCCCGCTTCAATCCGCGCTTAAGCAGTCCCAGATTGCGCCAGAGTTCGGTGTAGTAGGACGTGGCCAAACGCAATCCTCCGAGAGCTCCCCGGAACTTGGTTAGGGGATTTTTGGCGTAGTAAAACTCGAAGGCATTTTGCAGCGGATTTCCGCCTCTACCGCCCACGGGCGCGTAAATTTGAATGTCCCGCCAAGAGAAAACTAACAGCGTTGGCCTAAACTCATCTACGATCGCATCCAAACCTTTAGCGTAATCCAGCGGGGGCACCGCGCCTAAGTCGAAAATCCGCTGTTGGACATCGGGAAACAGCTTGTGCACGTGATCCGAAAGGTACACAACTCCGATCGGGAAAATGGGATTGCAAGGGAGGCGAACGTACAAAACTCGGTTTTCTCGGCTTTCCATGATTGCCATATCCTAATGTGGAACTTTTTTAACTATGTTTATATTCTTTTAATATAACTTTACATTCAATCTAATTTTCGCAATTTAATATTAAATATTCTTAAATTTTGCTAAGAGGCTTAAGGGTGAGCTGGTGGGTGTCGATGGGCGATCGCAGCAGAAAAAAGTTAAATTTTAAGCAAATACAGCGTATATTGACCGAAAATCGCCGGAAAAAGTCAAAAATTTGGTATTTTTTTGGGTAAAGACAAGTATGAGGTGCGATCGGTCTCTCATCTGTTATTCAGTTGGTAGTCGGCTTTACAGTAGGCCGGGATCGCAAGATGTTAGCCTGAGAAGATAACTAAAACTTTTAGGCAAAGCCCCTCAGCATTTATGGCTCAAATTCTTGACCCAGTACCCTCAGACGCCGACAGCAAAATTCTCTGCTGCTACGTCAACGCCACGAGTCAAATTCAGATTGCTCGCATCTGCAACATTCCTAACTGGTATTTTGAACGAGTGGTGTTTCCCGGACAGCGTTTAGTCTTTGAAGCGATGCGGGCCGCAGCATTGGAAATTCACACCGGGATGATGGCCAGTGCAATTTTGTCGGATAAAATTCCTTGCGATCGCTTGCAGATTAACGAAGGCCCTTATTCAAGCGTCAATCCTAGCAGATCCCGAGGCAAAGCTCAGGGCGATCGCGCCATGATGGCCGGCCGCCCCAAATCCCGAGAAATCTCAGAACCTTTGACAGTACCCGCATTAACAGCCGTTGATTAATATAAGTTGTGAGTTTTGAGTTATAAATTGTCCGTTAATTGATAACTGGGCACTCAAGATTCCAACTCCTGCAAATCGGTAAAAACTCAACAGTTAAAAATCAAAGTTTCTGAATAGAATTTTAGCTCGAAAGTCAACAGTGCAAATATAGTCATGTTTTGCATATTTGCCTGAGTATTTGTAGGGTGCGGATCCATCAACAATCCCTCCCATTTAATCGACTTTTCGAGTGGCGACGCACCTTATACCATTTCTTTCAAGTATTGGTACATAATTATTGAGTTTGTTTGCTCGACTATTCAAAAGTATAGGTGCGTCGCTATTAGACGAGCGATTTTTATTTGGGGATTTTTAATGGCGACGCACCCTACGGCTCAAAACTTCATGAATATAGCCGATACCCGTGCTGCATCAATGATTTGATTCGGGTTCTGCAACTGTCAACTGTCAACTGTCAACTGTCCACTGCTATAATTTCAGCCATGTCAGCAGAACCGATCGCACTTTCGCCATCTTCCCCTCCAGTATTTGAGCCGGCTGTATTCCGGCTTTCTCCCCTGATTAGAATCACGCTGTTGAGTTTGTACTTCGCCCTGAGTATTCCCTTACCGTTTTTGTCGGAAGTAACGAAAGCACCGATTCCGCCCGCTGCACTGTGGGCGGCAATTGCGATCGGCGCAGCGGGCCTTTACGGCGTGCTCAGCGAACGGGTAATCCTCACCGAGGAGGGGATTGAAGTTACCTATCCGAACTGGTTTCCGCGCGTGTTTCGCAGGGGTTGGGATCTTCCTTGGACTGAGGTGAAGGCTCTTAAACCTCGATCGACCGGTCAAGGAGGTTTAGTGTACTATTTTTTGAGTCATGCGGGTGAAGGTTATTTGTTGCCGATGCGGGTGGCTGGATTTGCTAAATTAGTGCGTTTGGTGCAAGCGAAAACGGGTATTGATACTAGAGATGTTCGCCCTTTGTCTCAACCTTGGATGTATCTTATTTTACTTTTATGTACGCTGTTGTTGCTGTTGGTGGATGCGTGGACGATCGCAACGGCGATTAGCATAAAAAGTTAAGAATTTCAAGTAATAATTGGTAATCGGTAATTGCTAATCGGTCAGTCCTGGACGCAACCATCAAAGAAATAGGGGCAACCACGAGTGGATTGCCTCTATAAAACGCTATATGTTGGTGTGTTATATGGCGTCATGCACCCTGCATGACTCGATTATGGATCCTTTATTTCGAGCAGATCCCTAAACGCTAAAGAACGAGGAATTAGGCACATTGATCGTGTCTTGAATAACAGCAATCCGGTTTCCGTTTAACAGAATCTCCGTGTCAAATGCGCTGCCCCCCAGTTGAAGGTCACGATCCTTCCTTAGCGTGTACTGAGACAGACTGCCCTTAATCTGAATCTTGTCGCCCTCACCCGGTGCAAAACCTCGGATCAGCGCGAATTGGTTGGATGCAGTGTAGAAGGCAGTGGAGAAATTGCCAAGCACATAGGTATCTGCACCACCTCCACCAAGAAGATCGTCAACTTGAGAACCAGATTGATTGCCGAAGCCATTCAAGGTGTCATTGCCCAATCCCCCCGTTAGGAAATCTGAGCCCGCCTCACCATTCAAGACATCGTTGCCTTGGCCACCGCTCAACTGATCGTTGCCAGTACCACCGAAAAGTACGTCATTGCCACCATTACCCTGGACGTTATCATTTCCGTTTCCAGCAAAGATTGTGTCATTACCATCGCTCGGCAGGGCTGCACCACCGTTATCACCAAAGATGCGATCGTCTCCGTCAAGACCTTGAATGAAATCGTTTCCTCCAAGTCCCCTGATTGTATCAGCTTGTAAAGAGCCGATCAGATTGTTGTTGCCGTTAGTACCTGTAATATCCATGTTGGGTTTCCTGTTTCTTGTTAATTCAGTCATGTGTAGAACCTAACAAGGCATCGTCTACGCATCGTCCACAGCAGCGTGAATCGATCGTGAATTGGTAAAATTTTCTGGCTTTACTGTTTTGGCTACTATGGAAAAGCTCAGCAATTTCATAACCGTAATTTTTTTGCTGAGGAATGAGAATTAAATAACTTACAAGCTTTATTATTCTTGTGGGATGGGCGTCCCGCCCGTTCTTTATGGACGGGCGGGACGCCCATCCCACTTTCATTGTGTAAATTATTTAATTTGCGATCCTGAGTACCCCTGTGGGTACTTTCTCTGCTCCTGAATCAATACATACGACTTTTTATGACTTTTTATGGCTGGCATTGTCAGTGCATTGGTTTAACTTGGGTTTATCAGGTCAAACAAACCCGCTGATACTAATACTATTCCCTAAAACTCATGCAACAGTAAAAAGAGTAGGTTGATTGCCTGAAATCAAGCCAAGGATGCAGAGTGTAGCAAGAGTTTTTAGAATTGGTATCTCCAGCAAAGATAACTGACTCAAACGCACAATTTAAGTTCTGGGAATTGACCCAAATCACACACTATTCACTCAATTAAGTTTTTGTAAGAGGCACAATATTATGACTCGATTAGCGTTAGCATTGCTCGGACAAATGCAAGTAATGGTGAACGGGCAGCCAATCCTGAATTTCCCCTATGAGAAAGTGCGGGCGCTGTTTGCTTATTTAGCGATCGAATCAAGCTATCCCCATCACCGCGATTCTCTGGCTGCGCTGTTGTGGTCAGATCGGTGCGAGTCAAACGCTCGCAGCAATCTTCGCAAAGCCTTATGCACGCTCCGCCATCTGCTAGCAGATTCGACGGTTCACTCACCGCTATTTCTCACCACGCGCAATACGATTCAGTTTAATCCTGCGGGCGAGCATACGTCTGATGTCGCTATATTAACTCAATTGCTTGATGGTCACAGCGAACATTCCTATGCCGGTGGTGAACTCGATCCAGAATGCGTGTCTGATTTAGAACAAGCAGTTGCTTTGTATCGGGGAGCGTTTCTCGATCGCATTCAACTTCCAGATAGCGAAGCTTTTGAAGCATGGGTGATGCTGAATCGCCAACGATTCCACGAATTTGTGGTCAACGCCTGTATGGCACTTGTCACACACTACGAACACCAGCATAACTATCAAAAAGCACAACATTACGTTCAACGGCAGCTTCAACTAGAACCCTGGAATGAATCAGCCCATCAATGTTTGATACGGATTTTGGCACAGTGCGGGCGGCGCACGGCTGCTTTGAAGCAGTACGATCGCTGCTGTCAGATTCTAGAACAAGAATTAGCCACCGAACCAGAACCCGCAACGATCGAGTTATGGGAAGCGATTCGATCGGGCATATTTCCTGACCGGGCGAGTGCAGATTTCGATCGGGTGAATCTACTATCCATCTCTGCGGTTTCTCAGCACTCGGTTCGAGAATCCTTAGCGGTAGTGGGACAGTGCGGACGGCAGACATGATATAACTAATAACTATTCGCAATTTCCACTGCTCCGAGCGCCTTGAGTGTTGATTTTTGAGCATCGGTTATACCCGTGACACCTGCAATATTCATGCCTTCATAAATCCTGGGCGATCGCATATTTCCAACAGATTCTGCCGTCTCCATTTCCCACAGATTAATAGCTCCATCGGCGCTGCCGCTGGCTATGGTCTTACCATCGGGAGAAATTGCGATCGCCCAAACTTCAGATGTATAGTTCTGGATGGTTTTAACACATTCCCCGGAGCACACATCCCACAACTTAATTGTTTTATCGTGACTGCCGCTGACCAAAATTCGCCCATCTAAACTAAACCGCACGCACCAAACTAAAGCTGCGTGACCTTGCAAGGTTTTCAGACATTCTCCAGACTCAACATCCCACAGTTTTACCGTTTTGTCGTCACCGCTACTTGCTAGAATCTTTCCATCTGGGCTAAAAGCAACCGAAAACAGCAAACTGGTATGACCTGAAAGGGTTTTGAAACATTCCCCAGAACGCACATCCCACAATCTCACCAGTCTATCATCGCTGCCACTGGCTAAAATTGTGCCATCTGGACTGAAAGCAACTGACCAAGCACGACAATTATCTGACAGAATTTGGCAGCATTCACCAGTCTGAACGTTCCACAATCGGAGAGTATGAGCATTATCGCTACTTGCCAATGTGCGACCGTCTGGACTGAAGCTAATGGCAAACACGACATTCGGAATGCTTGTACTCCCCTGCATTACCCGCAGCAATTGACCTGTAGCGACATCCCACAAGCGGATAATGCCACGATTACTGCTGCTAGCAAGCATTTGACCATCTGGACTGAAGGCAACCCACCAAACCCAATTTGTATGTCCTTGCAGTGTTTTGCTGCACTCACCAGATTGGACATCCCATAATTTGAGTGTTGTGTCATCGCTACCGCTGGCTAATAACTGTCCATCTGGACTAAAAGCAAGCGATTTAATCCCAGCGCTGTAGCCGTGCAGCGTCCTGAATGATTCTCCTGTTTCCCGATTCCAGAGCGTGACGGTGCAATCTAAGCTACCACTTGCTAGAGTATGACCTTGCGGGTGAAATGCGATCGACCAGATCCAACCGCAGTGTTTCTGCATAATTTTGAAACACAGTCCAGTCGCAACATCCCAGAGTCGAACCGTGCAATCATAACTGGCACTAGCGATCGCGCAACCATCGGGACTAAACGCGACTCCTGCAACAGGATCGGTATGTCCCCGCAAAATCTTTAAACATTGTCCTGTAGAAATCTCCCACAAGCGAACAGTACCATCCCAACTGCCACTGACCAGAGTTTGATTATCTGGACTAAAAGCAATCGACCGAATGATGTGTGTATGCCCTTGCAATGTGTTAATAATTTCCCCTGTTTCAAGCAGCCACAATTTTATAGTTTTGTCGTAACTACAAGTCGCCAAAAGTTTACCTTCGGGACTAAAAATCACCGATGTTACAAAATTGGTATGTCCCTGAAGCGTCTTTAAACATTCACCCGTTGCCACATCCCACAACTTAATTGTGCAGTCCCAACTACCACTAGCTAAGGTTCGACCGTCTGGACTAAATACAACAGAATCCGCCCATCCGGTATGCTCTCTTAATGTTTGAATACACTCACCAGTAGCCAAATCCCATAACTTGACGGTATGGTCAAAAGAGGCACTTGCTAAAGTTTGATTGTTCGGACTGAAAGCAACACGAGCAATCCAACTGGTGTGTCCTTCACAGGTGAGAAAATCTCGATAATCTTGGGTGCGGCAGACTCGAATCTTACCATCCGCATTGCCGACTGCCAAAAAATTACCATCGGAGCTAAAGGCAACAGATACAGCCCCATTTGAATTGCTGGTAAAAACGGATTTAGATAGATCGGAATTGGCAAAGTTCACTCGATGCAAGTTGGTACCAATCAGATAAGCTTGCCAGATACTCAAGTACGAGAAATCATAGTCGCTTAAATTTATTTTTAATTGAAGTAACAGGTTAATCAAATTGCCACCCGCATATCCCACTGAGTTAGGAAATTGCGATCGCATCCGAAACAAAACCTGATTTAGTTGATATTCGACCTCTTTATTAGAGCGGTATTCGCCGATTAGTCGTTCGGCAAACGGTGCTAAAATTAAGCGAGTTTGGCTTTCTCTGACGTAATCTTTAGCCTCGGCTTTAATCAGGGCGTGGGTTATGAATAAATCTAGATTCTGCGACTGAATTTCCCGCTCGAACCGCTCGATCAACTGTTCGGTAACGTACTCCATCACCACAGGTTGCAAGGTGAATTGTCCGGCATTTTTTTCGATCAGCGATCGCCCTCTTAGCGACAACAAAGCATCCAGCAGTTTAGATTGTGAAGGGAGGGAAACAAAATCCGCCCGTAACTCGGCAAGCGTTATCCATTCTCGATCGATCGCCAGCCAATACACGATCTGCTTTTCCAAGTCTGACAAACGACGAAATTGCCCGTCGAGCAGAATATTGATATCTCCAAACGCGATCGCTCCATGCTCCAAAAAGTTGGTAATATTGCCATCAAATAAATCTCGCACGGTTGTGGAGACAATTTTGAGCGCTAGGGGATTTCCGCAATAATGTTGAGTTAAATTTACCCAATCTGTTTCTGTTGTGGAAAAACACCCATTGGCTTGTAAAATATTTTGCACTTCCTCGGAACTTAAGCCTATTAAGGGTAAGGTTCGCACAGGTGAGTTTTCGCCTTCCAACGGCATCAAAGTTGTGGGTTTTTCCCGACTTGTTAATAGCAGACAACTGGAATGCCCTTCGCTTCCCACTCGTGTCAGAAGTTCCCCATATCCCTCGTAACCTTCTCGATATTGTTCTACTATACCTGTGGGAAAACTCTGGTTTGGCAGGCATCCTGCCTGTCTTTGTGCTTCTGGGCTGGATAAATTTGCGGGGGACTTTGCGCCATCATTACTGCCGAGAATTGCCTCAAGGTTATCCAGGATTAAAAGACAGCGTGAGGCACGTAAATATCCCATTAATTGAGAAATTTGAGCCGACAGCGATGTCGGGAGTGCAGTTTCTTGCTGCCCAGAAAGGATTTGAATCAAATTTAACAATACATCTTCAATTGGTGGCGCGTTGCGTAAGGATTGCCAGATCAGGAAGTCAAAGTTATTTTGAAGTGCGATCGCGAGTTTTGCAGCCAGTGACGTTTTGCCAATTCCACCCATTCCAATCAAGGCAACCAAACGGCAGGAGTCGCTCACAATCCATTGTTGCAGTCGCGCTAATTCCTGATTTCGGCCGTAGAATGCGGAGACATCAACGATTTCTCCCCAGTGGCGGTGTGTAGAAAATTCTTGTTGTTGAATTTGCTGTTGCAGTGGCTGTATTTTTTGTATCTCTGTGCTGGATGATTCTACGGATACCTGACGCGCTCGCCGCCCTATTACTGCTTGAAGATTGCTTTTAGTAACCTTTTCTCCAAGTGCTTGACTGAGTAGTTGCCATAACTTGTAACCCACATCTTTTATATAACTAGCATCATAGCCAGCGCTACCAGCAATATCTAAATAAGATAGCCCTTCCCAAGATTGGCGAAATACGATCTCTTGGATGTTGCTCAGAGAAGTTGGCGCGATCGCACTATCTAAAATTTTCAGTGCTTCTTCCACAGTCATGGCTTTACAGCACTCCTAAATTAGTCTTCTGATATCTTGCTTTTCTTATTTTACGTGAGATAAGTTTTCCAGCCCATCTCACAAGAAAAATTAACCTCTTGCAGGTAAGTATCTCGCCTGCCTAGTCTGTGGATGCAAAATCTGAGTCCTCTTACTTTAACAAGATTTTTCTATGTTTTTACAAAAATAGCGATCTCAACATTTATCGCCCGCCAGCGGACGAACAATGGTCATCGAACTTGCCAATCTTAATCGTACTGACTTTTTCAGACTATTTATTCCTGACTTTTTACGGCCTTTTCTTGTCGTCATATCAAAGCTGATTGCTTAACTTGGGTCTAGAGCGAAACAAAACTTGCATTGTACGCAGCAAGAGTCGCTCAATTGTCAATCATTCATTTGGATGATTTTCTTGAGTTTGTAACAAAAGAGAAACATTCAAACCTAAACAAATAAGGAGAAACAAAATCATGGCGATTATCGGAAACCCAACCCCTGGTAACGACTTAATTCTTGGTGATGCAGCGAATAACTTCATCGATGCCCTCGCAGGCGATGATACTGTCAATGGTAACGGTGGCGATGATTCCCTCCTCGGTGGATTGGGCAATGACCAACTTCTGGGTGCAGTTGGCAATGACACCCTGATCGGTGGAGGAGGCAATGACGTTCTCGTTGGGGATATTTTTGGAGGCACGGGCAATGACAGCCTCAATGGTGGTGCGGGCGACGATGTACTTAACGGAGGCTTAGGTGCAGATACTATCGCTGGCGGCCCCGGAAACGATACCTACAGTGTCGGCTCACTTAATGCCACCTTTATCGAGCAGGCTAATGAAGGCAATGACATCGTTAATTCTCCTATCAGCTTCACTCTACCAAACAACATCGAAAGATTGACTTTGGTGGGAACTGCTAACATCAACGGCACTGGCAATGCCCTTGGGAATAGCATTCTCGGTAATGCCGCTAATAACAGTTTGAGTGGCTTAGCAGGGGATGATACAATTAACGGTCTTGATGGCAATGATACTCTCAATGGTGGTGATGGCATTGACATTCTCAATGGTAACAATGGCGATGACATCCTCAACGGTGGTGCTGGTAATGATGTCATCAATGGTGGTGCTGGAATCGATCGAGTCAAGGTGAATGCTGTTGGAAGTAACATCGTGCTGACTAACACCAGCGTGACGGGTGAGGGGGTTGATAGCCTGAATGGAATTGAGAATGCTGAACTGTTTGTCTTCCAAAGTAACAATATTCCCGGCAACATTGATGCTTCAGCTTTTACCTTAGGATCTGTTACCCTCGATGGTGGAATTGGCAGTAACGTCCTCATTGGTGGCAGTGGCAATGACTTTTTGGATGGAGAAGGTGCCAATGACACTCTCACCGGTGGCAGCGGCGATGACACTCTCAATGGTGGATCTGGTAACGATTTGCTCACTGGCGGTGCTGGTGCCGATCGATTCCTTTACGAAACTGGTCGAGCATTTATTGCTTCCGATGTTGGCCTTGATACTGTCACTTCTTTCAGCGTTAGTTCCGACAAATTCGTTCTATCCAAAAAGACTTTCGATACTCTTATCACTGCTGCTGGTGGAACGTTACTCAGTTCGGAATTTGAAGTTGTAGATAGTTTCATCGAACAGTTTTCAAGCAATGCCAAAATTACTTACAATCGTGTAAGTGGCGATTTGTCTTTTAACCGCAACGGTTCTATCCTAGTTGGCGGAGATGCAGAGGGCGGTTTTATTGCGGATCTCAATCCTGGAAACGTAGCGGGTGGTGCTCCTCTGCTGAGTGCTTCAAATATTCGGATTGTGGCGTAGGGAAGTTGTATGGGATTGGAAAAAATGTAAATAAAAGAAACCCGGTTTTATTGCAAAACCGGGTTTTTGAGTCGGAAGAGTTTTAAACAGTGGACAATTGTCAATAGTCAATTGTCCACTATTAAATTAACCTGCTAACTCAATTCGATTTCCGACTGTTAGGCGATTCGTAGTAAACTCCAGAACCTGTATCGGAAACAAAGTGACAATCCCAGTAAGAGCGAATAAAGCTCTTCCAAATGGGATCGGTTGATTTGCGATAATAATCGCCCAACAGTGGCTTGATGGCTTCTGTGGCTTCCTTCAAGTGATAGTGCGGCATTGTCGAGAAGATGTGGTGGGCGACGTGGGTGCCGATGTCGTGATGGATGGAATTGATGATTCCGTAATCGCGATCGATCGTAGATAGCGCACCTTTCAAGAAATACCAGTCATCTCCGCGATACCAGGGAATATCGGCTTCTGTGTGGTGCAGGAATGTTACCAAATCCAGCCACATTACGAAGATTACGTAGGGAACTAGGTAGAACTTCAGTAAAAACAGCCAACCAAATTGATAGGTTAACGCACCCAAAAAGGCTACCATCAATACCAATGATGCGGAACTCGTCAATACGTCCGCTTTTTCGGAAGGACGGAAAATCGGGCTACCGGGCATGAAGTGAGAACCTACCCGATCGGGCGATCGCCGAAACAGATAAATTGGATAAGCAAATAACATCAAATAAAAGCGTCCCAGCTTCTCGTACCAGGGCATTTGATTGTATTTGCTCTCCGACACTGGATACCAGCTTTCATCGTTGTCCAAGCTGCCTGTATTGGCGTGGTGGGTTCTGTGGCTGATCCGCCAACCGTGGAAGGGTACGAGAATGGGTGCGTGGGAAAGGTGTCCGATCAGGTTGTTGAGCCATTTGCTCTTAGAAAATGAACCGTGCCCGCAGTCGTGCCCGACTACAAACAATGCCCAAAACATGGTTCCCTGCATGAACCAGAAGATTGGATAAAATAACCAGGAATCTAGGCTGTAGGCGATCGCGTATAAACCTGCGATAATTCCAAGATCCAAAAAGAAATAAGCTAGAGATCTCCAAGCCGAGGGTTCAAAACAATGGGCTGGAATGGCTGCTTTGACATCACCAAGAGTAAAAGGTAACTCTTTTGTACGAGAGGATGAGCTGGTATTGCTCGGCTGATTGAGAACAGTATCTAATTGCACGAAGTTTCCGATTTAAGCTGACTTGAGAAACCGCATTCCGCCTTTTAACTTTCACTTTCAGCCCGCAAGGAGCCATATTTTTTACTCTGCAAGGGTTTCTAAAGTTCTTTAGTTCCGCATGAATCGCCCGCCCGCGATTCTCAAGCAAGTTGGCTTGTAGAATATTTGTGTGGGGAGATTTAGCGCGATCGACCCTGTTATCTGAAAAAATCCTATGTGTCCGTTGTTGGTACGAAATGCGACTTCAATTTGAGATCGCACTTTCTGGAGAAACTATCTCCAGTTCGCAGGTAGCATACAACATTTCCAGCAGGTATTGTCAACGAGAGTGTAGGTTGAGCCGATCGATTTTAGATTGGCGATTTTAGATTCAAGGACAAATCTCAAATCCGAAATCTCAAATCGGAGTCTTGGGTTTCACATCAAGCTCTACCTCAATACGCTTGGGCTAACACTGTTTATTGCCCGGAGATCCCCCTCGCATCCCCCTTAAGAAGGGGGACTTTGAGAAGATTCTTGTCCCCCCTTTTTAACGGGGGTTAGGGGGGATCTGTCTTAAACCAAGCCTATTGAGTTCTACCCAACTGATCGCTCCCTACAGTTCACAAATTCTGCCAGAGTTGCTAGAGCTAAGTTAATTTAACATTTCTACACACACTCTGGCAATGACTTACCAGAAAATTTTTTTCAATCGACAAATCGCGGAAAGCGAGCTAAGTAGATGAGTATGAAAATACACAAGTATGTCCGAAGAGAGCGAAACGAAGTGAAGCGAAGCATAAGCCCTAGCCCTTTCAGGGCGGCTTCGCCAACGGGCAGGCACGCGGCTACGCAGGGGTTACGGTTGCTTTACGTTCTGTTACATGAACCGATTTATTTACACCCACCTACTTACCCAAAAACGGATAGAAGCGCTAAACAATCGTCGCGAATACAGCAGAGTTTTAGACTAAAGTTTTAGATATCAGATTCACTGTGCGAGCCGTGTGAATCTAAAATCTAAAATCTAAAATCTAAAATCTAAAATCTACTGACTGGCGATCGCTTTCTCGCTGTTTGGTTTTCTAGGTTGCAGCCTTTTCTAATAAGAGCTTCGCCCGTTTGACCATTTCCGGAATCTCGATCGGATAATCGCCGGTGAAACACGCCGAACAAAAACTTTTCGTGTCTTCGTTAGTCGCACTCAGCATTCCTTCCCGGCTCAAGAAAGCCAAGGAATCCACCCCAATTTGAACGCCAATTTCGGCGACGGATTTGGTAGCAGCAATCAACTGATCTTGATTGTCGGTGTCGATGCCGTAAAAACAAGGATGAGTCACCGGGGGCGAAGAAATTCTCATGTGAACTTCGGTGGCGCCCGCATCCCGCAAGGCTTTGACAATTTTGCGGCTGGTAGTGCCGCGGACGATAGAATCGTCGATAATAATGACCCGCTTTCCTTCCAACACATCTTTGAGAGGGTTGAGTTTCATGCGGATTCCTGACTCGCGCATTGTCTGAGTCGGTTGAATAAAAGTGCGTCCGACGTAGCGATTTTTAATCAATCCTTCGGCGTAAGGAATGCCGGAAGCTTGAGAAAAGCCGATCGCCGCTGGGATTCCAGAATCGGGAACACCGATGACTATATCAGCATCAATCGGAGATTCGACTGCCAACCTCCGCCCGATCCGCAGTCGGTAGGTATATAAATTTTCACCTTCCATAATGCTGTCTGGTCGAGCAAAATAGATCATTTCAAAGACGCAAAGTTTGCGTTTTTGCTGCTGACTCCAGTGGAAAGAAGCCATACCTTCCTCTGTAATCCAAACTAATTCTCCCGGTTCTACGTCCCGCAAAAATTCAGCACCGATAATATCTAATCCGCAGGTTTCCGATGCTAAAACGTACCGTTGCGGAGTTGTGGGGAGGGTGCCAATTACCAGCGGGCGGACGCCGTGGGGGTCGCGGACTCCCATGACGCCTTGGGGGGTGGCGATCGTCAAACTAAAGGCTCCTTGGCACATAGCAAAGGCACTGATCGCAGCTTCCAGCCAGTCTTTGCCCTGGTCTACCTCCCAACCGATCGCCACTGCGATCGCCTCTGAATCCGTCGTGCTGACAAACTCGCACTTCCGAGACAGCAATTCTTCCCGCAATTCTTTAGTATTGACAAGATTCCCGTTATGTGCTAGAGCCAGACTTCCCAAGCGAGTTTCGACAACCACAGGCTGAGCGTTGACCACGCGGGACGAGCCGGTAGTAGAGTAGCGAGTGTGCCCTACGGCTAAGTTACCGGGCAAATGACCTAAATTCGATTCGTTGAAGACTTGGGAAACCAGTCCCATCTCCTT
This sequence comes from Microcoleus sp. PH2017_35_SFW_U_B, assembly GCF_020737865.1. Taxonomy (NCBI): domain Bacteria; kingdom Bacillati; phylum Cyanobacteriota; class Cyanophyceae; order Oscillatoriales; family Microcoleaceae; genus Microcoleus; species Microcoleus sp. PH2017_35_SFW_U_B. The sequence goes on from NZ_JAEQDE010000021.1 coordinate 94,097, forward strand.
GTGCAGGTGGACTGTTTCACCATCAAAAGTAGCAATTCCGGCGGATTCCTGACCTCGGTGCTGCAAAGCATACAAGCCGAAGTAGGTCAACTTGGCGACATCTTCACCCGGTGCGTAGATACCGAAAACGCCGCAAGCTTCCTCGGGCTTGTCTGGTTTGCTAGAATGCTCGTCAGCCTCGAAGGAATGGTTGGGAATCATAGATGGGTGGGCTCCTAATGGGAACGGTGGGTTAGCGGGAAAGTTTCAGCGGGAAGTTTTGTTTGCGATCGCGTCGCATAACTTAATAATTCCTTAATATTGCCACGGATCGAACATTAATTTCAAGTTGTTTGGCATTCTGGCTGGGGATGTGGGGCGTTTAAGGGGATTGTAATATCGATCGCCCATATCTCTGATAGTAGCGTTTATTCACGGGGGGCGATCCTCTTCGAGGGCTTCGCTAACGGGGGGAAAACCCGCATAAGTAATTCGGGATTCGCAAATCGATAGATTTTGTAGGGAAAATAGGTCTTTTTCAAAGATTAAGATATCGAGGGCGATTTCCTACGGGATAGCTACGCTTCACGGGCTGTTTGAAATATTAGCATTTAATGGCGATCGCTCTTGACTTTTGTGTGAGATTGACATACTATATCATCATGGGAATCTGTGCGGCCATATAAATCATTTTTGACACGACAAGTTATGTCAATAGCACAGAGCAGATAAATTTTTCAGTCTAATTGGTAGGGTGCGTCGCTGCGAGATTCTTGATGAAACTTGCAGATTGTAGATGGCGATGCACCTTACTATTGTGTGGTGCGTCGCTGCGAGATTGTCGATCGAAATTGCAGATTTTCGATGCGACGCACCCTACGGATTAAGTCCATGCACTTGCTATTATGTGGTGCGTCGCTGCGAGATTGTCGATTTGATTTGTAGATTGTTGATAGCGACGCACCCTACGGCTTCAACCCGCACATCCTCCGGGTTTTGTTTATCTAGACGCGGTTTCAACCGCCGCTTCCAATTCTTGAAAAATTTTGTAACTACCGCAAACTACTTCGATACAAATATCTCCTTCCAGCCGAAAGTAGAAAAGAGTTGAAGAACCTGTCTCAACCAAACCCTCTTGATTTTGAAAAGGATAGGACAAAGCAGATAAAATTTGACTTTTATCTTCTGTCAGTTGTCTTAATTCTGCGTTACCTACCCAGAAGCAAGAGTCTTCTGAGTCGGCGTTGACAGGTTGAGAGATTACCTGATGCACGAGTTGATAGAATTCGATCGCAGTATCGTAGATCCCGGTTCCGAAAGTAAAGTCCAAACGCAAGGTTAAAGGTTGAGGGATGAGAGAAATACCTGTGAGGTCGGCACTTTTCAGGTCTTCTATGCAAAAATGTTTTAAAGGGCGATCGGTTGTAGCAGTCATAGAATTACCGTGCCAATAAATTATGGTGGAAATTAACGCTTCAGCTCAATATCAAACTCAAGCCGAGAACGATAAAAGTGAACGTCAAATTCTAAGAAAAAATTTGTCTGTCCCAGAATCAATGATACGCTATCACTTTTTGCCCAAGCAAATACTAATCTTACCGGAGCAAACTCCCCTATTTCAGCCATGAAAAATACTGGCATCGCTGGTTGATTACCAACGTTACCAGCCAGTCGAATAATGGCTTTGCTGTCATCCCACACTAAGCCAAGCTGAATTCCTATTTTGTAAGGCAATACACTCACTGTTGCACCGCTGTCTACTAACCCAACAACTTCGACTCTCTGGTTATTGTGGTGCAGAATCAAGGGAATGCGCGGTAAGCTGTCAAACTCATCTTGAGAGGGGTGATTGGTAGAGTATTGAAATCGCATAATACTCACTTTTCGTTGCTGTTAGCCAGATTCATTGCCTGCATCAAAGCTGTACCAGCACCAAAAGTATTGTAGGGAGTTGGCAAGTAGTAAGTCTTGTAAGGTTCCAAAGGAAAAATATTCTGACTGATATCTTCTTCCGCCATAAGAATACGGATTAACTCTCGTTTATCGATCGCAGACAGTTTTTTAATGGTAGGGAGTAATTCTGTTAGTGTCATCGGTTGTTTTCCTACGATGCGTCTATCTTGATGATAGCAGGTGAACAGTGTTTGTAGGGTGCGTCGCTGTGAGATTGTCAATTTGATTTGTAGATTGTTGATAGCGACGCACCTACAAGTGAGACTACCCAGAAACAAGAGCAACGCGAAAACCTCTGTCGTCGTCGCCTGCCCTATTCCCGGAGCGATAGGCACTGCGACAATTCACCGCATGACATTTCCAGGAACCGCCACGAAGAACTCTCAAGTCAGAGTGAGTTTCCCAAGAACTTCCATCATTTGGTGCGCCATTGTAGTTAAAATTCACGCTATCGCTGCACCATTCGTTAACATTCCCGTGCATATCGTAAAGTCCAAAAGCATTCGGAGGAAAACTCCCGACATCCGTTGTTTCTTTGCGGGAAGGTTCCCATTGTGCAGAACCATAGGGATAGCCACTATAATTGACTAAATCCGCGGTAATTGTTTCGCCAAAGTGAAAAGGTGTTTTAGTTCTCGCGCGACAAGCATATTCCCACTCGGCTTCCGAAGGTAAGCGATAAGTCTTGCCTGTTTTTTGGGAAAGTTTCTCGCAGAATTCCACAGCATCATTCCAACTTACTTTTTCTACAGGACGTTTCGCGCCTTTGAATTTAGATGGGTTATTTCCCATCACCGCTTGGTATTGTTCTTGAGTGACTTCATACTTGCCCATAAAAAAAGGAGAGATGTTAACTTTGTGTTGCGGATTTTCCATATTTTCTTTCCCTACTTCCTCAGTGGGGGAGCCCATCAGGAAACTGCCTCCAGGGATTGCTATCATTTCTAAGCTTGCACCGCCACCTAAATCTTCGCTAATAAATTGTGCTTGATTGTCTTTACGGTTAGTTATATTACCCTGGACATCAACTGTCAATGTTTCAAAATCAAACGTTTGTAAATTTCTCATAATTGTGGGTTTTAAAGAAGAAAATATATTGTAGAAATTTAACCCGCGCAGGCGGGTTTTGTCAGTGTAGCGGTGGTTGAAACCAGGCACTTTCAACCACCGCTACTTATCCCTCGAAATCAAACAGATCCAATTCGACGCTCGATCGCATTATAGAACCGATCGCCCATATCACCCATCCCGACCTCAATCAACCCCAAATTATCCGCACTCAACACCCGCAAAGGCGAGTCAGCACCCCCAACTACACCGATTTTCTGCCACATTTTAGCCAAATGTTCTTGCAAGTAAGCTTCCCAAACTCCTTGATTTTCCGGCGCGATGGAAACAATAATGCAGTTGCCCATTTCACCAAACACAACTTCATCCCAACGGCTAACATTTGCCGAATTCAAGCCCAGATGGATTTCCGCACCCAGTTTACCAGAGATGCAGGATTCCGCCAGGGCGATCGCAATTCCACCTTCCGCAGCATCGTGGGCGGAACAAACCCAACCGCTACGGATTCCATCGCGACAAACTGATTGCACTTTCCTTTCCAATTCAAAATTAATCCTTGGCGGTTTCCCCGCTACAATCCCGTGAACTGCCGCTAAATATTCCGAACCTCCGAGAGTAGCAAAAGCCGATTTCTTCGGAGTTTCAGTTTTCAATTCAGAATTAGCAGATTGAAAAAAGGTCAGTTCATCCTGACTATTTGCTCCAATTCCCAACACATAAATTAAATCGCCCTTCTTTTGCCAACCTTGACCGCAAATCTTCGTCAAATCTGGAATCAATCCCACCATTCCGATTACCGGAGTTGGATAAATCGGTTGAGGATTGCCATCAGAATCAACCGTTTCATTGTACAGAGAAACATTACCCCCAGTCACAGGTGTTTTCAACTCGCGACAAGCATCAGCAATCCCGCGACAAGCCGATGCTAACTGCCAATATCCTACAGGTTTTTCGGGACTGCCAAAATTGAGATTGTCCGTAACTGCAATAGGTTCAGCACCGACACAACTTAAGTTTCTCGCTGCTTCCGCTACGACGGCTTTTGCACCTTCATAAGGGTCGAGATAAACATAGCGAGAATTGCAATCAACCGTCGCCGCAACTCCGGGAATAACCCCCCCTGGCGAGGGCGGGCACGGGGGCACCGCCCCTACAAGGGGGGGAGAAAATTCGGCAGTTTCTCTTCCTTGTGCTTTCTTAAATAAGGGAATAGCTTCTGCTTCCTCTTGTAGCGTCGCCTTAGTAAGGGCGGGTTCTTCCTCTTGTAGCCCCCCCTTAGCAAGGGGGGGTTGGGGGGGTTCTTTTTGACATGGTTCCAGAGGCCGCAATCTGACCACAGCAGCATCAGCGCCTCCCGGCAAAACAACAGTATTATTTTGCACCTGATGGTCGTATTGGCGATAAACCCAGCGTTTAGAAGCGATGGTGGGAGTATCTAAAAGAGTCAGCAAAATCTGATTCCAAGTTTGGAAATCACCTTGAACTTCGATACCGGCTGCGGTGCATTCCGGCAACTTGTCCGCCGTCCATTCCCATGCTTTTCTAGCATATTCTGGCGCTTCCGTTAACAATTCGCGGTGATAAATTGGCGTATTATCTGCCAAAGCAGTCGCGGTAATTTCAGCAGCGATTTCGCCTTTAAACAGAATTCGGACGATCGGCTCTGCGATGACTGTCCCCGCGACTACGGCGTGCAATCCCCAGCGATGAAAAATATCAATTAATTCCTGTTCCCGTCCTTTCTGTGCGACAAACAACATCCGTTCTTGCGATTCCGAAAGCAGGTATTCGTAGGGAACCATACCGCTTTCTCGAACCGGAACTTTATCTAAATCAAATTCAATTCCGACACCACCTTTGGCTGCCATTTCCGATGTCGAACAGGTGATTCCTGCCGCGCCCATATCTTGGGCGGCGACGACAGCACCAGTTTTGAATGCTGCCAAACAAGCTTCAATTAAGGATTTTTCGAGAAACGGATCTCCTACTTGGACTGCTGGGCGGTCATCCATTGATTTGTCGGTCAATTCTGCACTAGCAAAACTTGCGCCTCCCATGCCATCTCTGCCAGTAGTTGAACCCACATAAAGCACAGGATTTCCGATTCCCGATGCGCCAGATTTAACAATTTCTTGAGTTTCCATTAAACCCAAAGCCATGACATTAACTAGCGGGTTTTCAGAATAAGCAGCATCGAAATAAACTTCGCCGCCAACCGTGGGTACGCCGATGCAGTTTCCGTAGTGACTGATTCCCGATACAACACCTTTGAACAATCTCTGAGTTTTGCTATCATCTAAATTGCCGAAACGTAGAGAATTCAAAAGTGCGATCGGGCGAGCACCCATTGTAAAGATATCGCGGAGAATCCCACCGACGCCAGTTGCAGCACCTTGGAAAGGTTCCACTGCTGACGGGTGGTTGTGGGATTCAATTTTGAAAGCAAGTTGCAAGCCATCTCCCAAGTCTACGACGCCGGCATTTTCTCCTGGGCCGACGAGAATGCGATCGCCCTCTGTGGGAAACTGTTTTAATAGCGGCCGCGAATTTTTGTAGCAGCAGTGTTCGCTCCACATCACGCCGAACATTCCCAATTCAGCCTTATTGGGATGGCGGCCGAGACGCTGAACGATTTCTTCATATTCTTCGGGTTTGAGTCTTTCAGCGGCAATTTGTTCGGGGGAAAATGGGAGGTTTGGCATAATAATTGCGATGTTTTGTAGATTTTACATCCCGACTTGGGATTTTGTCGATCGGGATTTAGGTATCAAGACCAAAGAAACCGGGTTTTTTATTTAATCTGAGGGTTGGAAGGAAATCTTTGGGTGCATCTGGTTTTTGAGGAGGGCGAAGCATGACCGCATATAAATTATTAGTTATAATCCCATATTGACTGCGGTCATGCTTCGCCCCTACAAACATATTTGTCTTGCGCCAGATGCACCCAAATCTTTTCGGTAAAAAACCCGGTTTCTGACCACTCTTGCATCCAGGACTGTTAATGCTAATTTCTAGGATGACAGAGTTTGTGGATAACAGCATTCAGATTTTAATTTCTAGCATGAATTGAAGGGGCTGCATTGTTGTCAACTTAATCTCAAAGATCGTAGCAGTTTTTGGCGGCTCCGATGAATTCCTAGGACGCGATCGATCGTACAGGGAAACTGAGAAGTTACCAAATATCGGATAATAATTGACATATATCTTATTTTCTGCTAAAGAAGTCGCACCCGACAGTTAAGATATGCTTAATTCCTCAAACCCTCTTCCTTCTTCCCTCTTCCTTCTTCCTTCTTCCTTCTTCCCTCTTCCTTATGACTCAAAATCTCAATTTTGCCAACCAAAACTTGCGGAACCGTTCATTTAAAGGGCTGGACTTATCAGGGGCGAACTTCAGCGGTTGCGACATTCGAGGCTGCAATTTCACCGGGGCGATTTTGAGAGGGGCAAATTTTCAGGGCGTCAGAACCGGACAAAGCCGCCGCCGAGTAAAAAAATTGATTGCTAGGGCTGGGGTGACAGCGGTGATAGTGACGGCTGCTGGGGCTTTGATTGGACTGATTGGCGGGGTGGATGCGGGGGCTGTGGCTGTGGCGGGAACTGCTGCGACGGCGATTGCTGCGACTCGGGGCGAGGCGGGAATTGTGGCGGGGGCTGTAGCTGGGGCTGCTGCTGCGATCGGCGCTAACGGTATTGTGACATTTTTGGGCGGGGATACTCTGAGGGGAATTGGTTTATTTTTGGTTTCTGGGGTTATTTTGGGGTTATGTGCGATCGGCTTTTTTATCGCTGTTGAAGAAATCGAAAAATTATCAGTAACGTCGTTTAGAAAAGCTGATTTAACTGGCGCTATATTCGATCCGGGGGCGGTTCTCGATGCTGATTTTTCCGATGCGCGAGGCTTGCCGTGGTAACCTGCACAATTAGTTCGCGTTTGGTAAAATAACCCTGATAACGTTAGGTATGAAAGCACGTCCGCCGCTACTGGGAGGACGTTAAGCGTGCGATCGAGGCGGGTATTTTTTCGGCGGATTAGAAGCTGATTGATGATGGTGGAAGATGTTTTGGGCGATCGTACCCACAGACTTATGTTAAATTAGACCTCTTGCAAAAATAGCTAAGACGGGATCTCCGGCCCATCCCACAAAAATCATCTTTTCTTGTGGAATGGGCCGGAGAGCCCGTCCTAAAATTTGATTAAAAGGACTTTTGCAAAAGGTCTATTTTCCTGTATTTTCAGTCACTCACAGTACCTCCGGCAAACGACTTCTTTTTAAAGCAATAGATAATTGCCTTAATCGTTCGCTAACTTCTAAATTCGATTCTTCTGACTTCAAGTTATCAGGTATTTCAGCAAACAGAATTGAATTTCCCTGCAACCATTCATTAAGAGCAACCCCAGTCCAAGTACCTTCTTTGTCTCTAAAACTATCAACTAAACCCTTCAGTTCTTGAATACAGTATGACTCGAAACCAGACGCACCGAAGATTGCATAGCGTAGGTATTCTTCAAACGCATTAATATCATTCTCTACCTCAAAAACTACAGATTCTTGTGAAGATATGAGGTCTTTAGAAACATCTACTACTATCTGCGTTGCTACCCCAGCAATTTGTCTTGCTACTCCTGGCACTCCCAAGACTTGTTGCCGAAGGTCAGGATTAAATAGTAAATCCGAGCCATATTTTACATATTTTTTCAGAACTTTAAAGGCAGCTTCTTCGCCACTATAGTAGTTATCAACAATTTCAATATCTACTCCTAAACTTTTGATGATTTTATTTCGAGTATCACTATTAACTGGGCCACGAATCAGCGCTTCCGAAACTGGACGGGCAAAACGTAAAAATAATACGCTTAAGCTATTCTCTAGTTTTGCTAAAAAATACTCCTCTGAATTTTCAATAAGCCTGGATTTTACTTGGTTACTTTCCCATAATAAACTTGTCATGTATTCAACTAATTTTAATGCTTCATCCTTAAGTTCTAAAGCAAGTTGATGAGCAATTGAAGATAGAAGCTTACTAATATCACCATACAAACTATCACGCCAAGCAAAATTGGCTTTCATGCGATCAAACTCTGGATTTGAGTTAGCCAGAAAAATCGTATCTTTCTTGTTAAATGTTTCCTCCCTAAGTTTCTTCATTTCAGTCTCGACGATTTGTAAATATCGCTCTCTAAATTTTTCTATTTGAGTAAATGACTTAGCAGTTGAACTCTCTAAGGGTTTGTTGACAACAGAATATTCATAGTATTTTTGTAAGTCAGCTTTAATTATTTCCCATTTTTGATTCCACCATTCTGTAAATAAAACTCGCCGATTATTTTCTTCAAATAGCTTTGCTTCTTCAGGATTTTCAGGATACTTTTTACTGACTGTAATATAAATTTCTTCAGAATTGCTAATAATTTTATTGATAGACGCTTCGCATCTTTTCTTTAAAATAGATACACGCTCAGTGTTGATATAGTTAAAAATTTTGTCTTTAATTTCTGGAATGCCCGTGCCATCTTTAGTGATAATTTTTCCATCGGCAATTCCTGTTAATCTCTTCAACTGAGCTTGAATATTACTTGCGTCCCCAATCTCTAACTTAGTCTGTTCTCCTGCTAAACCATTCAAAATTAAATAGGCTCCCGCTGAACCATATACAATGCGTTCAGGTGGAAGGTTTGCACGCCTTAACCAATCTTGGGAAGCTTCTTCAATATGTGTTTTAAGCGCCTCTGCACTACCTAATGAATCAATCCGACTTAAAAAAACAAACAGCTTATCAGCAACGGTGACGTTTTTATCGCCAAGTTCTGTGAATTTTATTATTTCTAGTTCCTTTTCTCGGAGGCTAGTAAACCGTTGTACCAATATTACAGCATCACAGTCAGAGAGCATTTCTTGTGCTTCATCAACGTGCTTTGCTAAACCTGAATCTAAACCCGGAACATCATAAAAAACAATCCCTTCAGCTTGAGCAAGTTTGTTAGTATAAAGTCGAGCTTCTAAAACAGCGTGAGCATACTTTTCATCTGCTACATATTTTTTTAGCGGTTCTCTAATATCTTCTAGTCTAGTAAATGAGAAAGTCACATTACCTTCTCTTCTTACCTGTTGTAAAGTTATTTCGTTTGCTCTTATGGTATTTAGGTCTTCGTTCGCCCCTACTTTCTCAAGCTCTTTTAGTAAATTTAGAAACTCTTCATCAGTTCTCGCTTGTACTTCCAGCCTTTGTTCGGACTCATTTTCAACTGAATAAATTTGGGTGGTTGTAAATGTACATCTTCCTCCCTTCGCTGGAAGTAAATCGCATTCTAGCCAAGCATTAATAAATGTGCTTTTTCCGGCTTTTTCTAGCCCAACAACAGCGATGCGAAACTCACGCTTTCTCAGTCTTTCAAGTTGGCGACGAGTTGGTTCTGCTTCTTGTAAAAGTACCTCTTTTAATCGAGCCGGAACTTCGGCTTGGGGTAAGTTGGCTAAATTTACCGCGTGTCTTTGGATGTTTAAAGCGTCAGTGAGACGAGTCTCATAGTAAGAAGAAGCTGTTTTCCAGTCCATTGATATATTCCTTACACGCGGTTAAATTTTTCTAAACCAGATACAGATAGATATTCCAGACAAGCTAATTCTTTAACAGTACCCTGTCCATTTGGGGGAAGATTTCTTTTTAAAATATATTGAACTTTTTTCCCAATCATTTCTGGCCCATCAGCAATGTCAATCCTGAAGTAAAATTCTCTTTGTTCACTTACATCTGTAATATCTTCCTCAGTTAATTTTAGACGCTGCTGTATGATATTCGCATCTTCAGGACTTGTACATAGAAAATATGAAGCATTTTCTATTAGTGTTTCTATATCAGAGACATTAATTGTATGATTTTCTCTGATATTTCCCACCACCGATGCTGGAACAATAAGACACAAAGCTACAGACACGGAAGACTTTTTTGGAGAAGGAGGTAGAGATGGTCTATTATTTGATGATTCTCCTTGTATTTGCTTCCTCTTTGGTTCTTGAGAATTTGGCCTCTCCACAAATTTGGTAGCTGTAGCAGCAACAAAATCCTGGATAGCTGTACCAACAACATCCTGGATAACTTTAGCAGTATCCCTAATTTTTTCAAAATCCATTTCTTTATCGCTCCAATAGCAAATTTGATTTGCGTTCCTTAATACTCATTTGAATTTAACACTCCTGTTTTAAGATTATGTCGAAGCTCGAAAATTCTTCTGCTAGGTTTTGAGCTTTTTGTTTCATAGGTTGCCAAATGTTTCTTTGCTTTTCATAATCTAGAGTAATTTCTTGGTTTGCTTTATCGAGTCTTTCCTGATAACGGTCAATAATATCACTCTGAATTTTGTCTACATTTTTTTTTAGACAGTCAATTTGTTCTAGTAACCAGCGTGCAACTTGATTTACTCTTTCTGACTCTTGCCCTTTCGCCTGCTCTATCCAACCTTCCAGTAATTTTTCTGTGCTGGGTAGTTCAGCATTATCACTAGAACGTGGTTGATACTCAGTTTCATAAATGGTTTTTTTACCTATCCACAATGTATACCAAGTTCGTTTTTGTTTTGGAACCTGTACTGCTTCTTCCCAAGTCCCTTGTGTAATAGCAAATCCTGCTTTAAACCGAAAATTAAATTTTAAATTACTCTCGACTTTAATCAGTTCTGATTCAGGAAATTTAATCGCTATGTCAGGTGCACGAGAATTTGCTCCATTTTCAAAATAAGACAAGTGGCAACGAAACAATTCGGACACAGCCTGATGAATTCTATTTAATTCTTGAGTAGAAATCTGTTTTAATACATCCTGTATAACAATGTTGAGATGGATAGCTAGTTCATTAAGTTCCTCATTGAGTTGTTTGAGTTTGTTTTTATCTGCCTCTGTTCTTGCTTCCATTGTTTTTCCTTCTTTAGCAACGGAAGCTTTGTAGCCTAAGTCAACTAAACGGTTCAAGTTTCTTGCTAGTAAATTGACATTTAAAACATTTGCTCTTTTTAAATTCGGACTGTCTAACTCTACCCTTCCAGTTTCTAAAGACTTTGCCACTGCTTCTAAGACTTGAGTAATTCCTTTTTGAAATTCCTTCTCCCATGAATAAAGTGGAAATAATTTTTCTCCTAATTTCTTGTATGGCTCTTCCTGTTGGAGTTCCCTAATTACGGTTCTTATATAATTCACAACGTCATCTTGTGACTGTTTTGCAAGAACCTGTTTGACTTTTGTATCTAGTCTTTCAAACGGCTGTTTTAAGTTTGTATCGCTAGTTTCTAAGAAGCCTTCAAGCTCTGCCCTAATTTTTGATATTTTTTCACATTCCTCTTGATAACCTGCTTCTGAACTGTTAAGAATAGCTGTTGTTGTTTGTACAGCCCATTCCGTTACTGCATTTCCAGCAGCCAGATTAAAACGTTCTATAATTTGTGGAATTACTAGCTGTGGGAAGTGTTCAGTAATATGTTCTCTTAAGTGTTGCTGAAACTCTTCTGCATAAGATTTTTTCCATAATGCTTCAGCAACTCGGTTTCGGTCGTGTCTAGACCATTTTTGTACGTTACGTGGCAAGTCTTCTAATATATCTTCATCAATTAATCCATTAAAATTGTTGTCCGCTTTTTTACACGCCTCAGCACTAAATATTTCATCATAATTTTGGATCTGAAGAGCCAGTAAAGCCGGCCATGTACTAAGTTTTACAACCTGCAACTTCTCAATCTCTTCTGTATATTCTTTTAATTGTTCAGTCAATTCACCTTTAATACTGCGGATAGCATTTTCAAAAAAGCGATTTTCTGTTTCAGGCCAATTTCTATCGGAGCGAAAAACATCAATACGATTAAGAGTAAAAAGCATACGCGCCGGAGAACCACCTAAATCTTTGACCTGCTGTACAACTTCTTGCAACAAGCTTTTTACTTTCTGTGCATCGGTTTCTGCACTATTGTATGTTACTATGCACAATGCCTCTCGGCACTGTTGAATCACATTTGCGTTACCTTGATCGCCCACATAGGCTAAACCAGGTAAATCAAGAATTTTTACCCTAGTTCCTTGTGGCAGTTCTAGTTTTGACTCTTTGACAAGCCGGAAAGGGTAAAAGATTGTCGATTGTGGACAAGCTAAATTCGGTTGTTTTTCTCTATTTTCAATATAACTTATCATTGCTTCATATAAGCGCTGATAAATTTTCTCCTCTCTGATACCTCTCCATTCTCCACACTCCCACAATGCTCCTGGTGTTTCATGGATTATTAGAGACTTTTCCTTGCTATATTCGATAGTGACTGCCCCTGCGCTCATTTCACTTACGGCTACGGGGACAATTTCGGCTCCACATAACAAATTTACCAAAGTGCTTTTCCCACTACTGGTGGTTCCTGTGGTCGCCAGAGTCAGAGTTGGATTACGGAGTTCATCAACCAGATTACTTAAAGCCTCGTCTAATTTACTAGAAAGTTCTTGTATTTCAGGCTGATATGTATCTGGTAAATGTTCGGAGATTTCTGTAGAAAAATTATTCCAGTATTTAGCAAGCAGTTGAGCTTGGAATTCTACTTCGTCAAAAACTTTGTATAATTGTTTACTCATGTGTTAAATACTGGTGTTGAGAGTGAATATGTATCCTATTTAACATATTTGAGTCGCAACTGATAGAGGGCTGACAGCCGCACTGTTTAATTATGACTCTAGGGTATTATACTATACTTGTAAAGATACGATCGCACTTTCTTTAAAGAATTTTACACACAGGCTCTTGAGATTGTTGCAGGTCTTCAATCAGATGATCGGCGGGCGTTGCTTAATGCAGGTATGAAACGATCGCCCGCTCGCCGAACGAGCGCTCTCTATTGTAATAAATTATACCCATATTCCCCAAAAGTCGATCGCCCGCACAGTCAAACACCAGTTTTGTGCGAGCTCTGTGATTGTCGTTTGCGTGCACGAGGGATCTCGCACGTTAAGAGTTGGTAGACTCACAATTACCTATTCCTCACCCATTCCCGGAATTCTCGCACTGCTGCGGTTGCGCCTGCTGTTTGAGTGCGATCGATCGGTCTGTTGCGATTTTCATGTTCCGGTAGCGGCACCATAATTTCTAATTGACCTTGATGATAAGCAATTCTGGCGGAACGTTGATTTCCCAGTTCCGCGAGCAAATCTTCATATAATTTCCAACTGATGTTTGGTAGTAAAACTCTTTATTCAGAGGACGTTGATATTGTTAACATTTGAGTTGGGTTTGTATTAATGACTATTTGTTTGTGTAAAATAGCAGGGAGTGCAAAACATTGACTTTATGACTAAGTTTCCCCACGACCAGTTTGCTAAAGAATACCTTCAAGAGTTATTGTCGCCTCTGGGAGAAGTAGAAACCAGCAAAGATGTCACCGCTGAAGTCAGAGAAATTGATGTCTGGTTTCAACCAACTTCTTTTGAGGGCGAATATGTTCAGAGTTTGGGTTTATTGGGTAAGATGGCTGCTACTGTAGCTGTGATTGAGCCGTTTCGCAATCCGGTTAATACTGAGGGAATCTTCAGTTGTGTGGTAAAACTATTAAATAGTAGGGCAAAACTGGGGCGGCAGACTAATCGAGAAGACCAGCGTTTAGAAGAAAGACAATTGCCGAGGTTGTGGATTTTAACTCCCACTGCTTCGGAACTTTTACTGGACAGTTTTGGTTTTCGGGTTCCCGAAGAGTCCGAGGGCTGGGCGAAAGGAGTTTATTTTTTAACTCAGGTTTGGAGAGTCGGACTAATCGCGATTCACCAGCTACCGAGAAGTCCCGAGACTATGTGGTTGCGGATGTTGGGCCGCGGACGGGTACAGGAACAGGCGATCGCAGAACTCAGTGCATTGCCTGTGGATAATCCACTCCGAACTAACGCGCTAGAATTATTGTACATCTTGCAGGCAAATTTGCAAGCGAATACACCACCTATTCCCGCAGGGGATGATGAAGATCAGGAGTTAGTTATGGCGATTGCACCTCTTTTTCAACAACATTTAGAAGCTGCACAACAACAAGGCCTCCAACAAGGCCTCCAACAAGGCCTCCAACAAGGCCGGGAAGAAGGACAGCGGATGATTTTGGAGAGTTTTTTGCAAGTTAGATATGGGGAGTTAGACCCACGAACTGTCGCATTAATTCTACCGATTTCGGCTTTGCCTGTTGCCGAGTTCACCTTGCTGTTAGTGCAATTATCTACTCTGCCTGCGGGAGAAAATGAACACCAAAATGTGCAAATTTTGTTGGCACAAACAGTTATGGAAAAAACCTTCATTCAATCGGGACAATTAGAAGAAATCCCGGTAAATCTCATCCCCGATCTGCTGGCTTTATCCCCAGACAATTTATCATCGCTGTTGGCAGACTTGCCTCAATTATCGATTGAAGAACTGATGGCTAGATTGGCACAATCATTGACTTAGAAAAAAATAAACTGACGGGTAATAGCCTGTCAATATTGGGGCGGTTTCTCACAGACACCGCCTCTATATTTTGCAGATGTCAATAGCTACGGTCATGCGCTACTGTAGTTAATAGTAGACTGTGGTCATTAGTCCTTGTTGTATGAAGCTGCGATCGTTCTTTTCTTTCCTCATTGCTGGCGTTTTGGTACTCTTAGCCTTGAGTGCAGGCGGTTTTTACTGGCTGTCAACCAAAACTCCCCTAAATTTGCTCGCTGGTGGGCCGACAACTACTCCGGCTGCGGCTGTGTTTGTCTCGAAACAATCACCTGTGTTAGTTTCAATGCTGGTAAATCCCGATCGCCTCGAAGCATTGCGACAAATCTTTGCCTCTCCTGAAGAAAGAAGCCGATCGCACGCTGAATTCGAGCAAATAAAAAAAAGCTTCCTCGTTAATACTGGCCTGGATTACAGTCGCGATATCCAACCTTGGATAGGTGACGAAATTACTTTCGCCACCACCACGCCAGATTTCGACGATCGCGAACTCAACAACGGCAAACAAACCGGGTTTTTGCTAGCCGTTTCCTCCCAAAATGCCGATCGCAGTCAAGAATTTCTCACTTCCTACTGGCAAAAAGAATCTCGTAAGGAGAAAACTGTGCAGTCGGAAGTATACAAAGGTGTGAAAATTTCTTATAAAGAGTCACCAATAACTAACCCTAAAAAAGATTCGATTTGGTCTTTCAACTCGCTTTCTCTACCAAATTCAACTTTGCCTCCCAGCTTTGCAACAGCAGCAATCGGCGGTAGTTCTGATTCAGGAAGTAACAGTAGTTTTGTTTTATTTGCCAACAGTCCGAACGTGCTGCGAGATGCAATTGATAACGTAGAATCAGCAAACCGGAATCTCAACAACAGTCCTAACTATCAAAAAGCTTTGCAGCAGCTAACTCAAGGCAGAATAGCTTTAGGATTTGTCAATCTCCCGCAGCCAGCAACCGAGAAAAATCCCCAAGTTTCCCCCAATTCCCTCGCAGTTGCTATCGGAGTCAACCGACGGGGATTGCTGGCCCAAACTGCTTTGGTGACATCGGGAGACAAAACAGCAATTCCCACACTATCCGCACCAGTGCAAGCCTTGCAGTACATACCCTCAGCCAGTCCTTTCACGGTCGCCAGCACCGATTTAAGGAATTTTTGGACTGATTTGTCATCGGCGGTGTCAACTAACACAGAGGCTTCAAAATTAGTCGATCGCGCGATCGCAGATCTTCAGGAAAATTGGGGCGTCAATTTGCCCCAAGATATATTTAACTGGGTACAAGGAGAATACGCTTTAGCCGTGGTTCCGAGTTCGTCAAACACTCCCGACTGGATTTTTGCGGCCGAGAAATCTGCTGATGCTCAAAAGGCGATCGACAAACTCGATGAAATTGCCCGCAGCAAAGAATACAGTATCGGCAACTTTACTCTCAGAAACCAGAAAATTACCGCTTGGACGCAGTTGACAACGAGCCAGAGTTACGATGTAAAAAATAAGAGCAAAAGTGCGATCGAAACCGAGGCAAAAGGAGTTCGAGCCACTGTCGGCAAATACGAAATTTTCACGACTTCCGTAGAAGCAATGGACGCAGCACTCAAAGCAGCCGAAACAGGCTCTTTGGTGGCAAATCAAGATTTTCAAACCAGCATCGAACCGCTACCGCCAGCTAACGACGGCTATTTTTATTTAGACTGGCCCTCCAGCAGAGCAATTTGGGAAAAACAAATCCCGCTGTTGAGGTTAATTGAACTTTCTGCAAGACCACTTTTTGACCACTTGCGATCGCTCACCGTCACCAGTACGGGAGAAATAACAGGAATTCGCAAAGCTACAATATTTATGCGGCTGAATTAGTCAGTTGTCAGTTGTCAGTTGTCAATAATTCGGACAGTTTGATGCCATCCGTAGGGGTGGTAAAAACCCGGTTTTTTACGTAAACGCACCTCGACCATCTATCAGCAGTGCAGTGGGAGCATCTCAGTTTTGATTTTATAGTGCTGTCCCCGCTCGCGATCTATCCAACACTCGCGAGCGGGGACGCTCGCACTGTAAAGAAATTGCTTTTTCCAAAAGTGAGAGGCTCCCAGTCCAGTCATGAGTCATAGCACGTTTAAAAATTATTGGCACAAACATTGTGTTTGGGCTTACTGTCTCATAACTAATGACTGATAACGTTCGCGAGCTCTTAAGCTCGCAAAACATGACTAATGACTAATAGCGTTCGCGAGTAACGTTCGCGAGCTCTTAAGCTCGCAAAACATGACTAATGACTAATGACTACTCAGGATTGACTACTATTGGGTTGACTGGTGTTTTAGGTTTCCCAAAATAAGCTTGAAACACCTCTTTGGCGATCGGCGCCGCGGCAACAGAGCCAAAACCGCCATTTTCCACAACCACGGCGATCGCAATTTCCGGCTTGTCCGCAGGCCCATAGGCCACATACAGCGAGTGATCCTTCTGTCCGATCACCTCCGAAGTCCCAGTTTTGCCCGCTGTTAGTGGAATTGAACCGTCATTGAGCCCCTGTCCCGTACCGTCGGTAACTACTGCCACGAGTCCTTCTTTAATCACATTAACTGTCGAAGGTTTCATCCCCGTAGGTACTGGTTTTGTCTCAGGCTTGCCAGTCAGAGAACTCAAAAGATGCGGTTTGACCCGATTACCACCATTGGCGATCGAACCTACCATCACCGCCGCCTCCAAAGGAGTCACCAACACGAACCCTTGACCGATCGACATTGTTACCGTATCACCAGCATACCAAGGTTCTTTATAGATTTTTTCCTTCTGGGCCGGGGTCGGCATTTGACCGTGATCGCCACCGCCTAGGCCCAAAAGCTTCAAATCCGTATCCTTACCAATGCCCAAGCGGTGTCCCCACTTAGCAATTTCGTCCGGCCCGGCACTCATCCCGATTTGATAAAAAAACGTATTGCTGCTGAAAGCCAAGGCATCCCGAAAGCCGATGTTTCCGTAACCGCCACTGTGTTCGTTAAAATCAATTCCCCCCACAGTAATGTAAGACGAAGTACCAATAATTGAGTCCGGCGAAAACTTGCCCGACTCCATCCCCGCGACGGAAGTCACAATTTTAAACGTGCTGCCGGGGGGATAGCCTTGCATGGTTCGATTCACAAATGGATTTTCTTCCTGTTGAAGAGTTGCCCAATCATCCTTAGTGATTTTTCGCGTAAACAAATTGGGGTCAAAAGTCGGGTGGCTGGCCAAAACTAATACCGCGCCGGTTTTCACATCAAGGGCCACTACTGCTCCCCGGCGGTTCCCCAGGGCTGTTTCGGCTGCTTTTTGCATGGACAAGTCTATGGTTAGCTGCACTGCCTCGCCCGGTTTGGGCGGTGTCTCCCCCATCAGTCGCAATTCTTGATTTTGGGCATTTACTTCGATCAGCCGATCGCCCCACACACCCGCAATTTCCTTGTTAGAACTTGCTTCTATGCCCATCTGACCGACAATCATCCCCATTGGATATTCCGGGTGAGCTTTCAAGTCTTCTGCGGTAGCTTCGCCAATATATCCCAAAACGTGAGCAGCTAAACTGCCTTCGGGATAGTAGCGGCTTGCTTCTGGCCGCACTTCCACTCCCCGCATTTGTCCCACCTGTTCTGCTAGCGGTACAAACAATGCTGGTGGCATAGCTTGCTTGATTCGCACCGGTCTGTAGGATAGAGGATCAACTTTTTTTAATTTCTCTAATATTTCTTTAGCCGGGATTTTTAGCAGCGGACTCAACTTTTGTGCTGTCACTTTCCACTCTTCGGGCGTTTGTTCTTTCGGCCACAAATAGACCGATCGAGCTAAATTGTTAGCCGCTAGCAGCTTGCCTTTGCGATCGACAATGTGTCCGCGATTCGCCGGCATCGGTACTAGGCGAACGCGATTGTTTTCGGCTCGTTCTCGGTTTTGCTTGCCTTGTACCAGTTGCAATTCCACCAGCCGGCTAGCGTGCAGGCCCAGCAAACCGGTTGCTACTAGCATTAACACGATCGCCCGGTGTATCGGACGCGACTGTTTCTTAGGAGTTTCCAGCAGAGTTTTGTCATTCGAGCGAAATTCAGAGAGCGCAGAAATTTCTCGTTGCATCATTCTATAGGTAGATGTTAAATCCTAGATTTTAGAGTCCTGATTGTCAATTTTGCAGTATACATCATCACACCCCGGGCCGTTCTATAGGTGCAAGCTGCATTAACGGGAATTGACCGTTGGGCGAAGCGGAAAGATTGTTGACACTCCCCGGCAGTCAAGGCACGGGGATTCTTAAGACATTTCGGTCTTAATATCCCTATGGCTAGGGTTCCCAAACTCACCACATTTGCTTTTTGAGCGTGGTGATACCTTTTGGGCGTCTAGGTACATAGTACCAGGTTTCGCAGAGTCCCCGCGTACCATTTTCAAAGCTCGATCTCTAATCGTTTTTGCAGCACCAATATCAGCGTGTTCATGATAGCCACATTCTACACAGATGAATTTTTCACCATCTCTGTTGGACTTATCTATATGACCACAATTTCGACATTCTTGGCTAGAGTGTTTAGGATTGACTTTAATGACGACCTTTCCTTGCTTTGCAGCTAGATACTCAATCTTCAAAATCAATTCACCCCAGCCTGCATCAGAAATAGAGCGATTTAAACCTTTTTTTCTGGACTGTCCATTTTTGAGAAATCTTCCAGTTTTCTCCTCAATTTTTACACGACAACGACGTAGCATTCCAGAAATATGTAAATCTTCTAAAGCAATTGCATCAATATTTCGCTCCACTATTTTGTGAGCGACTTTCCATTGATACGCTTGACGCCGATTGCTGATTTTTTGATGTAATAGTCCTACTTTTTTGGCTGTTTTTTTCCGATTTTTACTGCCTTTGACTTGGCGACTAACTCGTCTCTGTCTAATTTTTAAGGTGCGTTTAACTTTTTTATTAGTTGAAAATTTGGGATTTTCAATTTGATATCCATCGGAAAGATGCACCAGCTTGGTAATCCCTAAGTCGCATCCAATTACTTTAACCACATCCTGGAGAGATTTAGCCTTGTAATCGGGAACAGACTTGTCTTCGATCCTCAGAGACACGTACCAACCATTTTGGCGCTTCCTGACAGCACAAGCTTTGATATAGCCTTTCTCAAAAAGGTGAGGTATGACTGACAGGTTATATAACCACTGAAACCAAGAGGGCTCTCTTCCCAACAACGTCCGCGAATATGAGAGCTGATTGAGCGTGAGTTATAAAACCGCATCCAACCTACTTTGGGCAAGTAGATTTTGTTACCTTGTATCTTTATTCCCATTACAAAAGTAAAAGAGGTAAAGTTACTACGGTTTTTGAATTGAGGAAATCCTCTGCCTTCAAAAAAGTTTCTGTAGGCAGTATCTAAACGTTTAACGTTCTGTTGTAAAACTGTTGAGTCACTGCCACTATACCAAGGTCTAGCTATTTTGAGCTTCGGTAAGGATGTGATTTGAATGTCACCAGCAGTGCGACGAGGATTTTTGAGTTTACCTTCAAAATCTACCTTGCCATCTTTCCAGGGATTGCCGGTTGCACCATTTTTACTGACGAAGCAGGTTAACGGACAAGCTTCAACCTGATTTCTGATATCGCAGTAGTCTCCTTGAACAAACTGTTGGTTATATTGAATGATTCTGTCGTTCAGGCACCAGTTATAGTGACTTCTCAACATATCCACCCAGTTTGAGATTTTTAAATCTTGGGTTTGATTTGGACGAAGTTTGTAAACATAGTTGGTCAACAAGATTGAGTCACCTCCTGTTTGTTGTGTACCTGATTTAAGCTTAAACTAAAATCTATTGGATTGAAGGGTTTGTCATACTTCTTTGTATTGAAAAGGTTTAAAAGTTGAAGCCTTGCTCTATATTTGAATTAAAGCCGTCCTATAATGACGGGGTTTTCAACCCAATTTTCTGATAATTGGCTTTTGAATAACTAATAACTCGTCACCGATCGCTGCAAACTAATCGCCCAAGCACCAAGAAATAGCCAGCAAAATCAAAGTCAGGCTGAGCCAAACCGGGAAATGGAGCCAGCCAGATAGACTCATAGGTAACAATAGCAAAACCTCGGCGAATAGGGAAGCAATTCCCAATACAGAGGCAAGCAGTATCAAATTTATCATCTTGACACCGTACAATTGCGGGTATGAGCGTGGCGCGTGTGGCAGAACTGGGAGTGGCACGAGGAAGGGCGATCGCACAGGTGTTGTTCTGATAAAAATAAGGAAGAGAAACCAAGAGGTTTTGAACTAATTAAAAAAAAATGTTCTTCCTCTCCTAGTTCGGATTCTTGGGGCTGCGATGGGTAAATTCTGAGTTGTGATTTTAAGTTGTGACAGAGGAGTAGTGCCATGTTGTTTAATCCGCGAGTTCATTTCAAAAACGCTGCGATCTTGGCTGCGACTTGTGCGATCGCCACCCACCCAGTTTTAGCAGAAACAGCCAATTTCGGCACATTAATTTTATCGCGAGGTTTTGGGGCCCCAACAGCAGCTTTGAGAGGTTCCACAGGCGGATCGTACTCTCTATCTGCCATTGCCAACGCCGATCGCCACAAAAACAAATGTTTGGGTTTTGCCACCCCCACTCCCGACCACATCATAGTCTTGCAGCAAAACTTGGACAAACTTACCATCCAAGTCAACAGCGGAGGCAAGGACACCACCTTACTCGTACAAGGCCCCGGTAACACCGTGCGCTGCGGAGACGATACAGGTCAGAATAAAGATGCTGGCATTGTAGATTCAGACTGGCAAGCAGGCTCATACAAAATTTGGGTCGGCACACTCGAACCCGGAGTCAAGTCTAACTATACGATCTCAGTACAGGAATAGGGTGCAGTGGCGCTGTGAGGTGGGGACAATCGAATATCTTCAAATTTTATCGCAATCTCCCCCAATCTGCTCCAGGGACACTCCCCCAATCTCCGACTCCCCAAATCTCGCGCTCCGCCACTAACTTCCCCCATCAAGTAAAATGTAAGATCGAAAGTGCCGTGTTTAACCAAAATTGGTAAATCCGAAAGTGCTAAAGACTCTTAGAGCTGACTTCAGTATAATTTTCGATCGCGACCCAGCCGCTCGCAACTGGCTGGAAGTTTTGTTTTGTTACCCAGGTCTTCAGGCCCTAGTGCTGCACCGCCTCGCACACTGGCTTTACGTACTGGGTCTTCCCTTCATTCCCCGCTTAATTTCCCACATTGCTCGCTTTTTGACCGGCATTGAAATTCACCCAGGGGCAACGATCGGCAAAAGCGTCTTCATCGACCACGGTATGGGGGTTGTGATTGGCGAAACAGCGATCGTCGGCGATTTTGCCCTAATTTACCAAGGTGTCACCCTCGGCGGCACAGGCAAGGAAAGTGGCAAACGTCACCCTACCGTCGGTGAAAATGTAGTTGTCGGTGCCGGCGCCAAGGTACTCGGCAACCTGCTAATTGGCAACAACGTTCGCATCGGCGCCGGTTCCGTCGTCCTGCGAGACGTACCATCTGACTGTACCGTTGTAGGGATTCCCGGCCGCATTGTTTATCGATCGGGAGTGCGCGTCAATCCCCTAGAACACGGCAGTTTGCCGGATTCCGAAGCTGCGGTAATTCGCTCTTTAGTCGATCGTATCGAATCCCTCGAACAGCAACTAAAAAGTTTGATTCCCCAACCATCTGCCTCATTAACTTCTGTTTCCGATTTCCATTCAGCATTCTCAACTTTAAATCAAACCAGTCATGTAGCTGTAGCTGAAAAAAACCAATTAGCTGTTGCCACCGCTTGTCAGTTAAAAGATAAAGCAATTCAAGAATTTTTCGACGGCACCGGCATCTAAAATTTGAATTGGGAATTGGGAATTGGGAATTGGGAATTGGGAATTGGGAATTGGGAATTGGGCATTGGGCATTGGGCAAACAGGGCATTGGGCAAACAGGGCATTGGGAAGAAGGCCCGCGCAGGGAAGAATGCCCGCGCAGGGCATTGGAACCAATAACCAATAACCAATAACCAATAACCAATAACCAATAACCAATAACCAATAAGAGGCCTCCACAAAAAGAATGATCCAATAGCTATGTGGGTTTAGCGAAAATTTCCACAAACCATTTGTGAAGATTGGGCAGACGATTTATCTGGGTTTCAATTTCTGCCATAGCTAACTTGTTAATTTTAACTCCCGTGGAATAAATTATTTCTACTAATGTCACTACTGGATTTTTATCGTTAAATGTGAGAGTTTTGGCGAAATTTACCACACTCTCAACACTGTCAAGTAAACTACCATTCCAATGCTTTTCTAACCAACCAAAACAACGCTCTACTGGGTTATATTTACTATGATATGGCGGATAATAAGCCAATTGTAACGTCAGTTGAGATTTCTGGGAAAAATCTAAAATTCGTTTCATAAACTGAGTACGACGAGAATGATTTTCCGGCCCATTATCCTGATTGATAACCAATTTTTGAATGTGACTAAAACGGTGTTTAACCGTTTTCCACCAACTTTCAAGTAAGTCAACTATACAATCAGCCGTCAACTTAGAAGTAACGAAGAATAAAAATAACTCGTTGTACTCAGGCAGAAAAATGCCATAGGGAATCACAGTTGATTCAGTCGCAAAATCGTGATCGAGTGCAATAGTTGGCGTCCGATTTTTACCACCTCTATCAAATTCTCCAATCTTGACGGAAGCCTTGGCATCAATGGAGATTCGGAGAGTATTAGGGTTATTATCAGCTTCTGTATTGATTTGTCCAAGTTGTTCAAAAATAGCTGATGTTTCCGGGATTTTTTTAATCGGTTTAGTTTTAAGAACTCGTTTTAAGGTATAACCCAAATCATTCAATTTTCGTCGAATTGTTTCTGTACTTGGTAGTTCTTCGTCACTATAACCAAATTGTTCAATTAATTGACGATGCACTTCCTTGGCAGTAATGCGTGTATATAATCGCGTACTCTTAAAGCTAGGATCAGTTTGACTGTGTGGGTCTACTAACGATTTAATATCTTTCAATAAGTTGGGTAATGAAAGTTTCAACCCGCTTTCGTCCACTGCGCTTGAAACCATCGACAATTGGCTCACCACTTTTCAATTCTTTCATCCCTTTACGAATGGTGCGTCTGTTCCATCCTAACTCCCGTTCTACTAACGTTTGTCCACCTATTCCTAAACCTTTGACTACCGATGCCATGAATTGTCGTCTGTCTGTCCCCTTGAGTTTTTGAGCTGTTTTGATGTAAAGAGATTTGGCGTGTTCGGTCAGTTTCATGATAGATTTTAGAGACATAAGATACGCTGCACACTGAAATTATCTTTGGGTCATTATAGGATCAATCATTCTGTGGTGCTCCCTAACCAATAACTAATAACCAATAACTAATGACTTCTTTTTCAGGGATTGACCGATCGCACAAACCAATTGCCATCCCCGTCGCGCCCGTAAAGCGATCGGTTCTGGGGTTCCCCCCGCAACTCCAAAAAATCCACCGTTTCCGGTTCCAACAGCAGCAAGCAAAAACTAGGCAGCGGCTCGATCGCATCTGGGGAAGCACAATCAAAAGCAGTAGCCTCAGCCTTGTCTTTCCCAGGTTCGGGCCAACCAAACTGCACCCGCGCCCCCTCAGAAAGCTCCTGCCAAGCTGTGCGGCGGGCTGCGTACAACTCTACATCTGGACAATCTGCCCCTGCCAAAATCAGTTGTCCAGCAATCCGAAATTGTTCCCGAGTTTTAGGGAAATACCAGCAAATCTCCCCCCAAGGATAGAGATTAATTTCCTCTGCCTTTTGACTGCGAATATCTGTAATAAACTTTAACTGGTTGGTGTTTTCCAAAAAGCCTCGAAACACCACAGTGCGGTTAGCAGGACGCCCGTCAGGACGAACCGTTGCTAGTTGCAAGTAGCGGGCATAGGCAAGACTGCGGTTGCGGTGGAGCGATCGCGCTAAGGGCGATCGCCAAAGTGCTAAAGACATAATGAATATCCTATTATATGGGTAATTGGCGATCGGTAGTTGGCAATCAGTAATCGGTAATCGGTAATGTACTAAGCCTGCTTCTTCCTTTTAGTTAATGACCAATGACTAATAGACCTCTTGCAAAAAAGATATATGTTATAATCAGAGGCTTTGAATTAAACATCTCCCATAATTGTGGAACAGGCATCCTGCCTGTTATTCACAGGCTTTTTGGGAGATATCTAATCAACTAAAGCAAAACTTTCCATTATATCAGAAAATTATTTTGCAAGAGGTCTAATGACTAATGCCCTATGCCCTATGCCCTATGCCCAATGACCAATGACCAATGACCAATGACCAATGACCAATGACTCTTGTTTTGCTATTAGTAATATTATGTCAAATACAGCCTCAAAACTCAAAACTATTGAAACTCCCCACAGCGGCTACCACTGGGACGGCAGTTCCCGGCGCTTTTTTGAAGGCTGGTACTACCGAATAACATTACCAATTCACGGACAATCCTTTGCATTCATGTATTCCATAGAAGACCCCAGAGGCGGTCAACCTTACAGCGGCGGTGCCGCCCAAATTCTCGGCCCCAAAGATAGCTATTTGTGCCGCACCTTCCCCGATGTAAATAAGTTTTGGGCGCACCGAGACACATTGGGTTTAGGACATTGGGGCAAAACAGATTTACAAATTAAACCAGAATATTTAGAACCACAAGTATTCGACAGCCGTATCGAAGAAGGCTATCAAGCTACTGCTACTTTGAATCAAGGTTATCTGCACGATCCAGGAACTGGAAATCACTGTTTTTGGCAATACGAAATCAAACCTGTTTACGGCTGGGGAAACTCCGACGAACTCCAAAAATCCACGGCGGGAATGCTATCTTTTTTGCCAGTGTTTGAGCCTGGATGGCAAATTTTAATGGCTCACGGTTTAGCCACGGGTTGGATCGATTGGAACGGCGAACGCTATGAATTTAAAGACGCTCCCGCTTACACCGAAAAAAACTGGGGCGGTGCTTTTCCGCAAAAATGGTTTTGGATAAATTGCAATTGTTTTCAAGGCGAAAGCGATTTAGCATTAACTGCTGGGGGTGGCAAGCGGGGCGTGCTGTGGTGGATGGAATCGGTAGCAATGATTGGCATCCATTACCGAGGCAAATTCTACGAATTTGTGCCTTGGAATTCCCAAGTAACTTGGAATATTGAACCTTGGGGAAGCTGGAAAATGCAGGCGAGAAACAGCCAGTTTGAAGTTGAGTTAAGTGGCAGTACAAAAAGTTCTGGCACCTATGTGCGAACTCCTACAGCCAAGGGTCTGGCTTTTTGCTGCCGCGATACGACGCACGGCGAATTGCGCTTGCAACTGCGAGAATTGTTGGGGGGAAATGTTGAGAAAAATGGCAAGCAGCGCTCTAAAATTATCTTAGAGGCTCAAAGTTCTTTGGCCGGTTTGGAAGTTGGCGGCGGGCCGTGGGATGCAGTTTGGCGATCGAATTAAGTCAGTAGTCATTAGTCATTAGTCATTAGTCATTAGTTAAATGTCTATTAATTACTGACTGCTGAGAACTCACAACTGCCAACTGCCAACTGCCAACTGCCAACTGTCAACTGTCAACTGTCAACTGTCAACTGTCAACTGCCAACTGTCAACTGTCAACTGTCAACTGTATTCAGACTTTACTTTAAATTAAAGCCAATTTCTTCATTATTAATAGAGCCGTCGGGCATTATCGCTCCATTCAGCACCGCACCTCTGAGATTTGCTCCCGTTAAATTAGCGCCTTCTAGATTAGCATTGCTCAGATTTGTGACTTGTTTGGAACCTCGGAAAAAGAAGCTGTGCAAATCAGCATTTGTCAAATTAGTGTCTGCCAGATTAGCATATTGCAAATCAGCACCGTGCAGGGTCGCATCAGTTAAATTAGCTTGGGTGAGATTGCTTCCCCAAAGTCTAGAATCCAACAAATTAGCATCTTGTAAATTGGCGCGACTCAGATTTGCCAAAGTCAGATTAGCATCCCACAATTTTGTGCGGTTGAAATTAGCTTCGGTCAAATTGGCTCGACTGAGATCCGTGCCCAAAATATCAGCATTTGCTAAATTGGCGCTGGTGAGATCTGCGTCAGAAAGGTCAGCATTTTTTAAATTAGCACCGGACAAGTTGGCGCCGCTCAGGTTGGCACCGCTCAAGTTGGCTTCTTGGAGATTAGCTCCTCGCAAATCGGCAGCGCTCAAATCGCATTGCTTCCACAGAAAGCTGACGCACCAATTATCTTTTAATAGCTGACTCAGATCCTCGGCATTCGCGGCAATCACAGGAGGAGTTAAGTAGAGACTAAATAGGGCGATCGCGAATACTGTCGCGAAGAAAGTTTTTAACGTCAGAACTATTTTCATTGACACTAATTGCAATAGATTCTTGATGTGTAATCAGAGCATATCAAAGAATAAGCAACTTTCATCGGCAATATTACTCAAAAATATCAGTGAAATGTCGATCGCCCTTAGCCCAGCCCCCAACTTAACTCGGCGAGTCGCGGGTGAATCCTCTTACCTAGAAAATGGGTTGCTTCACAGATGCGTCGGTGCTAGAGATTTTTTTTCCCTAAACCCTGTATCAGATGCTCGCAAGTGCGATCGGAATTTACTGATAGCATATATTGCGACAATGCAAGAAGCTGTTGCCCATTTAAATTGTATATTTTAATAAACTATTCTCCTCCAGCGTCAAATATTCTCAACCTCTTCCTCTCTCCCTCTTTCTCTGGTGAATCTGGCTAGCAAAAATAAATTGTTCAGTTCGCTTAAAACTACGAAATTTAGCGGTTTATAGACGCAATTATCCTTGGTTGTGACTGGCGTCACGAACTAAACCCAACTGTCATCACACAAATCAATCCCCGAGCATCACCAAATCTCCTCAAACTTATCACCTCCCCGAGAGTACGGATATCACTGTCAGTAGCTGAAAGATGCAAGAAAATTAGAGCATACAGTTAAACACCCGCCCTCCCATGCGTACTATCCCCTTTCTCCCGAGTCAATTAGCTGTCACAACTATTTTCAATTCGATCGAATTTTTGGGATTCGCCAATACTTCAGGTAAAGTATTTTCGGGCGAGCAAGCCCAAGCGCGACAAGAGGCAAATTTAGACGTTAGCACCAAGAAGGTTTACAGTGCAGGTTTAAAAAGTCTCGAACAAAAGGACTTGCACGCTGCGATTAAAAATTTCACCGCCACAATAAACATTAATCCGCAATTCGCACCAGCTTACAACGATCGCGGTGTTGCCCGCTACAGATTAGGCGACAAACAGTCTGCGATCGCCGATTTAACTACCGCCATCGAACTCAATCCCTATCGAGCCAAGTATTACAACAATCGGGCGTTTATGCTAGCTGGCTCAAAAGATTATGCTGGGGCGATCGCAGATTACAACTCAGCACTGATGCTCAACCCCAATTTGGCTCAAGCTTACTTTAACCGAGGCACTATCCACTTGCAAATGGAAAATTCCCTCGCAGCACTAGCTGATTTTGAATCAGCAATTCGCCTCGATCGCAATTTTGCCAAAGCTTACTTCAACCGAGGAGTGACTAGATATAAATTGAGAGAAGTTCAAGGAGCATTTGAGGATTTTCAGAAAGCAGCAGGGCTATTTAAGCAGCAATCGAGAATGGATTGCTATCAAGATGCTGTCTCTAAACTTAGAAAGTTATGTTATTAATTAAATTTGGCATAAGCCATAAAAAATAGATTGTATAACCAGGGGCTGGCATCTAATAAAAGATATGGATATTGAGCCGAAAAGTATTAGAAATTGGGTCGAGTTGAACTCAACCCAATTCACTTAAAACTACCCAATTCTTAAGGCTACATCGCCAGTGGGTAGGTCATTAGGACGAGGAACAATCGGAGACAAAGGAATTGCAAAAACTGCATTTCTGACGGAATCGACAGTAGCATTTTTTACAATAGCAGGAGACCCAGCTAAGTTAATTAAAGTATCGCTGCCAGATTGAGTGAATGTGGTATCCGATAATTTTCCTGTCAAAGCAATGCGATCGCCTTCACCTGGTTTAAAATCAAGTATTGTATGATTCGTTGGGAGTAGCAGAATAAAAGGCAGACTCGCAGGATCGACTCCGACCAAAACAAAAGTATCTGCACCACTACCTCCGGTGAGAGTATCGTTGCCTGTATCCCCAATCAAAATATCATTGCCATCGCCACCATTTAAGACATCATTCCCTTGCCCACCCCGTAAAAAGTCGTTACCAGCATCGCCATTAAGAGTATCGTCGCCGAAATTTCCGTTGATAATATCGTTGCCAACACCACCGCTAATTAAGTCGCTACCTTTGCCACCTCTGAGAAAATCGTCGCCTGCTTCCCCGGTGATAGTGTCGTTGCCTTTGCCGCCGTTGATGGCATCATCAATCGATGAACCGATAATGCGATCGTTGGCGCTACCTCCGCGCACGCCGCTGGGGTTTTGCTGAGAGTCTTGGGCAGTGACTTGATAGTTGTTCGGCGTATTAGGCAAGTTGAGCGATCGCAAAGGCAGATTTACAAAATTAGTATTATTCACAAAACTATTCAACACAGCAGCATTGGGAATAATACTCGAAACCCGACTGGGGACAATCCCTGCAACAACTTTGGCACTCGAAATGCGATCGCCCTGCTGCACCGCATTAACCGTCTCAAAACCTTGAATTACATTGCCAAAAACAGCATAATTGCCATCCAAAAACGGCAAAGCATCCAAAGTAAAATAGAACTGCGAAGAAGCCGTATTTAAACCACTATTAGAACGAGCCATTGCCACCGCCCCTTTCGTGTGAGGCAACTGTGGCTTTTGCGTGACAACTTGGTTGTAAACTGGCTGTGCCGCCCCTTGCGGCTTGATTTCCAAAGGAATAAAACGCGCCTGATTAGTATCCGGATCGATAAAATTACCCGTTCCCAATTGACCCGCCGGAATGCTAGTATCCTTGCTGCGCGGATCGCCCCCTTGCACCACAAAAGGATCCGGCTGGCGCACAACTCGGTGAAACATCACCCCATCGTAGGTGCCACGTTCAACTAAATCAACAAAATTTCCCCCAGTAATCGGCGCATTAGTGCCGTCTACTTCGATCGTCACCGGTTGACCATTAATTACCTGGACTACTGTAACTTTGCCTGTTAACGGGAGTGCAGCGCTCATAAGTAAATTGCTATTTGAGTAAGTGATATTTCGGTTTGATACCAAATCCTGGCTAAATGTTCCCTTTATTTCCTAGCCAGCAGAAGCGGGCATCCTCTGTATAAAAGCGGTTTTAAACACCGAATCATCAAAGGGGTGGGTAACTCAGATTTAGCAAGCACAGCAGAATCCCCACACCATACCTGTACTCAGGTTAGTGTGGGATGAATGCGAGGCAATGAGGAATTGACCGACGAGCAATATTGAACGCAGTTCAATTAGCGATGTCGGTCGGTGACTCATTGCCAATCTTTGATGTTGGCAATGAGTCAATCAGCTCTTCAATGACTTGAGTCATTGTCTTATCGGATTGAACAGCATATAGCCGTAACTTATGGAAACGTCGCTCAGACATCCTTAATCTTAATTGTTTATTTTTCATGTGGCTACACAATGGTTACACAATCATGCTACCATAGTGCTAACAGGAGGTAAAAGCAAATGAGGACGGCATACCAGTACAAATTACGCCCAGGCAAACAACAAGCAATAGAATTAGACAGGTGGTTGTCTATGCTTTGCGCTCAATATAACTATTTGTTGGCAGATAGATTTAACTGGTACGAGCAAAATCGTTGTCCTATCAATGCTTGTCCTCTTGTTTGTCACCTTCCAGAATTACGGGACAATCCCGATTACTACAGTCAAAAGAAAACACTACCTAACCTCAAGAAAACTCATCCTTGGTATGGCGAAATTTACTCGCAGGTTCTTCAGGATATTGTCAAGAGAGTCAAGGTAACTTTTGATAGATTCTTGAAGGGTGACAGTAACGGAAAACGTAGTGGCAGACCAAGATTTAAGTCTCGCAACCACTACAGAACCTTTACCTATCCTCAAATGAAGGATGGATGCTTGCAAAACAATTTAATCAATCTTCCGATGTTTGGAAAAGTTAAGGTTGTTTTGCATCGTTCCATTCCGAATGGTTTCAAAATCAAAACTGCTTCTGTCACTAAAAAAGCTGACGGTTACTATTTAACCCTCAGCCTGGAAGATGCGACAGTGCCAACAATTAAACCAGATTTCAATCCAGATTTAATAACTGGTATCGATGTTGGCTTAAAGGAGTTTTTGACAACTTCTGAGGGTAAAACTGTTGCTATACCTCAACATTATCGCAAATCTCAAAAACGTTTAAAAGTTATTCAGAAGCGTGTTTCCCGTCGTAAAAAAGGAAGCAATCGAAGATTAAAAGCGGTAAAACAGTTGGGCAAGCAGCATAAAAAAGTTGCCGACAAACGTAAAGATTTTCATTTCAAAACTGCTAACAACTTGTTAAAAAAATATGATGTTGTCGCGGTTGAAGATTTGAATGTCAAAGGACTTGCGCGTACATGGTTGGCAAAATCTGTTCTTGATGCCGGATGGTCAAGCTTTCTGTCGATACTGACAAACAAAGCCGAAAATGCTGGTTTGTTGGTTATCCCTGTTAAAGCGTCTGGTACAAGTCAAGATTGTTCTACTTGTGGCGTTAAAGTTCCTAAGAAGCTACATGAGAGATGGCACGACTGCCCCCATTGTGGATGTAGTCTTGACCGCGACCATAATGCAGCAATAAATATCAAAAACAGAGCGGTAGGGCATTCCGTTCTTAAAGCTCAGTTAACGTCCGAAGCAATAGCTGGAGTCGCTGAGAAGCCTACACTGTACTGTACGAGCGTCAGTGTAGGAGTATGTCACTATTAGAAGCAATTCGCGAATTGCCCCTACCCATTTAATCAGAAAACTGTAAACTTGTGTTAAGTACAGTTCTACTTGTTAATTTATGATTTCCCGGCGCAAGTTTTTTAGCACTTTATTGGCAATTTGTCTAGCCCTTCTGAGTTTCAACTTTGCCCCTCCAGCCTTAGCCCTCGGTGGCAAGCTGCCGGCGGTGAATCAAGCCGCACCAGACTTTAGTCTACCGACAAACAGCGGCGACGGGCAAATCTCGCTGTCCGATTATCGCGGTAAATGGCTCGTAGTCTACTTCTATCCCAAAGATTTTACATCCGGTTGTACGATCGAAGCGCGTCGATTCCAGCAAGACTTGCCGAAATACTTAGCAAAAAACACTCAAATCATCGGCATCAGCGCTGATGATGTCAACTCCCACGCAGAATTTTGTGATTCTGAAGGTTTGAAATTTCCGCTATTAGCAGATACCGACGGCAAAATAAGTAAAGCTTACGGTTCTTGGATGAGTTTTATCTCTTCCCGGCACAGTTTTATTATTGACCCTGAAGGAATTTTGCGGGAAACATTTGTTAAAGTTAATCCCGCCATTCACTCCAAAGAAGTGTTAGCTCGTTTAGGCGAATTGCAGACTAACAGCTAATATTGTGTCACCTCGAATCACCGCAATCAAATAGGTTCGTAGTGAGGACTTTAGTCCTTCCCCTCTGTTTTCAGAGAACTAAAGTGCTGACTGCGAACCCCAATCAGATAGGTTCGTAGTGAGGACTTTAGTCCTTCCCCTCTATTTTCAGAGAACTAACGTGCTGACGGCGAACCGCAATCAAATAGTTTCATAGTGAGGACTTTAGTCCTTCCCCTCTATTTTCAGAGAACTAATATCAATTCCGGCTGCGCCGGAATGACAAGCGAGGACACGGCAGTGCCGTTTCCCTACCGTGATTAATCGTAGGGACACGGCACTGCCGTGTCCTGATTTCGGGTAATATTAATTCAGATGCAACCGGAATTGATATAAAGTGCTGACGGCGAACCGCAATCAAATAGGTTCGTAGTGAGGACTTTAGCCCTTCCCCTCTATTTTCAGATGACTTTAATCCTCACAACGAAAGTTATCATGGTTATTTTACAAGAGACGATAAATGGTAACCAGACAAGCTGTAGAGCAAATCTAAAATCGCCTGTCTCGCCATACTCAATGAGAATTGAACTTACTATTTACCGCAACAGGCTCTGAAGAAGATTCCGGCTCTGACAGATTTCTTTTTCGGCTAGCAAAACGGCGTTCCGGGTCAATTCCCTCAAAAGTTGGCGGCAACCAAACTCGGATGACCAACAACACTCCCAAAACCAGCAAAAATCCACCTGTTGACAATATTTGAACCCAGGGAGTTTCCAGAACTCCCCGCACGATAACTTCTCGCAAAACTGAGACAATACAAACTTCAACCGCCACACCAATCGAAACGCGCTGCTCTTGCAAATAAATAATTAACAGCCGAAATAATTCCACCAAAACCAAGAGAAATAGAATGTCTGCTGTCACTTGCTGAAAATTCAAAGGAGGCAGCAGCGAGAAAAACATTTCTCGCAGTTCCAGTACCATGAAACAGAACAAACCAATACACAAAGAAATTACAATTAAGTCTTGAACTGTTTCCAGACCGCTGACTATTAGTTTCAAATTCAACCATTTAGGAGGGGAATTAGTCTGGTTATTTGAACGGTTTTCCATTGACTGCTCCGGGAATTTGTTGGACTTGCTTACAGCTTAAGTTAAATTGAGCTTATATTTGATAAAAAACAGGTTTAATTTATTTATAACCATCATTAAAATTCTGTCTAGTGACAATTTCCTACCAACTTTTATATATTGCCCAGGCGGGTTGACTTTTAGGCAATGTTTGTGCTATGTGAAACCTGGTATTAGTAGATTTGGTGAAAAGTAGAATTCAAACTTCTAAAATGCTGCAACTGAGATAAAATATGAGAATTGTCAAAAATTAATTACGAGAGCTTGATAAACTCAAGCTAGCGACTCTAGGCTCAAATCATACAAAAGCCGGAAAGTCAACCCAAAAAAGCCACCAAGAGAGGATTGAACACAATGGCATTTACACTCGCACCATTACCCTTCGCCGCTGACGCCCTAGAGTCAGGTCATATGTCGGCCAACACGTTTTCGTTCCACCACGACAAGCACCATGCTGCTTACGTGACCAATCTCAACAAACTGATTGAAGGCACCGAACTAGCCAGCAAATCCCTAGAAGAAATTGTAATGGAATCTGCCAAAGATCCATCCAAAGCCGGCATCTTCAACAATGCAGGTCAAGTTTGGAACCACAATTTCTTTTGGAATTCCCTCAAAGCGGGCGGCGGCGGCACTCCGACAGGAGCTTTAGCTGATAAAATCAATGCCGACTTTGGCAGCTTCGACAAATTCAAAGAAGAATTTAAGGCTGCTGCGACAACTCAGTTCGGCAGCGGCTGGGCTTGGCTGGTTGTGGACAACGGTACTTTGAAAGTTACCAAAACTGCTAACGCTGACACCCCGCTAGCACACGGCCAAACTCCTTTGCTGACTTTGGATGTGTGGGAACACGCTTATTATTTGGATTTCCAAAATCGCCGTCCCGATTACATTGCTAATTTCCTAGACAATTTGGCTAACTGGGATTTCGCAGCAGCAAATTTGGCTGCGGCTTAGTAACATCTGAGTTTTAGAACTGAAGTCCTCACTACGAACTTTTATCGGTTTGTAGTGGGGACTTTAGTTTTTGTTTCCGAGGACTGAAGTTCTCGCTACTAATACCGGTAATGGGTAATTGGTAATTGGTAATTGGTGAGGGGCTTTTAAGCTTTTAACCTGAAAGCTTTTTTCTGATTTCCGACTACTGATTACCAACTATCGATTACCGATTATCCTAATACCATCTTTCAGAAATCGTGCGACATAACAATTGTTGGATTTGTTGATTTTCCCCGATATCTAAGGTGCATCGCCAGTCGAAAAGTCGATTCAATGCCTGGCATTGAAAGAGAGCGACACACTCTGCAAATACAGTCGCATCATTTTTAACAAATGGTATATAGCCTTTCTCAAAAAGATGAGGTATGGCTGACAGCTTACATAAACGCTTAAATCAAGAGGGCCTTCTTCCCAACAACGTCCGCGAATCTTTGTGAGAACCGCTATAACTTAATAGGTTCGCTTAGTCCTGCAAAAGTAATGATGTAATTCGATGTAACCATTTCTATACAAGGATTAAGAATGCGAAAAACATTAATTGTAGACCACTAAGTAGGTCGGCGCTGTAAAATGCAAATATGTAAACGATTGTAAAGTATTCAAATACACATCTAGCAGCACTCGTTAGCCTTGTTTACATATTGTTACATAATAAAGTTTATTTAATCTCGCCTACCTACCTACTTAAATGGATGTAAAAATAGGTGTGGTATTTTAGGTATTTCCACTGCCTTGCACGGTATCTTAACCTGTGGAGATCGAGCCATGTGTGGGACGGAAGGGATAGTAAAGACCTCCCGACCTCGCAAAATCGGCACTTTTCCCCTTGCTATAGCAATTTTGTTGTAACAGATAGATGTGGGGACAGATAAATGTGTGGACAGATAGATGTCTGGAGAGATATATTTTAAATATTGGGTGCAGAAACTTTTAACATAACTTTGGGAGTCTAGAAAATGACAAAAAATGTATCGGTAGTGATTCCATCTTATAATTGCGCCCAATTTTTACCGGAAGCAATTGAGAGCATTCTGGAACAAAGCTACCCTCCGTTTGAGGTGATCGTAGTAGACGATGGCTCTACTGATGATACGAAAGAAGTCTGCGATCGCTACCCGAAAGTAACATACGTCTATCAAAATAACCAAGGTGTGGCGGCTGCACGCAATACTGGTCTGCGGGTTAGTACGGGAGAGTATATTCTTTTCCTGGATAGTGATGATTGCCTGTTACCTGAAGCGATCGAGATTGGAGTCAAGCATCTCAACGCCCTGCCAGAGGTGGGCTTTGTCTTTGGTCGTTATTTCTTCTATTCCATTCAACCTGATGGCTCCTACAAAGTAGAAGAGAAATATGAGAATCAGCCTGAAGTTGCTAATTATGAAACTATTTTAGCTATCCGGCATAGGATTCAATGCGGTTGTATTATGTTTCGCCGTGCTGCCCTCGATACTGTCGCCATTGAGTCTATCGGTGCATTTGATCCAAGTGTATTAGCGATCGAAGATTACAATTTATGTTTGCGAATTGCCCGTAATTTTCCTGTCTATTTCCACGGTGAAGTCGTTTCTCAATATCGCTACACTGGCAATAATATATCCAGTAAATCGACCTACTTTCTGATCCATGCAATTCGAGATCATTCTCAGCAATGGAGTTACGTTGAACAAACTAAAAAAGAAGAATATCTAGTTGCCTATGAAGAAGGAAAAAAACACTGGACTAAGCTTTTTGGCGATCGATTGCCTTACGAAATCCAGAAATATATACGAGCTAAAGAATGGGTTGCAGCCTTGGGGATCCTGAGATTAATCTTGTATTACGATCCCAAATTCCAATCTATCGATCGGGCAATCTACGAAACATCCTATGCAACTCTGATGTCAGAGGTACGAAAGCTCCCCCTTCAAGACTCCTTAGCCTATTGGAAAAAACAACTTGCTGGAGCCCCTCCTTTATTACCCCTACCCACTGACCGACCGCGCCCCCCAGAGCAATCCTTTCGGGAAGCTTCTCTGTCTTTTGGCATTTCTGGGGAAATCGCGACTGCCTTAGGTATATTGGCCGAGCAGGAAGGGGTCACTCTCTCAACAACCCTGTTAGCCGCCTTTAATATTTTGCTGTATCGCTATACAGGTACAGAAGACGTGATTGTTGGCTCCCCTTTTGTGAGCCGTGTGAATTCAGAAAATTTTGTGAATGCTGTCCCCCTTCGTACAGATATGTCCGGCAATCCCACGTTCCTAGAGTTTCTGGGACGAGTGCGGAAAGTCGTTTTGTTAGCGCAAGCCTATCAAGATGTACCCTATTGTTTGTTGGTCGATCAATTTTGTCCCGAGATCGATTTGAGCTATTCTCCTCTGTTTCAAGTGACCTTTGTCTTTGAGGAAAATATTCCCTTCCAAACGATCGATCTGTCAAAATTAACAGCAAGTCCTTGGGTGATTGAAAATAACGAAGGGAAGTTTGACTTAACTTTGTACTTAAAACCAACCAGCGAAGGATTGGAGGGGAGTTGGTCTTACAGCAGGGATTTGTTTGATGCAGAAACCATTGAACGAATGAACGAGCATTTCCAGATTTTGTTGGCTGGGATTGTGGCTCATGCAGAACAACCGATTTCTGCATTGCCGTTGTTGCCAGACAAAGAGAAAAATTTGTTGCTTGTGGAATGGAATCAGACTCAAACAGATGAGTCACAAGATCGATGCCTCCACCACTTAGTGACTCAACAAGCAGAAGCAACTCCAGAGAAAATTGCGGTTTCCTTTGAAGGTCAAACATTAACTTACCAAGAACTGCATCAACGCTCCAATCAACTAGCCCACTATTTACAAAAAAAAGGGGTAAAACCAGATGATTTAGTTGGCATTTGTGTCGATCGTTCTCTGGAAATGCTGGTGGGATTATTAGGTGTGCTGAAGGCGGGCGGAGCCTATGTTCCCATAGACCCGAACTACCCGGACGATCGCGTGGAATACATGATCGAGAATTCCGAAGCCAAACTATTGTTAACACAACAGCAGCTTGTCAAGAACCTGCCTACCAAAGCAGCCAAAGAAGCATTGGTCATCTGTTTGGATGCGGATTGGTCTCTCATTGCCCAAGAGAGTCAGGAAACACCGATCGCAAGTGTTACGCCAGAAAATATGGCCTACGTCATTTACACGTCTGGTTCTACGGGTAAGCCCAAAGGCGTACAAGTTCTTCACCGCGGCGCAGTCAATTTTTTACGTTCGATGCGCGAGCAACCGGGAATCTGTGAGGCGGATATTTTGCTGTCTGTCACCACACTCTCGTTTGATATTGCAGTCTTAGAACTGTACTTACCCCTGACTGTGGGAGCGCAGGTTGTCATCCTGAGTCGGGAAGCTGCCATGGATGGCAGAAAGTTATTAAGGACGATCGTCCAATTGGGGATTACGATCCTGCAAGCTACCCCAGCGACTTGGCGATTATTATTGCTGGAACCGGGTTGGGAAGGTCAGTCCCGGATGAAAATGCTCTCCGGTGGGGAAGCCATGCCCAAAGAATTGGCTGCCCAATTGTTAACCAAAGGTACAGAACTTTGGAATATGTACGGGCCGACAGAAACAACAGTTTGGTCAACGGTTTATCAAGTCAAAGATGCCGAACAGCGAATTTTAATTGGTAAGCCGATCGCCAACACCGATATCTACATCTTAGATCCTCTCCTGCAACCCGTTCCCATTGGGGTGGCTGGGGAATTACATATTGGTGGTTCAGGATTAGCCCGGGGCTATTTGCAGCGTGACGATTTAACCACAGAGAGATTTATTCCTAATCCATTTCGGGAAAGCGAACGAATCTACAAGACGGGGGACTTAGCGCGTTATTTGCCAGATGGAAATATTGAGTGTTTGGGTCGCCTAGATTTTCAAGTCAAAATTCGCGGTTTTCGGATCGAACTCGGTGAAATCGAGTCTGTTTTGGTCAAACACCCCAAGGTGCAGCAGGCCGTTGTCATCGTCAGGGAAGATGTTCCAGGCGACAAGCGTCTAGTAGGCTATATTGTCTCCCTCAACAATCAGAACCCCACCATTCAAGAACTGCGAAGTCTGCTCAAGGAGTACGTACCAGAATATATGGTGCCATCTATCTTTGTTTTCTTGGAAGCTCTACCCCTAACACCTAATGGTAAGGTCGATCGTAAAGCTCTACCCGTACCCGAACAATCTCGCGAAGCAAAACCAGTCGAATCCGCCACACCCAATCCTCCCGCTCCCTCCGAGACGACAAATAAAGTACAGCAAGAAAAGCCAAGAGAATTGGCCCGTCCCCAGGATGATTTGGAAATTCAACTCATCAAGATTTGGGAAAAAGTATTGCATACTTCACCCATCAGTACCACAGATAATTTTTTCGAGTTGGGAGGACATTCCCTATTAGCGATATCGCTAATTCGTGAAATAGAGGAAACCTACAAGAAAGAGCTATCTTTAGCTATTCTTTTCCAATCACCAACGATTCAGCAGTTGGCTAACACCCTTCGCGAAGAAGGATGTTTGTCTTCTGCACAGGCTTTAGTCACGATTCAGGAAGGCAGTTCCAAACTACCTTTATTCTTCATTTACGGCATATTTCTTTACTATGATTTGTCAAGACACCTCGGCAAAGACCAGACCTGTTATGGAGTTTATCTCAACGAGGAAGTCAGTATGTTCCAAAAGGATAAACTTGACAAATCACCAACGGATTTAGTGAGTGTTGCAGATATGGCAACTCGCTATCTCAAAGAAATCCAAAAACATCAACCTAAAGGGCCTTACCTCCTAGCGGGTGAGTCATTAGGTGGCTTAGTAGCCTTTGAAATGGCACATCTACTTCATTTACAGGGTGAGGAGGTAGCTTTACTGGGTCTTTTGGATAGTGCGATTCCAGGAAAAAACAAACTGTCATTCAGCCAGAAGCTGGCTTTTCATCTCAAAAAGCTGCGCCAACAAGGGCTTCCCTATTTGTTAAAAAAGATCCTAAAATCGAAGACTAAATCGACTTCTGGCATGATGATTAATAATCATAAGGTAGATCCTGGAGTAGAGTTTCGGAATTACGCTTTCAACAGTTACAAGCCACAACCTTATCCAGGCAGGGCGGTTTTGTTCCGAGCGAAGGATGAAAGTCACTTTAGCACTTTGGAAAACTGGAAGGATCTGGCAGTTGGAGGATTAGACATATATGATATCCCTGGAGATCATCTAAGTATTCTTCAAGAACCCAATGTCCCTGTCTTGGCCGAAAAAATGAAAGTGCATATCGATCGAGCCTTAGCAAAACTTTAGGCTGTTGAGTTGAACGACTTATAAAAGCGATTCAACAGGCTATGACAGATCGAACAATGCGTCAAAGCGTCGCCAATCTGGCGGCGCAAATCCAATCTGAAAATGGTATTTTGCCAATGCAGTTGCTATCGTACAGGAAATCTAAAATCCTGATACTGTTTGCGAATAACCGGTATTTTAGTGGAGGAATTCAAAAGGGAGCATCTCTTTTTTGAAAAAATTAATTATTATAGTGCGCCCTGTCGCGAGCTCGCGAGTGCTGCAATACTCGCTCTTCGGGGATAGCACTATAGTAAATGCAAAACTGAGATGCTCCCATTCAAAATCCCGTAAGTCATTCCCGAATCTAAAATCTAAAATCCGCGAAGGGGACAGTAAGTGCCGAGTTCGGTTCAGAAATCTCAAATTGTGTTATAGTGCTATCGGTAACTCTTTTACAAATTTTGTAGTTTCAGTGGCTGTTCGCGCGATGACCTCTTCACCAACCATAGCACCCGTTCGATCGAGTCAAGTTACCCGCAAGCCTTATCCAAATTATCGGGTAATAGTCCTCAACGACGATTTCAACACGTTTCAGCACGTTGTGGAATGTCTGACTAAGTACATTCCAGGCATGACGAGCGATCGAGCTTGGAAACTCGCCGACCAAATCCACAACGAAGGCCAGGCCACCGTCTGGGTTGGCCCGCAAGAGCAAGCAGAACTTTATCATATGCAATTGAGCCGTGCTGGGCTGACAATGGCTCCCCTAGAGTCTACTTAACTGCTATTGGCAATCCTGGACGCATTTTAACCAAAATCTCTCCTGGGCTAGCCGTGCGATGAAAGCAATCTCAGCCTCAAAGAGATTGCTTTCATCGTATTGCACCTCAGACAAGGAATCTTGGTGTTGGTGCTGATTTACCAACTCAAATTGTTGATATTTTAGGATTTACACGC
Source organism: Microcoleus sp. PH2017_35_SFW_U_B (assembly GCF_020737865.1). Taxonomy (NCBI): domain Bacteria; kingdom Bacillati; phylum Cyanobacteriota; class Cyanophyceae; order Oscillatoriales; family Microcoleaceae; genus Microcoleus; species Microcoleus sp. PH2017_35_SFW_U_B. The sequence goes on from NZ_JAEQDE010000021.1 coordinate 134,486, forward strand.
GCGGGTGAGAAACCCGGTTTCTTCTTAAATACTGCGCTTCCACACCAATATTTCTCGCACAAACCGGGTTTAGAAGAGCGTTTAGTGTATTTATCTACTTAAATTTTTAAGACCACACTTTGGTTAATACATATAGCCTTTCTTAGAAAGATGAGGTATGACTATAAATGGAGTTTTTAATGCGACCTCGCTTACTATATAATAAATATAAGAGCGCTCGCATCCCAACAACGTACCTCACTTTTTTGAGAACCACTATAGATCTACAGGCTGATTTAAACCCAGAACTTATTGGAGTCCGCTTAGCTAAATTTGAAACCTGCCAAAATGGCAACATGACTCTATCTTGATGATTTAGATTATTGGAAAAGGTGAATAATCTTGCAATCACTTAGGAATGAGAATTAAATAACTTACAAATTGATGGTTTTTGTGGGATGGGCGTCCCGCCCGTCCTCTCATGACTGGCGGGACGCCCATCCCACAAATATGTATAAATTATTTAATTCGCGATGCTTATTGGGCTGGAATTGCCAAAGTCCTTTGAATCAAATTTTCGGACGGGTTCGTCTGTCCATCCCACAAGAAAAAAAAATTGTGGATGGGCTGGCGAACCCGTCCTAGCTATTTTTGCAACAAGTCTATTATCGCAGTTGACGATCGCCCGCGAGCACTCTCAATCAGGCGATCGCGCTCACATCTCAAATCTTGAACCGAAGCGACCCGAATCTGTTACAATTTTCAACATAGCCAGAACATCACACTCGCCGGAACTCACTTGCATAGGGATATAAGCCCCGACTTAAGTCGTGGAGAACCGAAAAAATAGATATTTAGTTGAATATCCCAGATTCATCTGTAGAGTCAATCTAAAATCTAAAATCTCAATTCGATGACACCGGAGTCAATCTAAAATCTAAAATCTAAAATCTAAAATCGACCGATGGAAACCCTGCAAACCCAACTTTATCAACTCGCACAATTTGCTAATAATTTAGTCAACACTCAACTGACACACCTGAGTTTAGTCAGTGTCGGAGTGATTTTTCTGGCAGGGTTGCTAACGAGCTTGACGCCCTGTATGCTTTCCATGTTGCCGATCACGATCGGCTACATCGGCGGATACGAAGCAAAAAGCCGCCTGCAAGCTGCTGCCCAGTCGGCATGGTTTGCCCTGGGATTGGCGACAACTCTTGCGGGTTTAGGCATTGTAGCATCATTTGCTGGTCAAGTTTATGGCAAAATTGGTCTGGGTTTGCCGATCGTTGTCAGCATCATCGCGATTTTAATGGGGCTGAATTTACTGGAAGCCTTACCCTTACAAATGCCGTCTTTTGACGCTGTGGGCTGGGTTCCGAAAGATTTGCCTGCGGGCGTGCGATCGTACTTATTAGGCTTAACTTTTGGTTTAGTAGCTTCTCCGTGCAGCACGCCGGTTTTAGCTACCCTTTTAGCTTGGGTTTCCAAAACTGGAGATCTAGTTTTAGGCGGTGTGTTGCTGCTGTTTTACGCTGCGGGCTACGTGGCTCCGCTGATTGTAGCAGGTACTTTTACCGCGAGCATTAAAAAGTTGTTAGAATTGCGCCGTTGGTCGAGTTGGATTACGCCTGTTAGTGGCGTTTTATTAGTAGGATTTGGCGTGTTTTCTCTGCTTTCCCGCATTCTTCCCGCCTAAAATTCGCAGTAAGATTCGTAGTAAGGTTCGTAGTAAGGACTTCAGTCCTTTAAGAATTACCGAAAACAATACAAAATTGAAGGATACAGAGAATTAATTAGTTGTGATTGGTAGTGTGTTACCCAATTACCAATTACCAATTACCAATTACCAATTACCAATTACCAATTACCAATTACCAATTACCAATGATATCAAAAGAAGTATTTCTATCTAAATTATCAGACTGGGCGACTGCGCCTCTAAAGTTTTTCAAGCGAGAACTTTTGCCAGTGCTGGCAGATTTGCGGCTGGCAATTATCTTGCTGCTGGCGATCGCATTTTTCAGCATTTCCGGCACCGTCATCGAACAAGGTCAATCTGTAGAATTTTACCAATCCAACTATCCAGAACACCCGGCTTTGTTCGGCTTCCTAACTTGGAAAGTTGTGCTGATTTCAGGACTAGACCACGTATACCGCACTTGGTGGTTTTTGTCAATCCTAATTTTGTTCGGCAGCAGCTTGACAGCTTGCACTTTTACCCGACAATTTCCTGCCCTAAAAGCCGCCCGCCGCTGGAAATTTTATGAAGAACCGAAGCAGTTTGAAAAATTAGCTCTCAGTGCGGAATTAGAAACAAGTTCTTTGAGTTCGTTAGAACAACTTTTGCAGCAAAAAAATTACCGCATATTTCGAGAAGGTGAAAAAGTTTATGCTCGCAAGGGCATAATTGGTAAAATCGGCCCGATTATTGTTCACGCGAGTATGCTAATTATTTTAGCTGGGTCGATCTTTGGCTCGATGACTGGATTTATGGGTCAAGAATTGGTTCCTAGCGGTGAAACGTTTCGGGTGCAGAATATCACTGATGCTGGGCCTTGGGCGGGGCCACAAATACCGAAGGATTGGTCGGTGCGTGTGAATCGGTTCTGGATCGATTATAGTCCGAGCGGGGCGATCGACCAATTTTACTCGGATCTGTCAGTTTTGGACAAAACAGGCCAAGAGGTCGATCGGAAAACCATTCACGTTAACGAGCCCCTCAGATACCGGGGAGTAACCTTTTATCAAGCAGATTGGAGCCTAGCCGCTGTCCGAGTTCGCCTCAACAAAAGCCCGGTTTTACAATTGCCAATGGCTCAGTTAGATACCCAAGGTAAAGGCCGAATTTGGGGTGCTTGGATTCCGACAAAACCAGATTTGAGTGCAGGAGTTTCTCTGCTAGCAAAGGACTTGCAAGGTACAATGTTAGTCTACGGTACTGATGGCAAATTGTTAACTACAGTTCGCGCCGGTACAGCGGTGGAAGTTAACGGAGTGATGCTGGCAATTGATGAAGTTGTTGGCAGCACGGGATTGCAAATTAAAGCCGATCCAGGAATTCCGCTCGTTTATACTGGCTTTGGGTTGCTAATGCTCAGCGTGATGATGAGCTATCTGTCTCACTCGCAGATTTGGGCTTTGGAAAAAAATGGCAAGCTATACGTCGGCGGGCGCACTAATCGCGCTCAGGTGATATTTGAACGAGAAGTTGTGGAGATTTTGGACAAGTTGGCAGAATTGAAAACAGCAGAGACCAAAAGTGCGATTACTGAGACTTCTCTAGCTAATTAAAACTAATTGTAGGGTGGGCAATGCCCATCTTACATCCGGGTAAAAACGATAATTAAACAGGAAATAAAGGTGATAAAAAGGATTGAATTCAGTCAACACGCCTTACTAAAAATAGAAATTCTAGAAAGTCGCGGGGTGACAATATCAACAGATTTGATTTCGGAAACTATTAGAACTCCTAGTAAGTTAGAATCAAGTGGTGAAGGAAAGTTTATTTGTCAACAAAGATTGAATGGACTTGTCCTGAGAGTGGTTTACCAAGAATATAATGATAAAATTTTAGTAATTACTGCTTATCCGGGTAAGAGGTCAAGATATGAAAAAGATTAGATACAGCCAAGATGTAGATGCGATGCTGATCGAAATTTCCGATAGCCCGATCGCCTATGCCGAAGATGAAGGGCAAATGATTCTGCACTATTCTAGCAGCGGAGAACTGGTATTGATCGAAATATTAGATGTGAAACAATTTATCTCCTTAGAATCTCTCTCCGAAGCAATTAAGTAGGGTGTTCTACTCTAGCGTTATTTTCGAGCCAAACCAACAATCTCACTGACGCACCGAAAGCAAAAAACGGTGCGTCAGAATCATGCTTTCGGTGCTGATTGAGAATCTCAAGGACGCCCCTACCGCAATCAGTACCAGCCGCAGAAGACTCAACCTTCTACTTCTCGTGCCGCACCTCAACCACAGTGTGCACGTTCCCCCGTGGCAGAAAATCGCCCTTAATCGTCACTTCCAGCGGCGCGCAAGCTGCGACAAAATCATCTAAAATTTGATTGATCGATTCTTCGTGAGAAATGTAGCGATCGCGATAACTGTTAACGTAGAGCTTCAGCGCCTTCAACTCGACCACCCGCTCGTCGGGCACGTAAGTAACGTGAATCGCCGCAAAATCGGGATAGCCTGAAAACGGACACTTGCAAGTAAACTCCGGCAAGGTAATGTTAATCGTATAGCGCCGCCCGACTCGCGGGTTCGGGAAAGTAATTAACTCTCCTTCCAAAATCTCGCGTTCGCCGTATTTCATTTCCTCGGTACTTGACTTTTGCGACATACTTTGTGCAGTTGGGTGGTTGTTCATAGCGATCGACTGAAAACTTCTAAGATTTAATTAAACTCACTCTCAAAATCTGTAACAAATATCTTGACGAATTGTGTTGCGATCGATCTAATTGCAAATACTCTCAGGCTAAACTTAAAAAAGTTCACCCTCGCCATCTACAATTATGCAAAATACTACCTTATCTGACAATACGAACCCTGAAAACTCAAATAGTTACTCTGCATCGGTACCGATTTCCCTCTATCGAGAAGTCACGGCGGAATTGCAAGCAGCCCAAGCAATGCTCGACTCCCTCAAAACCCACAACCAGCAATTAGTTCAACAAAATCAACAACTGCGGCGAGAAGTAGAAACAGTAGTTCAAGTATCCCAGCAGCTACAACAAGTAGTCAACTCGGCTCAGAACGTCACCCAGACTGGGATGCCTCAAATGCCCTCAGTCAAATTCAATTTCAGCGTTGAACCGGAGCCCCCAGCACCTGTAACCTCGCGGACTAGCTCTGCCGTACCTCAACCACCTCAGAAAGTGGCTTTCCCCTTCCCTCTACCGGAGCCAACAGCCCCTCCCATGCCGGATACACTGCCAGAAAAATTATTTGCAGAGGTGCCGGAAACTCCTTACCGCATTCGATCTCAACCCAAAAAAGCCTCAGACTTAAGTGGATTGTGGTTGGCGATCGCCATTTTTCTGATTGTTATTGCTGCCTTCGGTGCAGGTTATTTAGTTGTTCGCCCTTTGTTAAAGGGAAAGTGACACTCCGCGTCCTAAACGCGTGGGGATTCTTGGTTCCGGCGTTGCTTAATCAGGGTATGAAAAAAAATAAGTTAAAAATCCCCAAGCTTTGTCGATAGTGGTTTCTATGACTGGCATATTTAGCCTTTCATACCGTAAATCAGCAACGCCACAAAAGATTTTGAAAGCCGCCCTAGAACGGCGGGACTTTAGACCCAATTCTTCGGTAAATTTCAACAAGAATCCCACGGCTCGAACCGTGGGATTTTAACGAAAACCTAGCATAAAATATTCAAAGTTACGCTAATTGGCTATCATCCTCTGGCTGCACTCGTTTCTACTAAACGAGGTGCATACTGCTCTTCACAAGCAGAACCTAGAATGCCCACCCCGGGCTCGAAACCGCGCGTGAACTCAGTGAGTTTTACCTGTTTAGCTTCCAAAGCTGTCTGTAGCACCTTCATGGCTCGGTGAGGGTCGCCGGCTCCGCAGAAAAATAAGTCTGCTGCAAAATAACCGTGTTCAGGCCAAGTATGGATTGCTATATGAGACTCTGCCAAAGTTGCAGTAGCCGTCACTCCGTGAGGACTAAACTGGTGTACGCACAAATCGATGAGAGTAGCTCCTCCGGCTTCGATCGCATCGAGTATGGCGCGGCGGATACGTTCAGGATCGTTGAGGAGGTCTCCAGGAGACTCCCAAGCATCAGCGACCAGATGGGTTCCCAATTGTTTCATTCTGCGGGGTTTTACCTCTAACTCACAATGTCTCAAACCTTTTGACAATAGCACGGATTCTAGAAATTTTCAAGTAAATTACCAAAAAAATTCCAAAAAATAGTTGCGAGGGCCCTCGCAACTATTTTTTGGGGCGCTTTGTCGCCAGTCAAACGCCGGTGCGAGATCTCGCACCGGCGAGTAGCGCGCCACTGCAAAAAAGCGACGTAACGTAAGTGAAGCTTTTGACTTCACGCGCGATCGCTAGCCTGCTCGCAACTGACAATCAACACGCTACCGGACATCCGATCAATCGCGGCTGTGAGTAGCCCCATTCGGCAAAATAGCCCCGCTCAAAGCCGCTTGGTTCAAATTAGCAACATTCAAGCTAGCCCCAATCAAATTAGCCTCCGACAAATTAGTTCCTGTCAAATTTGCCCCTGTCAAAGAACTCAGCAGCAAACCCGCTCCCGACAAATTGGCGTGACTCAAATTCGCTCCCCGCAAATCTGCTTCCAGCAAGCTAGCACCCGATAAATTTGCACCGCTCAAATCAGCTCCCCTGAGAGAAGCTTTGTTCAAATTCGCAGCCCTCAAATCAGCATTATGCAGAATTAAACCATTCAAATTAGCTTTACTCAAATTAGCGCCTTGCAAGTCAGCACCGCTCAAATTAGAACCATTTAAATTAGCTCCTTTCAAGTCAGCACCGCTCAAGTCAGCACCGCTCAAATTAGCAGCACAAATACAAGCCTCCCGCAGACTTGCTTCGCTCAAAATCGCCCCAACCAAATTGACACCGCTGAGATTTCCGCGATTGAGATAAGCCCGAATTAGATTTGCACCGCTCAGGTTTGCTCCGTTCAAATCTACTTCGCTCATAATTGCTCTAGTCAGATTTGCTCTGCTTAAATCAACCCCGCTCATAATTGCTCGGCTCAGCGTCGCCCCGCTCAAATTAGCCTCAATTAGTTTCGAGCCACTTAGCAAACAAGCTCCGACTAAACTCGCTCCAGTCATCACAGCTTTGCTCAAGTCAGCGCGAGACAATATTGCTCCGCTGAGATTTGCTCCGCTAAAATCGGCTCCGATCGCCACAGTTCCCGTTAAACTACAACTGCCTAGGTTCGCTTCAATTAATTTCGCCTTAGATAAATTAGCCCCGCTCAAGTCGGCACCATTTAAATTAGCTCCTATTAGTTTACTTCTAATTAAGTTGGCCCCTTTCAAATTAGTGCTGCTCAAATTAGTTCGACTGAGATTAGATTCAATCAAATGAGCGGCAATGAGGTTGGCTCCTCGAAAATCTCGTTCCCCGTTTCTATGTCTAGTTACAAGTTCATCGGCACTTAAAATCTCAGTGAAATTCATAAAAAAATTGAGTGAGTTTCCTTAATTTCTCGATGTTCAATGTTGTCTGAAAGTTTGTATGCTCGTGTTTGCTAGTCAGTTCTTAAACCAATACTGCCGCAGTAATAATTATCAAAACTGGTTGATTTCTAGCATCACCCTGATAATTTACGTAGAACTCACGAAAAGCCACCCGGTTTTTCGTAAAAGTAGGGCTTGGCTAGGGGCATTTATGAAGAAACCGAGTTTCTCGCTTCCGCCTGTAAGTCTTATGCTGCTAAGAGTTAGTTGCGGCTGATGTTAGTTGTTAATTGTTAGTTGTATTTATACTAACTGCTAATCACTAACTATTAACTACTAACTATTTACAAAATATCGATAAATCGATAAGTTGTCGATCGCATATTTTTGGGGTTCTTGCTGGCGGCACCCGCGCCACATTCACAGCCCACAAATTGCTGGTACAGGGGAGCAAATCTATTCTATTAGTTCCCGAAAGAAATAAGGACTCGAAGCTTCAACTCCGAATATCTTTTAGTTTTTGCCTTCTTTCTTCGATCGCCCATGAAAGCAGAGCCCGGTCAGCTCAGCTAGTGTCACCTCCCCCCACTGTGCTCAATGCAGCGTGAAATCGAACAGGAAGGCTGTTTCGCTCGCCTGGCCGATCGAGTCCCAGGCGAAACCAGCAATAGGCTGCCATGGGCCTGAGATTTCGCCAAAAAAAGCGCCGCGAGCCGTTCCCGTACTCCCGCGCTGCTGTGCTTGTTGTTAATGTTTACTCGATCCATGAGCGCTTGCGCTTCTAATTAACAGAACGCCCGACACCAGACGCGCTCCCGGACATAAAAGCTGTTCCTGGGCTGGAAAAAATGCTTCGCTGAGGCATTCCCAGAAAAACTATATTCCTTTAGCCGGTCTTGCCAAAGGCAATTGGGCTGCTACAGCCAACCAATGACCAGCCTAAGTCTTGCCCCAAGGCGACGACAATAATTATTCTAATAATTGCCGACCACCGCAGGCCGTACTCGGCGCGCGGGACTGGCTACTTCACCTGATATAATTTGCTGAAATTAGCCACCCCATAATTAAAGATAGTCGCTCTTTGACTAACGGGGCAATCTCTGCTGCAATTTTAGTCATCCAATTTGATAATACTCCAGGGTTTGCAACCCTTGCAGTAGTGAGTGTTACAGACTCACAAATCGCTGCGGATTTAGAGTGTAAAAATTTATAGAGCCGATCGACCAGCCGACCCAAAGCCCAGCTCGCACTCTCAAAATTCAACTTTTGCTTGGTCGCTTTTTTGAGGTTTCCCGAACAAAACAAAAGCCGGCTTTCACAGAAAAAGCCGACTTTTGAGAGAATTTTACCCGCATTCGGCTAAACGCCTGCGCCCTAAACAATCCGAGTGCGCCAGTGCGATCGTCCCAGCCGTCGGTAGAAATAATAGACATCTCCAATAATTATTGTGGAACAGGCATCTTGCCTGTTCCAGACTTGCTTTTTTGGAGAGATCTAATACCCAAACAAAGTCTGAAGGATCAAACCCGACGCTTGCCAGCAACGCCCTGATTGGGGTCGTAAATACCAGGCGTAGTATCAGCGCCGGGAGTGCCGGGAGTGCCGTAATCTGCCCGAGCGGTATCCACGCTGGGAGAGTCGTAGGTGTTCCAATCCTGAATGCCTCCGCGGCTCAGAACAGCCCCAGCTTTAGCGACTTCTGCTTCGCTGCCGTCAACCAGTACCAAGTAATCTCCCCTCGCCACTCGATCGTTATAAGCTCTGGCTTCCTCTTCAGGAATTCCCAAACCGACTAAAGCTCCGATCAAGCTACCCGCAGCCGCACCCAAAGCAGTACCTGCTAGCGTAGTGGCGATCGCCGTAGCCGAGGCTCCAGCCAGCATAATCGGCCCGATACCCGGAATTGCCACCAAGCCGAGACCTACCAACAAGCCAGTCAAACCGCCCAGGGTTCCGCCTGTGAGCGCACCCTTAGTCGCCCCTTCATCGGCCTTGTTGTCTGCGCTGTCGTGCACGTCAATGCCTGCGATATCCCCTTTAGAATCGCCATCCTTAGCAATGACCGAAACCCGATCCATGTCGAAACCCCCTGTTCTCAGTTCTCCCAGCGCGTGTTCAGTCTCGCGGCGAGTGGAAAACACGCCCACAGCGCGCTTGTGGCGACCCATCGATCTGCGGCCGGTGTCTGTAGGCACATCGTAAATGCCCCAATCCTGAATGCCCCGCACGCTCATAATTCCTTCGGCGGTGGCCAACTCAGCATCCGTTCCTTCTACGAATACCAAATATTCTCCGCGCGAGAGGCGATCGTTATAAACTTTAGCTTTGGCTTCGGGAACACCCAAACCCACCAAACCGCCGACCAAACCGCCCGCAGCAGCCCCGATCGCGCCTCCGACTACAGTATCAGCAAGCAGAGTGGCGATCGCGCCCCCCGCCATCACCGGGCCAACTCCCGGAATCGCCAGCGCCCCAATACTTCCGAGCAACCCAATCAAACCGCCCGTCACGACTCCCGCTGTCGCGCCTGCTTTTACGCCGCCGCCGACTTTCTCGTCGGTACTCTTACCAGCGGTAGCGCCCGCAATTTCGCTGCGATCGAGATTTTCTCCAACTACCGAAACCTGATTCATCGGAAACCCGGTACTTTGCAGTTCGAGCAAAGCTAGTTCCGTATCGCGGTAATTAGAAAACGATCCTACAGCCCGTTTGTGTTGACCTAAAGCCATTTCTTTTCTCCTTCAAAAAATACTGTTTTTACACAACTACAGAATTTACGATCTGCTTGCTGCAATCAATCACATTTAGTCATTTTTCCCAACATTTTTCATCGGTCGCTGGGAATAAACTCCGTCTCTATCTTTCGACCTGTTTTCTCTAATTATCAGGTCTTGGCAATCAGAAATTTGGAAGAAAAAATTGCGGGTATTAGGCGAGTTTTGAGTTTGACTTTAGAGTACCTGCTTAAACTCTATAAATTAAAACCCCGCTACCCGGAAGAGTCACCTAAGCGTTACGATCCGCTTTGAAAAAAATTTTATAATTCCCAACTTTCCTTCTTCCTTCTTCCTTCTTCCTTCTTCCTTCTTCCTTCTTCCTTCTTCCTTCTAATTTATTACTTGGTAGGCGATGCGGCGGGTGCAGCGGGGGCGACAACAGCCGTAACATTCACGCTTTTGACACCCTTAATTTCTTTAGCTAGCGGCTCTATTTTAGCTAAATCAGTTTGATTTGGAACTGTGCCACCTACGGTGACAGCCCCGTCTTTTGCGTCCACAGTTAGCTGACCTTTAGTAATGTTCACTTCTAACTTAGAACGAACTTCACTTTGCAGATCGCCATCGGCTCTGATGGCATCGCCACCAGTCACGTTGTTGCGCTGTTCTCTGGCTCTGATATCAGAATTTGCTTGGGCTTTGCGAACATCGCTAGTTGCGTCGGACTGAGTTTTTTGAACATTCTCGGCTGGGGGCGGGCTCTTGACATTTTCTGTGGTAGAATTAGGAGCATCGGCGCTAGTTTTAGCCCCCTCAGTGCAAGCAGCAGCTCCAAATAATAGGAGACCGCTGATGAGAATTGGTGTTAGTTTATTCATAATATGTTAATACCCTCCGGGTAAGCTGTCGATGAGTGAGACTTCGTTGAGTGAGATTAAGCCACACAGAATTTTAGCTGCTGCTTTCTGCTCTCTAAAAAGCCTTATATCAAACATATATAATTGAGCAATCCGCTACATCGCTCTACAGGTGTAAAATTTACCTCTGTCTTTAGATAGAGTACAAAAAAGAAAATAAGGTCTTAGAGTATTTTAGATTTTAAATTTTAGATCCTAGATTCTAGATTTTAGATTATAAATTTTAGATTTTAGATTTTAGATTTTAGATTTCGGCGCGAGCGCTTGTCGGAGTGTCGAAGGATTTGCGATTGGGGATGAGTTACTGAATATGGGTTTGAAGCTTCTAAGCCAGTTGCATTCTTTTTTCAAACTGGTATTAGATTAAATTTAACTTAATTATTCCGGGACGCACTATTCATCATCAATCAGGTTGATTCCGAGATTTTTAGTTACCAAACCTAAAATTTTCAGAAACACCAAGTTGAAAAACGTAAGTTTTATTAATAGATTCGATCGCCACTCAAAACTAATTTTTTCTGATTACCAATTACCAATTACCAATTACCAATTACCAATTACCAATTACCAATTACCAATTACCAATTACCAATTACCAATTACCAATTACCAATTACCATTACCAATTACCAATTACCAATGACTAATGACTGATGACTGATGACCGATCGCTGACATCCGTTGCCGAACTTCCTGCTTCAATACAAACGAAAAGAGTCGAGAAATTTTTGAGCATTTTCTGGCTCTGGAGTAGTAGCAACCAGCCCGTAAACGCGCTTTTCGACCAAAAAAACTTGACCGACACCTATAGGTTCCTTGGGAGAAAGTGGCTGAAACTCAAACTCTTTTCCCGGGTAGCCGCCCAGGGAAATATCACGCACTTGCAGCAATTTAGCATTTGCAGCCACGACAAAAAAATTTACTGCATTATTTAAAGTAATTTTGATATTCTTGTTGCTAGTCCGAAAATCTAGGTCAAAATATTGAAGTAAATAAGTTTCTTTGTTTTTTAAGATCGACCTGTATGTATGAGTGGTAATTTGAGTTGAAAAAGTTTCAGTATTAATTTTGGGATTTCCCGGCATATCGATCGCAAACTGACCCATTGCCGAGCAAAACGGCTGCCACTCCGGCTGAGGAAGTGGCGCCCGCAGCGGGGCTGCTTCAGCTTTTGCGGGACTGCCAAACTTGACGGCCGAAACAAGTAACGTAGCAGTAACTAGGATTATATGCAGAAATTTCATTTGGGTAAAAATTATATTTGTCCGATCTGCGCTAGCCTAGAAATATATCCGCAAACGAGGGATTTATGCTGAATATTATACGTACTCAACGGCGAGGCAACTCGATCGGCCCAACCAAAACCAGTAAAACTAATAAAACCAATATACTCGCTACTGCAAAGACTTGGCTGGCTATCAGTCTGCTGGTTTCTGTGACAGCTTGTGCAAACAGCCCCAACAGCAAAGCCCTCGAAGAATCGGTAGCCGCCGATCCGAAATTAACCGAAACTCCGCTTCCCGTCCCTGTTGCTCCCCCAGCGACAGCAGTTGAAACCAGCACAACCGCCAAACTTCCTGCCGATTTCCCGACAGAGATTCCACTCTATCCTAATGCTCAGTTAATCGAAGTTGGTGCGCCCAGCGATGGACAGTCAAAAAACGTGCGGCTGCGCTGGGAAAGCACAGATCCGGTTAATTCGGTTCAGAACTTTTATCAGACAGAATTTGGGCGCAGGAATTGGCAAATAGTCAGCCGCCCAACCGCCGAAGGACAAGGTTCTTTGGTAGCAACCCGAGATAAATTGCGGGTAACAGTGTCGCTTTCTGGGACTCAAAAAGTAGGAGGTTCTACAGAATTTGCGATCGACTACAGCAAAGAGGGCCCAGAAATAGCAGCCAGTCCCCAACCTAACAATTCCGAGTCTAGCCCATCTCCAACCGCTTCACCAAGTCCATCAAATTCAGAAGGAACTACTCCAACCCCATCCGCCTCGCCAAAATCAGAAAAAGTTAGCCAACTAGACACCAAAATTCCTCAACAGTTGCAGCAGTACGTGGCAGATTTGGCTCAGTTAGAAGCACTGAAAGTGCGATCGAAAAGCGGTGCCAATTTAGAAACTGGCAACAGTTTACCCGAACCCAACAAAATTGTCACCCGCCGCGAATACGCCCGCTGGTTAGTAGCAGCAAACAATCAGATTTATGCCAGCCGTCAAGCAAAACAAATTAGATTAGCAGTAGAATCTAGCGAACCGGCCTTTTCTGACATACCCAAAACAGATCCAGATTTTGCAGCAATTCAAGGTTTAGCAGAAGCCGGTTTAATTCCGAGTTCGCTTTCTGGAGAAACGAAAGATATGAAATTTCGTCCGGATGCACCTTTAACCCGCGAAACAATGATTCTTTGGAAAGTACCATTAGATACTCGTCAAGTTTTGCCCACAGCTAACATTGACGGAGTAAAAGAAAAATGGGGTTTTCAAGATGCTTCTAAGATTGATTCCCAGGCGTCGCGAGCAGTTTTAGCTGATTTCAACAATGGAGATTTGGCGAATATTCGTCGGGTTTTTGGTTTTACTACTCTCTTTCAGCCCAAGAAATCCGTGACTCGCGCCGAAGCTGCTGCAAGTTTGTGGTATTTTGGCGTTCAAGATCAGGGATTGTCGGCTAAAGATGCTCTGCAAGCCAAGTCTCAACCAGCCCAGTAGAGTTGTTTGGGATGATTAAAAATTTTAAACAAAGCATCAACTTAAACAAAAAAAGGTTCGTAGTGAGGACTTAAGTCCTTCTTTTGCTGAGGACTTAAGTCCTCACTACAGGTTCGTAGTGAGGACTTAAGTCCTTCTTTTGCTGAGGACTGAAGTCCTCACTAAAAACCTGTTAGATTATCATCCTGACTCTGGTAGAAAAGTCTCGCTACTTTAATTTCTCTGCCCGAGTCACCGCCACAAATCCTTGCAAACGCCATAAATCATACATCTGCCTCTCTGTGCGCGGTGCGCGCGCTACGGGATAGATGTTTTCTATTACTCTTGCTTAGTCTTAATTTCTGTATCCTGCCAGACAAGCGCTGCATTTGGCTGGCAAACTTTGTACATATTTTAACTAACACTTGGAAAAACTCTCAGTAGAATTCCGGATGGGGTAACGGACGTAAGGATAAATGAAAAAGAGTGTTTGAGTCTGGGAGAGCGTTTTCTAATGTACGATATTACCCTATTTACCCCGCAAGACATCGCGAAATGCAGTTTAGTGCTGCGCCAGTTCGGTAGAAATTCTGCTAGTATGGAAGCTAGCAGCCAGAAAATTGTCAAGTATATTTACCAACATTTTTGCGATTCGCAAACTGGAGAAAATAGCTGTGTTTTGGTGCGTTTGTTCAAAACTCATCCCTACGGGGAATTAGAAGAATCATTGCAACAATCCGCCCGCCGCTTAATGAATGGCAAATCCCCTGCCGCCGACATGAAATGCTGGACTCTACTAGCAACCGCAGGCATAGAACCGCAGTGGAATTCTCGGCACACAGCAGTAGAAAATACAGCTATTCCCTTAGTTAGCACCGAAGTAGTAGCCAAAATGCCGGCGATTTCGGAAACCATCAGACAGTTCGGTTTAGATATTCCTACAGTCCTCGGCATCGAGGGAGAAAGGTTTCTGCAATTAGAACCAGCAGTATTAAATATTTTTCACGTATCCGAGGCAAAAGGCAGCCCCTTTATTCCGGAACAAGATTCCTTAATTATCCCGTACAAAGTCAAGTCTGTCTTGGCATTTGGGGGACTTTTGCGATCGGGAAGTTTGTTTACTGTAGTCATTTTCCTTAAAGTAAAAATTCCCCATAGCACAGCTCAATTGTTTAAACATTTTGCACTTAGTGTCAAAACTGCTCTGTCTTTGTCTGACGAAAAAGATGTTTTTAATAATTCAAAAACATCGGCAAATATTGTGCAATCTCACAATGCTTACGAAAATCAATTACTGGAAAATCAAATTGCTAGTTTGATTCAATTGCTGGATTTTTCGGAGCAGGAAATGCTCAGGCAAGCAGCTCGTTTTGAACGGATAATTGATAAGTTGCAGCGCGAACTTGCCGATCGCAAAAACAAGGAACAAGCTTTGCAAGCAAGTCAAGAATCATTCAAAGGCATCATCAATACTCCCGAAGATGTTATTGTGCGCGTCGAGGAAAATCAAGGAATGCACAGTTTTAATCAAGGTGAAGAACAGATTTAATCCAAGTTCAGCAGTCCTGGGCGCACTCCGACAAAGAAACCGGGTTTTTCCCTAAATCTGCGAATCACAACAAAGTTTTCTCGAAAAAACCCGGTTTCTGGCTCCCGCGCGTAAGTCCTATTCTGTTAAAATTGGTTTGTAGTTAGGACTTCAGTCCTCATAAAAGTCTGAGGACTGAAGTCCTAACTACGAACCTTATTTAGGGTTGGGGGTTCGGGATGCTAAGATCGAGCCGTACCATTTATCTATTGGCGTTTGCTTTGTGACCCGAAATCCTAAATTTTCAATAACTTGTCGGGTTTCGGCGTGAGTGTGACCAGACCACAAGTGATATTCTAAAGACAGGTTTTGCACGAGTTGCCAAGAATCTCGGTCTTCAAATAACAGCCATTCTGCACCTTCGCAGTCTACTTTGGCTAAATCGACGCTGCCGCCAATGCGATCGATCGCCCTTTTCAACGATACCATCGGTACATCACCGTTTTCGCTGACGCGCGATCGCGTTTTTCCCGATACTTCCCGAATATCCAGAACTACTCTACCATCTTCGGCTCCCACAGCCTCCATAAAATAGGTAAAATTGGCAATTTCAGATTGATGTTTGAGGTAAATTTCTAAGTTTGGATTAGCTTCGTAGGCGTGAATTACAGCTTGAGGAAATCGATTCCGGGCGGCGATCGGAAATAACCCGACATTCGCCCCGATATCGAGAACTTTCATCAGCGATTCAGATAATTGTTCCACTCCGTAACAGTCATCTAAAAGCACTTCAATAAATTCTCCATCCATGCCTTTCTCCTCCGGCAAGTTTACTTGTTGGCGATTTCCTTGCACAATTAAATTACCGGGCAAATTAAAGCTAGCAACTCTCTTGAATTCTACACCTAACTTTTGGGCGCGGATTTTACGTTGCAAAAGTTGCAGTATTTTATTGACAAGCATAGAAGAATATTAAAAAAAAATCATTTTTATAATAACGCTCTCTGCGCCCTCTGCGCCCTCTGCGGTTCAAAAAAAATCAGATTCACTTCAGAAAATACGATTCCTACCCAGAAAAAATCTGCTTTAATATATGTCAAAATACGCTCCCAAATCCGGGAATCAAAAATGTTAGAGTTCGATCGCCTATTTCAAACAATCGAAGAATTAGTCATGCTGCACTCACCCAGCGGTGCGGAGTCGGAAATTAACCAGCGGTTGATGGAAAAGTTCGCCGCCCTGGGAGTGAATGCTTGGATCGATCGCGCTGACAATGCGATCGCCCTCATTCCCGGGCGCAATCCCTCCAAGTCGATCGCCATTACCGCCCACAAAGACGAAATTGGCGCCCTAGTTAAAACAATAGGCGAGATCGGCCGCGTCGAAGTCCGCAGGTTGGGTGGCGCGTTTCCTTGGGTTTATGGCGAAGGCGTCGTCGATTTATTGGGCGACAAGCAAACAATTAGCGGCATTCTCAGCTTCGGGAGTCGCCACGTTTCTCACGAATCACCGCAAAAAGCTCAGCAGGAAGATGCTGCTGTCAAGTGGGAAAATGCCTGGATCGAAACCAAGTGTACCGCCGAGGAATTAGCCGAGGCCGGAATTCGGCCGGGCACCCGGATGGTGGTGGGAAAGCACCGCAAACGCCCGCTGCGCTTGAAGGATTGGATCGCGAGCTACACCCTTGACAACAAGGCTTCTGTGGCGATTTTGCTGGCTCTGGCGGAATATTTGAAAGAGCCTGCGGTGAATGTTTATTTGGTGGCGTCGGCGAAGGAGGAGGTTGGGGCGATCGGAGCTTTGTATTTCACGCAGCGCCAGCCGTTGGATGCGCTGATTGCTTTGGAAATTTGCCCGATCGCGCCGGAATACCCGATCGCAGATGGCGAAAACCCGGTGTTGCTGGTTCAGGACGGCTACGGAGTCTACGATGAAGGATTGAACGGCCAATTAGGCGCAGCAGCCGCAGCAGTCGATGTAGAGGTGCAGTTGGCGGTAATTAGCGGTTTTGGAAGCGATGCTTCGATCGCCATGAAGTTCGGCCATGTGGCCCGCGCCGCTTGTTTGAGTTTCCCCACCCAGAATACCCACGGGTTTGAAATTGCTCATCTCGGGGCGATCGGCAATTGCGCCGCCATTCTCAAAGCCTACTGCGAGCAACTTTCGGACGACTAGAAAAAAACTTTCGCAAAGTAGTTGACAAATTCAGAAAGATTAGTTAAGGTAATAAAGGTGCGGAACACAAGCAAACGCAACGCAAAACGCGCCCCCATCGTCTAGAGGCCTAGGACACATCCCTTTCACGGATGCGACGGGGATTCGAATTCCCCTGGGGGTATTGAAAATCTAACTCTGATATCAAAATGATATCTAGCAAGTGGTAAAGGCAACAACCCCAACCCACACGCTAGGTATCATTTTTGCATTTGGTTGGTTGAACTTCCTCTCGTATTGGATAATTGTAAATCCAGACGCGGTTTCAACCGCCCGGTCTTCTTGCTGATTTCATGGAGGTAAGCTAAACTTTTGAATAGACGAGATTTACAAAACATCGCACTCACTCGACTTAAAGAAGTAGAAGTGCTGCTCGAAAATCGTCAATACTCTGGTGCTTACTATCTCAGCGGTTATGTTGTTGAATGCGCTTTAAAAGCTTGCATCGCAAAACAAACGCGGAAATTCGACTTTCCTGACAAAAAAACTGTTTTCGACAGTTACACCCACGATTTAGAAAAACTTGTTAAAGTTGCTAAACTTGATTCCGAATTAAAAACTCTGCTAAAAGATGTAGAGTTTTTAACTGCATGGGTAGTTCTTAAAGACTGGTCAGAAGAAAGCCGTTACCAAAAACATGACCGACAAAAAGCCCTCGATATTTACTCAGCAATTACCGACAGCAATCACGGAATTTTACAATGGGTACAGCAACATTGGTAAGTCAAGAAATAGCAGAAGGTCAAAGACTAATAGACGCTCTTAATGCAGCAGGTGTATCAGTTGATTCTGCTCTCTGGTTCTACGCACCAGAACCCGAAACCTGGCGATTGATGCTCACATCGCCTTCATATGATAAGAAAGGCCCACTTAAAACTTACCACGAGATACTATCAGTCTTTCGCGAGGTAGAGCCAGAATTGAAAATTGATTGGACAGCCCTTGTCGCAGTCAGTGTCAAAGATGAATTAATTCAGGGATTGCGCGAGTTACAACAACGTTTCAAATCAAGTTTCTCAGGGAGACGGATAACGAATCAAAGCGTCAATCATAGGTACATTGATGATGCTTACATTTATCAAATCAAGTGAATCAACTCTCGATCGAGCTGATATATCATGCAATAATGTTTACTTAATTCGTAGGGTGTGGATCCACGAAAAATTCCTAGCTACCTATCGACAATTTAAGATATCCGCACCTGAACACAATGGTTTTATAAATAAACACAACATTTATTCGGCAGTATTTTTTTGTTGAAATTCAGATCGCGACTGAGGCGGTGCGTGACCAATAATTTTTTGATGGTACCCGCCACGTGATTTATCCGTGGAATCAATCCCAAATCGAAAATCTAAAATCCTCTCTTCCCCCGAATTTATCCGTCTGTACATATTTTCCTGGTTTTGATGTAAAGATTTATCGCCGTCACACACCCTACAATTAACTAATCAACTCTAAATTCGAGACTAAATGATGCGTTATGCGATCGTCATTGAAAAAACACCCAATAACTATTCAGCTTATGCGCCAGATTTACCTGGATGTGCAGCCACAGGCGCTACCCTTGCGGAAGTACAGCAGGAAATTAAAGAAGCGATCGAATTTCACTTAGAAGGGTTGCGAGAGGAGGGTTTACCAATTCCCGAACCAACTACTCTCTGTGAGTATCTAGAAGCACGGTAGTAGGACAAAATATTTCATAAATTAAGTCGGCAAAATTCAATTATAATCTACTCTAAAGAGGATATTGTCGAACACTTCTTCGTCCAACAGTAACAACTATATCATTCCAAATCCGCAAGAGCGACTTTCAAGCAAGCACGAACTTCCTTCCAGTCACGTTCCGACAGATGACCAATTAGAACTAAGTTGGAAGATGGCGGTAGAGTGACAATAAAACTGCGAAAAACCGAAACGACTCGTAAACCTGCTGTGGCCCAATCTTGGAGTATATAATCAGTTATACCTAAAGCAGTTGTCTGTGTAGTCAGTAGTCCAGCTATTACATCGCGGCGGGTTGTGTTATAGGTAACTGATGATAGAATTACCGCCGGACGACGTTTAATGCCAGTGACACCAGGAAAATCTACTGTCACCACATCACCAGGATTAAAAGACACTATTAAATCTCCTCGTTTTCAGGAAAAATGGTGGCCGCATACTGCAAAGAAAATGTAGTCACATCGAGTTTATCTTCTTCAGTCCAAGTCTCGCTTTCATCGACAACCGATAGATTTTGCTGCACCAAATCGTTGAGAATAAGAGTTGCCAAGCGCAGTCTATCCTTTGGTGAAAGGGTAGAAAGAACGCGATCGTAAACTTCTCGAACAGTAGTTGACATAGCAAATCCTCCTGCTGCTTATCTTCTGGAACACTTAGGGCAGGTTGATTAGATTATAGCTTAAAAAATTAATAAATTTATGCTAGAATTGAATTCTAATTTTTAACCCCAGATTCACCTATGCCAACTTTAACTGATATTGGCACTCTCATTATCCGCGATCCGCACCTTCGCGGTGGCATCCCTATTATTGCAGGTACTGCCACATCGGTGCAGCGAATCGTAGTCTTATACAAACAAGGTAATAGTGCTGAGGAAATAGCAGCGGATCTGGATCATCTCACCCTAGCGCAGGTTTATGCTGCACTGACTTATTATCACGCAAATCGACCAGAAATAGAAGCAAATTTAGCGACCCAACAAGCAGAATATGAACGTTTTGCAGCATTAAATCTGCTAAAAATGCAGGAGACAGCATGAGCTGAATTCGTCTTTACTTTAGTGTTTTAAATGAGGACTAAAGTCCTCACTACGAACCTAATTACCAAGTAAGTATATTTATTTTTCGGCTATTCGATCGAGCTTTTCCCTCACTAACAAATCTAGCAAAGAACGCAGCACAAACAAGCCAGCGCATCCCGACACAGCAAAAGCTACGATCGCCCCCGTTTGATATCCGCCCACCAGCAGCACCGCACCCGTCAGCCCCCCAAAACCAGCCATACAGGCAAAAATCAGAGTTTTCAGGGCGAGATTGATGCGTTTCAGGGCGCGATCGCTCTCGATATTGCGGACTCGAATTTGCAACTCCCCATCTTCTATCCGCTGTTCCAAACGCTTGATAAAAACTTGCGATTTACTCGGCTGCTGCAACTTGTAGGTGATAAAATTTCGTGCTTGGAGAGCCAATTCTCCGATCGCACTTCTGCGCCCTTTACTCACCGCAATACTCTTGACAAAAGGCTGAGCGCATGATAGGAAATTGTAGTGAGGGTCGAGAGTTCTAGCAATGCCGTCGAGAGTCGTCAGCGACTTGACAATAAACATCATTTCTGCTGGTAAGCGAAACGGTTGTTGCTCGAACATGATGTACAGTTCGTTCTTGATTTCATTGAATGCTTGAAAGTCGATCGGCTTATCAATAAACTTATCCAACAGAAAAGCAATCAGCCTGCGTACCGGCATCATATCCGGCATCGGCTCCACTAAGCCGATCGCAATTAAAGTATCCAGTACCCGATCGGTATCCTTTCTCAGCACAGCAAAAAAAGTCTTGACCATTTCGTCCTTAGCCAGAGACTTCACTTCTGCCATCATCCCAAAATCGTAAAATATCAAGCTACCATCTTCTGTTACCGCCAAATTTCCCGGATGCGGGTCAGCTTGAAAAAAACCGTCAATTAACAACTGCTTCAAGTAACAGGAAATTCCGAGTTGATTGAGCTTCGTAATATCTACTCCAATCGCCTCTAAACTGATCCTGTCGTCCACCTTAATCCCCGGCGCGTATTCTAAAGTCAGCACTTTTTTAGTCGTGTATTGCCAGTAGACTTTCGGGACAATAATCTGAGGATATTCTTGAAAATTATGGCTGAAGCGATCGGAATTTTTGCCTTCTTGTACGTAGTCAATCTCTTGATATAAAATCTTAAAAAATTCGTGATAAAGAGATTCTAGGTCGTACTTGCGCGTCCCTGGTAAATAGCGATCGCACAAACGCATTACTTGGCGCACCGCCTTGACATCCAAATCGAATAACCTTTCCAAACCCGGACGCTGCACCTTCACAATCACATCTTCCCCGGTGTGCAGCCTCGCTTTGTGCACCTGGCCCAGACTCGCCGCAGCAATGGGCAACGGGTCAAAATCCCGGTACAAAGCGTAAATATCTTTGCCTAACTCTGATTCTACAAGGGCGATCGCCTCTTCGGAACTAAACTCAGGAACCCGATCCTGCAACTGTTCCAACTCCTTCACGTACTCCAGTGGCAGCAAATCGGCGCGAGTGGAGAGAGACTGCCCGATTTTAATAAAAGTCGGGCCCAAATCCAGCAAAGTATTGACCAACCAATGGGCACGAATTCTTCTAGTATGAGCAGACTTATCTTGCAGCAGTCCATCCCACCACAAAAAAAACATAAACTTTGCCGTCGCAGCAAAAACGTCTATTTGTCGTGCCAGCGGCGAATATTTAGAACGTTGCCAACGCAGGAGTTTAGGTGCAGCTTTTGTGAGCATAAGATTCGTCGCGATCTATTGAGGTGCACCGCAACGATTTTAACTGGAAATTGCAGCAAGCGATCGGCTCAGATAGAAATACCCGACAAATAACGGAATTTACTTGCAGCCAAACACCTTCAACAGTTGACAGTTGACCTGGGACAGTTGACAGTTGACCTGGGACAGTTTGAAAGCGAACTCTACCTAGAAGGAAGAGGATTGGAGTAATGAATAGTCTGATTTTAATTTCTCCCTCAAAGACTTGGGGCTTTTAACCAATTCTTTCTGGTCAGTTTATTTCACAGCCAGATGCTTGCGTTTTTGAATCAACAATCCAATTCCAATGCTAAGCCGGGAATTACAGTCCCCTCCGGTACCGGTACGGGTGTCGAGTCGTCGGCTATGCGGTAAACAGCCCCTCTTCCCACGCGAAACTCAGAGAAGTTCCCGCAATCAGACAAACAAATCAAAAAGGATGATTTGGTAAGGTTTGCTATATTTTCTAATCTCCCTATTAACGCAAGTTTTAGCCTGTTCGCTGGCAATTCAGGGCCGCTTCTCAACCGAACTATTATTATAGATTCAACAGTTCCGCTGGAATTTTTGGCAAAGTCAGAGTAAAAGATGTGCGGCACAACTCGTCAGATTCAGAACTTTCTGCCGGACAACTAGACACATCAATAGTACCATTCAAGTGCTGCACTAAAGACTTTACCAGGGCTAGACCCAAACCCGTACCGGCGATCGCTTTGTTGGTAATGCCAGTACCGCGACGGAACTTTTCAAAGATGTGGGGCAAATCAGCATCAGGAATGCCACGCCCGAAATTAGACACACTCAGGACAATATCGCTGGCTACCTCAGACGCCTTGAAAACTACCGTTGTTTCTGAAGTCGAGTATTTTCCAGCATTCGTCAGCAGTTCCAGTAGTACCCGCTTAAGACTGTCCGGGTCGCTTTCCAAGGAAGGGGTAAACTTCGGCACATCCACCTTCAGAGTCAATCCCTTATCCGCCCACTTTTTCTCAAAATCCACAACTAAATCTTTAATTAAAAGGTTGAGATCGATGTTGACTGGATAAAGAGGGAGTGGCTGACGCTCTAATTGCTTGAAGGTTAGCAAATCCTGAACCAGGGCGGCTTCCTTAGCACAATGCTGCTCTAGAATGTCGAGATAATTAGCCCGACTTGCTGATGGCTGTTCGGCCTGTTTGAGCATCAGAATCGCCAGATTCATGATTGTCAAAGGGGTTCGCAACTCGTGACTAACATTGTCGATAAACTCGTCTTTGATCAGCTTCAATTTGCGTAGTTGATCTAGTTGATTGGCAGATTGTTCGTGCAGTTTCTCCTGCACGTTGATACTTTCTTCCAACTCAGCATCTCTTTTTTGGACTTGGGTTTGCACTTCCTTGAATATCTGAGTTTGAATAATCGCCCTGCTCGCTTGAGCGCAGACTGATTCCAGAATTTCTAATTCTTCAGGGTTCCAAGGGCGCGGCTCGGAGTGCTGCAAAACCAAGAACCCTAAGACAATTTCCTGTCTGCTTGCGTGCATGATGGGAATTACCAGCAACCCCCGAATACCTTGGAGTTTCAAGATTTCTGCGGCTCCCTCTTCTTCCTTGTCGATTAATTCGCTGGCGTCAGCAAGGGCGAGAGGTTGGGGTGCGCTCTGGAATGCTTGACCGCACAAATTAGATTCCGACAGCCAAAAAGCGGGAGAGTTATTTTGTTTGGAGTTAGAACTTTTGGATTTGGAATTAGCACTTTTTGCCTGGGTTTTGGGTTTGGCTTTCGAGCTTTGTTTTCCAGAATTTTTTGGTTCTATTGTTAGTTTACCTTCATTTTTGGTTGATGCAGATTCGCCAATTAATACTATTTTTGCTTTGGGAGTTTGATTGACGGAGGCTTTTGTTAAGGGGAAGTCTGTATCTTTGAACAGCAGTATTTGACCTCTATCTACTTGCAAGGTATTGACGGTATTTTCAATAATTTGCTGCAAAAATTGATCGACTTCTGAACTGGTGTCGATCGCAGTAGCCACTGACCTGAGTAGATTTTTGTATTTAGCTTGTTGCTGTAACTGTTCGTTTAAACTGGCAATTTCTTGAGTTTTTTGAATGTGAGCAATCGCGATACCGATCGCCTCTGATGCTGCTTCTAAGCGCTGGCGATCGGTTGCTGACCACTCGTGAGGTTGCAACTTACCAAGAACGATCGTCCCATTTACAGCCCCTCCAAATCGCGCAGGCGCTGCCAAAATTGCCCGACAAGGCAGCGGTGTCACAGGGGAATTGGGCGATGAAGCTGTCAAAGGAGTATCAAGATAGTCGGAGATCCCTACTATCTCGCCGTCTGCTAGCAGGTTTGCGAAAACAGGATGTTCGAGCGATATGCTAGGCGATTCTAATTTTGTGCTTTGGGAGTCTTCGGGTATCTTACTTGCATCCGCAGCGTTTAGCAGATCGCTCTTCTGAAGCCAGCAAGCATTCGGAATTACTACTTTCTGGTCAGCTACAGCAGCAACCAAACAGAAATCTACCCCACAAGCAACCCCCAAAGTTTTTGCTATTTGTAGCAGCAGGATTTCTCGATCGATGTTGGTCGCGAGAATTTGGTAAATTTGCCGCCCGACAAGGGCAGGATCGACCTGGTACTGCATAAGACGATCCAGAAATTTTTGGACTGATACTGGTTCTGCCATTTGTGGTAGATGCAAAGTGCGAGACTCTGAAGGCGATTGGTCGATCGGAGTAAAGTCTTGATTTCCCTGGTAATCGATCATGGCAACGAAGTCTTTCTTTTTTTTAATGATGTTTAAGCAGATTCGTGCTGCATATATAGAACCTATCTTTGACATCCTCCCCGCCTTAGAAGAGCGAGGATTCCCAAGCCTCACGATTTGGGTTTCTGCTTCCTTCCGGATCGGTTTTTCGCACCTGCCTTAACAGATTTACTCTGTTCTGGTCTTACAGTCGCTCCACAGACTGTTACCGCAAGCCCTGCGGCCAGAATATTCTTACTGGCGTTGATGTCTCGGTCATGGTGTGACCCGCAATTAGGACACTTCCACTCCCGAACATTTAACGGCAGTTTTTCAACAATATATCCGCACTCAAAACACCGTTTTGAACTCGGGAACCATCGGTCAATCTTGATTAAAGTGCGACCGTACCAATTGCACTTGTATTCAAGTTGCCTGACCAATTCACCCCAACTTGCGTCGCTGATGGCAAGAGCCAGTTTTCGATTTTTTACCATGTTCTTCACAGCTAAATTTTCTACGGCGATGGTTTGGTTTTCACGCACCAACCGCGTTGTTAACTTGTGAAGATTATCTTTCCTTGCATCGGCAATTTCTTGATGCACTCTCCCTACTTTCAGCCTTGCTTTGTGTCGGTTATTTGACCCCTTCTGTTTTCGACTTAAAGCTTTCTGCGCTCTTCTAAGTTGGCGATATTTTGCCTTAAATCCTTTGGGGTTGACAATTTTTTCGCCTGTGCTCAGTGCCAGCAAACTGGTAATTCCCAAGTCAATACCGATTTGGTTGTCTGACTCGTCGGGTAATGTTTCAATTTCCACATTTACCAACAAAGAAACTGACCACCTACCAGATGGTGCCAGCTTTACCGTAATCGTTGATGGTCGGCAACCGTCCGGTAGTGTTCGACTCCAACGAATAGGTAAGGGGTCAACAGACTTGGCTAAGTAAACTTGTCCGTCCTTGAACTTAAATGCCGACGCAGCAAATTGCGCGCTGCCACCGTTGCGTTTTTTCTTGAAATTGGGATATTTTGCTCGCCCGTCAAAGAAGTTATTGTAAGCAGTTTGCAAATGTCGCAAGCACTGCTGCAACGGTACTGAAGAAACTTCATTTAGGAATTCTAATTCAAGAGTTTTCTTCCAGGAAGTTAGCATACTTGAAGTCTCAGTATATGCTACCCGTTTTTGTTCTTCATACCAAGCTTGAGTCTTTGCAGCTAAGGCACGGTTGTAGACCAAACGAACACAACCTATCGTGCGTCGCAACAGGCTTTCCTGTTCTGGCGTTGGGTAGAATCGATAGCTGAAGGCTTTGAGTGTCATGTTTCCAGTTTCACACCTCAATCGTAAGCTGCCTGTAAAATCTTGTAAAGCCGTCGTAGAACGACGGGTTTTCAACCCAGTTTTCTGATAACAGTCGGTTGGACTGTTATGAGCCTGCTTTCTGCGTTGGCGCAGCCCGTCGGCGGGTAACTAAATCTTTAAAAGACTTACTCAGATCCGACCGAGTTCTATTTTGCTGTTTTCTACCCTTGGATCTGTACGGGATGAACTTTAGCATCCTTGACCAGATGAGGATAAATCCCATTCCCACTA
Source organism: Microcoleus sp. PH2017_35_SFW_U_B (assembly GCF_020737865.1). NCBI lineage: Bacteria > Bacillati > Cyanobacteriota > Cyanophyceae > Oscillatoriales > Microcoleaceae > Microcoleus > Microcoleus sp. PH2017_35_SFW_U_B. The sequence goes on from NZ_JAEQDE010000021.1 coordinate 160,574, forward strand.
ATTTGAACTGTTCTGAGAATGAATTTATTTTTGAGACTGCTTTGTGAGACCCCTCTCCTGATTCTGTGATGTTTCTTATTTAAGTTTGTGATCCTGATAAAATTTTATTGTGATATAAATCATGCGATCGAGTGACGCCGATCGCAAAAAATAAAAAATAAAAAATCCTCCCTCAGGATCGATCTGAGAGTTACGAAGTTTTTGCTCGACTACTCATCGATCGCAAGTTCTAGAAACGCGCTTGCTAGTTCTATTGTTAAATTTATCCGACTTCCCTGCTTACTTATTTTGTGCTTCCTGTTGGGCTCGATCGCTATTTTGGCGATAAAGTACCGTCCGGTTAACAGCCGTTGCAGAGCGGGGATGATTTGGGGATACGGCGGCCATCAAATCCGAAGCTTGCTGCCACTTAGCGGCCACTACTAACCAATTTTCGCGAGATTGAGCGGTTTTGCCCTGGGTGGCTGCTTGCTCTGCCACCCGCACTGCTTGGGAAAAAGAGTCAACAGCAGAATTAGGATTTTCCTTAGAAGTTTTGACAGCAGGTGTTGCTTCTGAGGAACTGGGACTGGCAACTGCTTGGGTGGTGGCGGCTGTGCTGTTTGGCACTGGGGAATTGAGTCCTTTGTAGATGGCGGCCACCGCAACCAGCAACAACACGCTCAAGCTGACGCCGCCGACGATACCGCGCTTAAATTGCCGCGGTTGCTGCATCGATCGAGGAGCAGCGATTCTGGGCAAAGCCCGCTCTTCAGCTTGGCGTTCGTGATGGGCGGCGGCCAAACGCTTGAACAAATTTGGCTTTCTGAGTTTAATTTCTTGGGACCACAGCAATTGATTTTCTGGATCGCGGCTAATTTCTTCGAGCCACAGCAGTTGGTGTTCTCGCACCAGCCGGGTGTTGATGTTGACTCGGCGAATATTGCGGGGCGAGAGATTCTCCAAAATTTCTCGGATGCGATCGACCAAACTAGACTGTTCGAGCAGTTGGGGTGTTGCAGCTTCGCACAGCAGTTGCAGTATCCCAGAAGCAAACACGGCTCTAGCTCTGACACCTACGTGTGCCAGTTTGTCGTTAAGGATTTGAATAATCGATGCAACGGAGCCCTCGCGAGCTTGCCGAGCAATGTCATCTATTTGATTCGCCATAACACTATTTTGACGCTTCGCAATCTGTTAATTTTTAATCCAAAGTCTCGGATCTAATTTTTATCTATACACGTTATCACTGACAGTGCCAGGTTAAAATGAACAGATGCAAATCTTGCATACCGATCCCACTTAACACGATCGCCACAGAATTGAGCGAGACAACAGGAAATAAACTATGGGTAAAGTAATTAGCGGTCAAATTTTTGTTCTAGATGACAACATCGATACAGATCAAATTATCCCAGCCGAATACCTGACCTTGGTTCCCTCGAAGCCGGACGAGTACGAGAAACTAGGCAGTTATGCGATGATTGGGTTGCCCGATCGCTACGGCAAGTTTATGGAAGCCGGCGAAACCAAAACCCGGTATCCGATTATCATTGCGGGCGAAAATTTTGGTTGCGGTTCTTCGCGGGAGCACGCTCCGATCGCTCTGGGGGCTGCGGGCGTCACAGCGGTGGTAGCCTTGTCTTACGCGCGGATTTTCTTTCGCAATTGCTCGGCGACTGGCGAATTGTATCCGATCGAATCGGTCGATCGACTTTGCGACCTATTTGTAACAGGCCAAGAAGTGACGATCGACTTTGCGGGCGATAAAATTATCAACCACACTCAAAATCTCACTTACTCCCTCAAGCCTTTAGGAGATGTCGGGCCGGTGATTGATGCCGGAGGGCTGTTTGCCTACGCACGGCAAACGGGAATGATTGCTGCTCGCTCTTAACTGCTAAGTTAATAGACCTCCTGCGAAAGTCCTCACCTAATCGACAAAACCGATAATTACCAGTATGTCTGGCCAATCTTTTATTATTAGTTAATAATGGCTGAAATGGCGACTGTTAAAGGATCGATAAAATACTTTCGCAGGAGGTCTAATGTAGGGTGCGCCACAAGCACCTTACAAATCATTAGACTTCTTGCAAAAATATTTAGGACGGGCTAGAAGCCCATCCCACAATTTTTTTTTCTTGTGGGATGGGCTTCTAGCCCGTCCCAAAATATGATTAAAAGGACTTTTGCAAGAGGTCTATTAATAGAATATCAAATCGACTCAATAAAATTCAATAAAATCCGCTGGTGAGGAATGCCAAAAGGTCGTACATCTCCAGACTTTTCAGAATAGCATTTACCAGCCCGAATATCCTGCACTGTCAACAACTGCATATCCCAACCCTCGTGCAAAACTAAATCGTTGACATCCGCAGTAAGTTGTGAGTGAAAAACATGGCGCACAATATCTCCTTCGACATCGCGACAGAAAAAAGAGGCACTTGCAGGAACCCAGGAAATTTCCTCTAGTAACTCGCGCAGCAGAGCCACTTCGGCAGTTTCTCCCGGTTCCAAGTGTCCGCCAAACAAAGCCCAATGTCCGGGATACCTGATATGAGGAACATCGTCCCGCAACTGGCAGAGAAATTTGCCGTCTTTGTGTAAAATGGCGATCGCAACGTGAATTTTAGTCATAAGGAAGAAGGAAGAAGGAAGAAGGAAGAAGGAAGAAGGAAGAAGGAAGAGAAAAGAAGGAAGAGGGAAGGGGTGCATCTCAGTTTGGCGTTTGGCAAATATGTGTGTAGGGGCGAAGCATGACCGCAATCAATATGAGATGATAGCTAATAACTTATATGCGGTCATGCTTCGCCCTCTTCTCTTCAAAAGTGAAATGCACCGAGAAGGAAGAAGGAAGAAGGAAGAGGGAAGAATTTTGACTAGAGACGGGTTCACCCAAATTTGTAATAAAAACGAACAAGCTCATAAACAAGCCCAGTCAAAACTTTGTTTCACCCAATCTGTAATATAAACGAAAGAGCTCGTAAACGCGATCGCATTTCATCACCAATAACCAAAGCCAAAGCGCCCAAGCGCAACTACATACCTTGGATTTTCATGAAATACAGGTACTTAATTATTGAAAAAAAATTAGCGTGTAGCTATTTTGCTTTATCAGCCGCTGGAGTGCGGTTTAATTGTTCCATTTCCTCAATATAAACTTCACCTAAATCCTTCCCTGCCAATTCCTTGACGGTGATACTCTTAAAGCGGACTTCTCCCTTGAGCAACACTTCATCGCCAAGCTTGGGCAAAGCTTGCTTAGTTAAAATCCAAATCTTACCAGTACCGTCTTGAATTTGATAAGCCGCATTCCCCACAAACGGAGCGCGATTTTCCACCTTCCCTCGGAGATAAACTTCACCATCAACTTGCCGCTTTTGTTGAATGTCGCCAATGCTAGCAACATTCAAACCGAGATTGAGTTGAGACATGGGTACATTGCCACAACTGAGCAAACCGCTAGTCAGTATTAGCAATAAAGAGCCTATGGAGTATCTTTGAATCCAAACTTGCTGAATTATAGTAGTCATTTGTCAAAGGATTTGATATTTTAGATTGTGAGATACGACTTACTGTAACAGAATCCTCAGAGTCGATCGCGAGTCAGAAATTTCTCGCTTTGTAGTCCTTGACGGCAGTTAAGCTAAAATTTAAACTCGTCAGCCCCTAACCTAGAGTCTACAATGGATGCCAAAACTGCTCAAATACTAGATGGCAAAGCTTTAGCGACAAAGATTCAAAGCGAACTGAGCGAAAAAGTCCGCGCCCTACAACCCCAGATTGGGCGTCCTCCGGGACTTGCGGTGCTGATGGTGGGCGACAACCCAGCCAGCGCGGCTTACGTCCGCAACAAAGAGCGAGCCTGCGCTAAAGTTGGCATAGCTTCCTTTGGCCAGCATTATCCAGCAAACGTGACTCAAGCGGAACTCGAACTTGCAATTCATGCACTCAACGAGGACGATCGAGTAGACGGCATTTTAGTACAACTTCCGCTACCAGAAAACCTAGACGCAATTTCGCTGCTGTACCAAATTGCACCTGACAAAGATGCTGACGGACTTCACCCGGTAAATTTAGGTAGCTTGGTACGGGGTGAGCAAGGTTTGCGGAGTTGTACTCCCGCCGGAGTGATGCGGTTATTGCAGGAATACCAGATTGATTTGAAAGGAAAAAATGCTGTTGTTTTGGGCCGCAGTATTTTGGTGGGTAAACCGATGGCGCTGATGCTGTTAGAAGCCGATTGCACTGTTACTGTAGCTCATTCGCGATCGCAAAACCTAGAATCAATTACCAGCCAAGCCGATATTTTAATTGCCGCCGTCGGCCGCACCGAAATGATTGCAGCTAATATGGTAAAACCGGGAGCAGTAGTAATTGATGTTGGCATTAACCGCGTCGTCAATCCAGATGGTACTAGCCGTTTGGCCGGAGATGTAGATTTTAATGCTGTGAAAACAGTAGCCGGAGCGATTACGCCGGTGCCGGGAGGAATCGGGCCGATGACTGTTGCTATGTTGTTGGAAAATACAGTTTCTAGTTATACGAAAAAGATGGTTTGACGAGCGCGCGAATCATAGCGGAAATGTGCAGTTTTGCCTTGACATGAGATTGCTGTATCCGCTCTTTTGATTGCAGAAGCAGGAGCGGATACAGGAATAAAATCAGAAAATGCTTTCGGTACATCTAACTTGTGAAGAGGGCGAAGCATGACCGCATATAAGTTATTCGTTATAATCTCATATTGACGGAGGTCATGCTTCGCCCCTACAAAAATATTTTCCAAACCCAGATGTACCCAAATGCTTTTTACAAAAATGAGCGGTTCCTACTGAGATAATTCCGGCTAATTTGGGTAATGCCGACTATTTCTTGACAGCAACAACGCGAATTCGGCGATAATCTGCACTCCAATTACCATCGCGGTAAAGAGCGGGCCGCAAACGTTCTTCAACTTGTTTAATTGCGCGCGATCGCACGAACGGCGACAAACCCGACAAAAACCCGCCTGCAAACATCTCGATCCAATTTACCATACCAGCGCTGCCGCCTTCTAGGGGAGTCGGGCGATCGAACAAAACCGCATAACTCACATCAAAACCGTGGTTTTCCAGCAGCAGAGCATACTCGCCGATACTCGGAAAATACCAAGGATTAAGCGATTGGGGCTCCTCGCAGCCAATTTCCGACAAAACATTCAAAAGCGCGCGGGCGATCGCCCCCACATTCCCCTTACCGCCAAACTCAGCCACAAAACGCCCTCCCGGCTTCAGCGCTTTTTCCACGCAAGCGATCGCAGCATCCGGTTGTTTTATCCAGTGCAAAACCGCATTAGAAAACACAGCATCTAACGGCTCTTCCACTTGAAAATTCCTCGCATCCGCCGCCACAAAGTTAATGTGAGGATAATTTGATTTAGCAGTGGAAATCATCGCCAAAGAAGAATCAATACCTTGCACAAAAGCACCACTTTCAGCAATCTTTGCAGTTAACTGTCCCGTACCGCAGCCCAAATCCAGAATTCCTTCTCCCGCCTGCGGAGCCAGTAATTCTAAGAGCGATTCGCCGTATTGCCAAACAAAAGCGTGTTGCTGTTCGTAGAGATCCGTATTCCAAGAATCTTGTGTCATCATAACTACTCTAAACCTTTCTTCTCTCTCTGTGTTCTCTGTGTTCTCTGCGGTTAATAAAAAAATCCTCCTTCACAAAAGCGAGCGAATCATTTGCTAGCGAGTTCCGCGATCGCATTTTCATCAATCCTGCAAACCCTAATATTTTCCAAAATCCGCGCTCCCTGCTTCTCATAAAAAGCAACTCCCGCTGAATTTTTAGCATTAACAGTCCATTCAATTCGCCCGCAATTTGTGGATTCAGCAATTTGTGCCAAATGTTTCAACAAAGCTGTACCCACTCCCATACCGCGCATGGGAGCTTGCACAAATAAATCATCAAGCCACAGACAAGGCTGCGCCAACAAACTTGAATAGGTAGCATAAAACATCGCAAATCCTACAGCAGTGCCTGCAACTTCAGCCAATACTACCCGCACTAGCGGAGACTGACAAAATAACGCTTGTTGCAATTTATCGGCTGTTGCTGCCAACAGATTTTTAGCTCCATCGAACTCGCTTTTTTGCGCGATAAAAGTCAGAATTAGTTCTAAATCTCCAAGTTCTGCTTCTCTGATTTTAATATCCAAATTAACCATTGTTTAATTCTCAATCTCACCTATTAATTACTGTATTAAATGCCATCATCAATGTCCAATATCTTTTTAGCTAATAACTTATACTTTTAAAATATTAATGATTGGGAAGCTATGGAACTGCGACATTTGCGTTACTTTATTGCCGTTGCAGAGGAACTGAATTTCACTCGTGCAGCGGAAAGATTGCACATGGCTCAACCTCCGCTAAGTCAACAAATTCAGCATTTGGAGGCAGAGTTGGGCTTTCAACTTTTTCGTCGCACCAAGCGGACAGTTGTGCTAACGGAAGCCGGACAGGTTTTTTTTGAGGAATCACAGAAAATTCTGCTACAAGTCGATCGCGCTATTCAACTTGGCAAACAAACCAGCCGCGGGGAACTCGGCCAACTCACTGTAGGCTTTGTGAGTTCCGCCGCGCACAATGTAGTTCCAGCCATCTTGCAGGCGTTTCGCACTCGGTGTCCCGCCGTCAAGCTCGAACTGCACGAACTCACAACTAACGAACAATTGCAGCGACTGCGGTTCGGGCGCATTGATATCGGCTTCGTGCGCCCTCCGATCGAGGAAGATGGCATAAATTCCGAAATCGTTTTTCGAGAACCTCTGATCGTGGCGCTGCCAGAAACGCATTATTTAGCCGATCGCGCTGTTGTAGAATTGCGCGAACTTTCTGCCGAACCTTTCATACTATTTCCCCGTTCCCTAGCTCCAGGATTGTACGATCCGATCGTCAGTCTGTGTCTGCAAGCAGGTTTTAGCCCGATCGCCGGTCAAGAAGCGATTCAAATGCAGACAATTATCAGCTTGGTAGCCGCCGAGATGGGGGTGGCGATCGTCCCCGCATCGATGCAAAACTTCCAGCGCACTGGGGTTGTTTACAAACATTTACAAGAACCAAGTCCGATCGTCTCAATTGCTCTAATTTGGCGCGACAATCCCACGCCAGCGGTGCAGCGGTTTTTGCAGACAGCCAGAGACTTGTCAAGTCTTCAATATTAGGGATTAGAGTCGTACCGATCGATCGCCACCGTAAAAGTCGGCGCGATCGACCTCGATCGCCGATCGATTAGTCCCAACCGGAATCCCTCCTAACGCCCGATTTCAACATCTTCAAGGATACCAAGTGCGTCAGGTACTAGCACGGCTGCGGAGTAATATGCAGTAACAAGGTAGGACATAATGGCCTTTTCACTAATACCCATAAATCTAACAGATAGGCCTGGTTGATATTCGTCGGGTATTCCTGTTTGCTGTAAACCGATCACGCCCTGATCTTCTTCACCAGTACGCATCACAAGAATAGAACTGGTTTGGTTTTTGGTGATGGGTATCTTATTGCAAGGAAGAAGAGGTACACCGCGCCACGCAATAACTTTACTTCCGTCCATGTCGATGTTTTGTGGATAGATACCGAGGCGGTTACACTGCCGGCCGAAGGCTGCAATAGTGCGAGGATGAGCTAGGAAGAACTTCGACTTTCTGCGGCGAGTAAGCAATTCATCTAAGTCATCAGGAGTAGGCGCACCAGTGCGGGGGTGAAGACGCTGTTTAAGATCGGCATTGTGCAGTAAACCAAATTCACGGTTATTGATCAATTCATATTCTTGACGTTCCCGTAATGCCTCAATCGTCAGACGTAATTGTTGTTCCGTCTGGTTCATTGGTTCATTATACAAATCAGCGACGCGAGTATTGATCCTTAACACAGTTTGGGCAATACTTAACTCATATTCGCGGGGAGAAAGTTCGTAGTCAACGAAAGTCCCTGGTAATTGAGTTTCTCCAGTATGTCCTGAAGATAAAGCAATGGTGGCTTCACCCTGCTTATTCTGTGGTAATTGTGCGCGAGTTACGGCTCGATCGATCTGAGTCTGCAAAGCCGCCGACTGGTTCAGAATTTCCCTAAACGCTTGTTGTGGTAAGCTTAATACTGTGCATCGAGTCACAGCTTTAACCGTAAACTTCCAATTGCTTTGAGACGCTACTAAAACCTCATCGCCAAAATGATCCCCATCAGCTAACGCGCCCAATAAAGGTTCTTCTTCATATTTGGGAAGACCAAATTTATTAACTTTACCATGAGCGATCAGGAAAAGCCGATCGACTGGTTGACCTGACTGCACGATGATATCATCGGGTGCAAACTCCTGTTGCACAAATCGACTGGCCAAAGCCGTCAACACTTCAACATCATCAAACCCTCGCAGCAAGGGCAATTCACAAAGTTCTTGGGGAATTACCTGCACAGTCGCGCCTGTATTGGTGAAAGTAATTCTCCCATCACCCACGGTATAGGTTAAACGACGGTTTACCCGATAATTACCACCTTTGATCTGCACCCATGGCAACATCTTCAACAACCACCGCGAGGTAATTTCCTGCATTTGCGGTGCAGATTTGGTTGTCGTCGCCAAATTACGGGCTGCGGCTGTACCTAAACTCAGTTGAGGTTGCTGACCTTCAACTTCCAAACTCGAATCATTAGAATATGTCATTACCTCATCCTTTACTTACTAACAAAAATACCCGCTCTAATAGGTGAGAGGTTAAGGCAATTGTTTTGTCAATAATTACTAGACATCTCCCATAATTATTGTGGAACAGGCATCTTGCCTGTTCCAGACAAGCTTTTTGAGAGAAGTCTACTGTATTTAACGCTTAAAATAGAGCGTAATTACCGATCGACAAAAATCATTTGCCTTAACCTCTCAGCACCAATAGACCTCTTAGACCTCTCCAAAAAAGCAAGTTTTGAACAGGCAGGATGCCTGTTCCACAATAATTATTGGAAAAGCAAGTTTTGAACAGGCAGGATGCCTGTTCCACAATAATTATTGGATTTTGAACAGGCAGGATGCCTGTTCCACAATAAATCTGGTCGAGGTCTAATTAACGACCGACTTCTACATCTTCGAGAATGCCGAGGGCGTCAGGTACTAGGACGGCTGCGGAGTAGTAAGCTGTGACGAGATAAGACATAATTGCCTTTTCGCTGATGCCCATGAAGCGGACAGACAAGCTAGGTTGATATTCGTCAGGGATACCAGTTTGATGTAAACCGATAACGCCTTGTTTTTCAAGACCAGTGCGGAGTAAGAGGATAGAACTGGTGCGGGTATTTGTGATGGGGATCTTGTTGCAGGGAAAGATCGGTACACCACGCCAAGCCGGTACTTGGTGGCCGCCCATGTCAATGCTTTGTGGATAGATGCCTATGCGGTTACACTCGCGAGCAAAGGCTGCGATCGTGCGAGGATGAGCCAGGAAGAAGCCAGGGTCTTTCCATACCGTAGCCAGCAATTCGTCCATGTCGTCTGGAGTAGGTGCGCCAGTGCTACTGTAAATGCGTTGTTTGAGGTCAGCGTTATGCAGCAACCCAAATTCGGGGTTGTTGATCATTTCGTGTTCTTGACGTTCCCGTAATGCCTCAACAGTCAGACGCAATTGTTGCTCGGTCTGATTCATTGGTTCATTGTACAGATCGGCTACCCTGGTACTGATCCGCAACACGGTTTGGGCAATGCTCAAATCATATTGGCGGGGTGAGAGATCGTAATCAACGAAAGTACCAGGCAACTCAGTCTCGCCGCGATGACCGGCAGATACATTAATAGCAGCTTCACCTTCAGTAGTTTGTGGCTGGCTGAGGATGGCGCGGAACTTATCGACCTGAGTTTGTAAAGCTTCGGACTGGTTAAGGATTTGCTCAAACGCCTGTTGAGGTAATGCTAATACGATACATCTGGTAAGAGCTTTGAGGGTATACTGCCAGGTGTCTTGAGATTCTACTAGAGATTCATCACCGAAACGATCGCCATCAGCGAGTACATCTAAAACAACCTGTTCGTCATACTTGCCAAGACCAATCTTGTTAACTTTACCACGGGCGATCAATAATACTCGATCGGCTGCTTGACCTATTTCAACGATCGTGTCCCCGGCCGCGTACTCTTCCTGCACAAACTGGTTCGCCAACGCAGTTAAAACTTCTGTGTCCTCAAACCCTCTGAGCAATGGCAACTCAGTAAGTTCTTGGGGAATTACTTGTACAGTTGCGCCAGTGTTGGTGAAAGAGACTCTTCCATCACCTACGGTATAACTTAAACGACGGTTAACTCGATATACGCCACCCTTTGTTTGCACCCACGGCAACAGTTTCAACAACCACCGTGAGGTAATTTCCTGCATCTGCGGTGCAGATTTGGTGGTCGTCGCCAAATTACGGGCTGCTGCTGTACTTAAACTCAACTGAGGCTGCTGATTCTCAACATCTGAACCCGAATCATTGGAATAGGTCATAACTTAATTCTTCACTTTCTAGTTACTCAAAAAACAACTTGGTTTTACTTCACCGAAGGGCGATCGAGAAAAACCTAAGTTAGCAAGACAGATTATCTTGTAAAAAGAGACAATCAAATCGTATCTTTGACAAAAAGATACAATTCGATTCAAATTTACCGATTATTGGCCAAAAAACTGCTTGCACCGACCAAAGATTTGATGTGTGCTGCCGAAGTGCCAAACCCTGTGGGCCCGTTGAGCAGTCGCACTACTGGGGAAGCACTATTACGCAATTCAAATTCCTTATAGCGGTCTACTTTCGTATGCCACTTGAGTACGCCACACATCCATTGTTCTAGTTTCTCGACATATGCAAGCAGTTTCTCGCGAGTGCTTTCATCCAGGTTGAAATCCTCAAAAAGGGCTGGCAGTTCGGTGGCGACAATGTGTTGAAACTGCTGCGCCCGCGCGGTCATCAGATTGTTCACAATCTCGACAGCCTGGATCATATCGCAGTTGAGGAAATTCTGCACAACCAGTACGATATTATGGATTTCCCCTTCAAATTCGATTTCTTTCTGGTAGGAGAAGATATCGTTAGTGAAACAGGCAAAGTCGGCCGCGGAATTTTCCAGCGATCGCATTGGCCGACTGTAGTAAATCTCCATTGGTATCTCGCCGCCCTGGGCTAGTCGAGACAAGCTCATTGTCAAATCCGAACCAAACGTCTTACGACGCATTTCAATATAATCGATCGGGTCTGGAATCCGATTTTGAGTTTGATTGGCAAGTTCCCACACCCAACTGTCAGTCATATCCTGGATCGCACGGCGGAACTCAGTCCGCGCATTAGCAGACATCGGGCCAGCAGTTCGAGACCAAATATCTGCCAAGCCACGTTCCACCGGATTAGTCGGCACGGCTGGGGGGGTGGAGTCGTCGAGAGGCATAAACGCCGACAGTCGGGCGTTGAACACTTTCGCGCCAGCCATGTCGCGGTTATTCCCGTAGAGTGCTGGGAAGTAATCATCGGCATAGGTTCCCCAAACCAGCCAGCAAGCTGTTAAATTTAGCTCATACTCAGACCCATTCGGATGTATCCACGCACCGCATAGGGCTACATCAGCAACATCAAACTTGTGGTCATTCCAGATGAAAGCATCAGGAATGCCAGGTAGTGAGTCCAGCATCCCCATTTGGCGCGCCCATTCCTTAGAATGATTCCGCGCTGCATCCAGATTGGGATTCAAAGTAGTAGAGAAGGGCATATAAAAATTGGGCAATTTCACTGGCCCTACAGCCTGGTAGGGAACGTGAGTAAAGCTCTTGAACCTTCCTAAACCCAAGTTGGCGTATAACGACTCAAGCCGCGCCGCCGATGTGCCTAGTCCAGTAGGCCCACCCAGAATCGTTGGTGTCGCAGAATTATCCGCTTCCTGTTTGTTCATATAGCGGCTCGATCGCATATGCCACTCGTGACCGCCCGACTGCCAGTCCTGAAGTCCTTTGATATAAAGGAGAACATGGGCACGCTCTACTGGATCTACTCCGTACTCCTCAAACAGGGAAGGTAACTCGGTGACAGCAGTATTATCAAACTGATATAACCGTGAGTTCAGCAGTTCATTAGTGAGGTTAGCCGCCTCTTGGGTACTCACATTGAGGAAGCGTTCTAAGACCAATACACAGTTCGAGTTCTCGCCTTCATCTTCTACTTCTCTTTGATAGGAGAATAGGTCGTTGCGTAGATGTACTCCATCGGCAAATGTTTCTTTCAAGACCCGCATTGGTCGAGTTGCGGCAATTTTGGCCGGAACTTCTACAAACGCGGCGTGTTCCACCAGATCCGCAGACCAGGGTGCGCCGCCAACTTTACGCCGCATCTCAATGTATTCGATGGGGTTGGCAATTCGATTTTGGTTGATATTGTCAAGTTCCCACATCGACTCATCCAAGAGGTTTTTGGTACTCTCAAAGAATCGTTGCCGCCATTCCACAGACTTAGTAAAGGCGGTGCGAGACCACAGGTTTGCCAAGCCCCGCTCTACTGGGTTGGTGGGAACGGGAGGGGTGTCGTTAGGGTAGATCGGCATAAATGCTGGCAGTCGATCGAGGTATTCCTTCGCCCCAACCATGTCTTGACTACGCTTGTAGATTTCCAGAAAGTGGTCGTCAAAAAAGAATACCCACACATACCAGTCGGTTACTAAGTCTAGTTCCGTTGCTGGTGCGTCTGGATGGGTATAGGAGCAAAGCAAGGCGTAGTCATGGGCATCGAATTTGCGTTCGTCCCAAATAGGCTGGCCTTGGGCTTCTTCTTTTGAGCCAAGTATCCCCATCTCGTAGGCCCATGCTTTGGAATGAACTCGCGCGGCTTCCAGGTTTGGGTTCAGCCGCGCCGGCCAAGGCATATAAAATTCTGGCAGTTTAAAGGGTTGCATGATCTACCGTAAGCTTCTACTGAGTATTCTTGCTATTTTTTGCTGACGAACGGCTGATCTTTTGCGGTTGGCGAGGATTCTCGCTGCCCTAGCCACGTCCCATATGTGGTTTGTTTTTGATTGTACTGTAGGCTAGTTCATATCCACGGTAGCGATCGACTCAATAAAATTTAACAAAATAGTTTGGTGAAGCAGAGCGATCGATCGCACATCTCTTGACTGCTCAGAAAAGCAGATTCAGTCCCGAATCTGTTCCGGTGTCAACAACTTCATATCCCAACCCTCAAGCAAAACTAAATCCTTGACATCCACACTAATAAGTTTCTGTGCAACAACACCCGTAAAATGATTAAATTGAGTCTCAGATTTCGAGCGATCGCCCCCCTAAAAGTCGGCGCGATCGACCAAAACAACTCACAGTATCCTTTCGTCACATTCAGTACAAGAGAGCAAGGGATGGTATTTGCAGCAACAGAAATGGATTCGTCTCAACCGGAATCCGCTTTCGACTTATCTACTTACCTAGTCGAACAAAAAAAGGCGATCGAGGTAGCTCTCGACGGTGCGATCCAGGTCATCTACCCAGAGAAAATTTACGAAGCCATGCGCTACTCACTGCTAGCAGGGGGCAAACGGCTACGTCCGATCCTGTGTCTGGCTGGGTGCGAAATCGCCGGTGGCACTTCCCAAATGGCAATGCCCACAGCTTGCGCTTTGGAAATGATCCACACCATGTCGCTAATTCACGACGATTTGCCGGCAATGGACAACGACGACTATCGGCGCGGCAAACTGACTAACCACAAAGTCTACGGCGAAGACATCGCAATTTTGGCTGGCGATGGTTTGTTGAGCTATGCCTTTGAATTTATCGCCACTAAAACTGAGAACGTACCCCCCCTACAGGTGTTGCAGACGATCGCCCATTTAGCGCGGGCATCTGGCGCTGCTGGACTCGTAGGCGGTCAGGTACTTGACCTGGAATCGGAAGGATTGAAAGATGTTTCTATAGAAACTTTGACCTACATTCACGCTCACAAAACCGGCGCGCTGTTAGAAGCCTGCGTGGTTTGTGGGGGAATTCTGGCTGGGGCTTCTGCTGCGGATTTGCAGCGGCTTTCGCGTTTTGCTAAAAATATTGGGCTGGCTTTCCAGATAATTGATGACATTCTGGATATTACTGCTACTCAAGAAGAATTGGGCAAAACCGCTGGCAAAGATGTTCAAGCCGGAAAGGTGACTTATCCGAGTTTGTGGGGAATTGAGGAGTCTCGGCGCCAAGCCAAAGAGCTTGTTGCTGATGCTAAGGCTCAATTGGCAGTGTTTGGAAGTAAAGCCCAGCCTTTATTGGGAATCGCCGATTTTATTACCAGCCGCAGTAACTAGAAATACTAAAGAATATGCAGGAAATTTGCAGCGGCATCTTACACAATCATGTACTGATAGTTGCTTTGATCGCTTGTCTGTCGGCTCAAATCATTAAATTGCCGATCGAATTAATCAAAAATCGTAAGTTTAATCTGCGGTATTTGGTAACAACGGGCGGAATGCCCAGCTCTCACTCATCTTTTGTGGGCGCTTTGGCTGCGGGAGTCGGACAAACGATGGGATGGGAAAGTCCAGAATTTGCGATCGCAGCCATCTTTGCAATTATTGTCATGTACGACGCTGCTGGAGTCCGCCAAGCAGCAGGGAAACAAGCTCAAATCCTCAACCAAATTATCGACGAGTTTTTTGAGGAAGACCACAACTTTAATGAGGCTCGCCTGAAAGAGTTGCTGGGACACACTCCTTTTCAAGTGTTCGTCGGTTTGGGGCTGGGAATCGCGATTTCTTGGATCGCAGGGCCTGCATATTAGTCATTAGTCATTAGTTAACAGTTGACAGTTGACAGTTGACAGTTGACAGTTGACAGTTGACAGTTGACAGTTGACAGTTGACAGTTGACAGTTGGTTCAAATTACCAATGACCAATGACCAATGACTAATGACCAATGACTAATGACTAATGACCAATGACTAATGACTAATGACTAATGACTAATTACCAAATTCTGCTTGCAGCAAGTCATCGTTGTCATCGGCGATGGTGGCTACAATAGTAATAGCGCGTGACATTTCCCCAGCAGAGATTTCGGCGATCGTCCGAGTTGATATTACGGCAACTTGGTTGTCAACGATCGCAAAATGAGATTCTAAAGTAGCCAGCCAATTCATTTCTAGCAGTTTCCGCATTAATTCAGCTTCATTCTTTGCCGGCAACTGAAGCACAAAAGCCCAAACAGTTAAAGTATCATTTTCGGTTTCGCCCGTGAGTTGCACGAACACTTCAACGCTCCCGTACTTGAATTTCCAAAGATGTCCGCCAGCTTCATTTTGACCGACCATCACTTTTTGGTCTACAGCCATGCTGGCAATCACAGTTTCAATTTCTTCGGCATAGCTCACTGCTGTGGCTTTTTCGACCTGCTCGGAGGCGATCGCGCTTTCGCTAGAGAGGCTTTCTGCGGAAGGTGTTTGTGGGTTTGGCTCGCTGTTAGTCATGATTAATATTTAAACGGAAAAGTGTTCCAATAATCTTTACCAATACAGTTTACTTCCTCTTCAGGACTTAGCAAAATAGGACTTATAGGATTTTGGATTTTAGGTTTTGGATTTTACATTAAAGAATTCGGTATGACTTAAATAATGACTGGTTCCCAGGCACAGCCTGGGAACCCATATCCTGAGCTCTCCCTCACCTGTATCTAAGCCTTGGGCTTAGCAGCCGCGGGCTTCTTCTCAATCGGTTTTAATCCATTGAGGAACATCGGCACAAATTTCTCCACAAATGCTTGCGGATCTCGGTTCCAGGCCCGCTGAGCTACATCGACTCTGGTCATTTGCAAATCGGGGGCGAGCAGAGTGGCTGGCAAGCGTTCCATCAGGTATTGTGGGCGTTCCCACATCGGCATCGTGTTGGCAATGTCCACGAGACGGGTGACGCGACGCAGTTCTGCTCCCAGCATGATATCCATTCCCGATGCAAATGCTGCTTGTTCGATCGCTGCATACTTGCGTTTCGCCTGTTCCACCTTCTCGCGGTGTGCCGGGCTCTTCGCAGCAATTTTACCCAGCCAGCGGTTGCCCCAGCGGACGTGACCAGCTTCTTCGGGAAAAATCTTTTCGATGGTTTCGCGGATTTTGACGTTTTCGTCGGTTTGAGGAGCATTTTTGAGGGCGTGGATGTGCGCTGAGAAATACTCGCATCCCCGCTTCTCGGTGACGTTAATCGCCGCTAGGGAAGAAATTACAAAATCTTCGCGGTCTTTGGTAGGGTCTTTTTGGTCGCTGTCGAGCAACCTTTCAAATTCGTCAATGTAGGAGACTCCTGGCGGCGTTCCCACCTTCTCGCCGATGTCTGCGAGCAAGTCTGTAAGCCACATGGCGTGTCGCGCTTCGTCCGAGATATGCCGGGAAAGATCCCGCACGAGTTCGGCCGGTTCGCCGTCTAGCTGCTCGATCAAGTCGGTGAGGTCTTTGCAACTGCGCTGTTCGCTGTAGCGGTAGCGGTTGAGGGTAATCAAGTGGATTTCGCGATCGCGCACCACTTGACTTAAAATCTCGCGCGCTCCCATGCCGTTGCGAAGCTTGCGGGGATAGGCAACTGTCATGTTTGTATGTTGTTTTGTAAAGATACCTGTATAAGTGTAACGCAGTTTTTAGGATACCAATGACCTCAGCAGGCAGAAACTTTGTGTGCGCTTTTGGCAAAGATCGATCTTGAAGGTTTTGCCAGCTCAGTTATTTATGTCGATCGCTCTGCGTTTACATTTCATACTGCGCCTGGGCGATCGCACGATTCGCGATCGGCTTACCAATGTATTTAGGAACAGGTTGTTTTGCATTAAAATACAATAAAATTTCGATATTTTTATCTACCTTTAGACAGGTATTTTATAAGTTATTTCTAGAAGAATATTTTGCTATTTATATCAGAATAACTGAATAAATAAAAGAAAAATTTAGGTAGCTAAATTAACTTTTAAGCGTTATATTGATTTATGGAAGACAAAACCTAGGTGACTCACTTGGCTGACATCGTTGATACCGCCGTTTCGGCAGGCTCTTTTACAACTCTGGTTGCTGCCGTCAAAGCTGCTGGTTTAGTCGATACTCTCAAAGGCACCGGGCCCTTCACAGTTTTCGCACCCACAGACGAAGCTTTTGCTAAGCTTCCCGCAGGTACTGTAGAAGCACTGCTTAAGGACATTCCTAAGCTCACAAAAATCTTGACTTATCATGTCGTTGCTGGCAAAGTTATGGCTGCTGATGTAGTCAAGCTGAAATCTGCCAAAACAGTTGAAGGTTCAGAAGTGAAAATTGATGCTTCCAATGGCGTCAAAATCAATGATTCTACCGTTACCACAGCCGATGTTGCTGCTGATAATGGCGTCATCCACATCATCGATACAGTCTTGCTTCCTGCGTAAGCACAGATTTAGATAGTGCAATAATACTATCTTGAGGGCGGTGGCTGTTGTTAGCCACCGCCCGATTTTAATTGATAGTTAAAAATAAATATCTTACCATAAAGAATTGGGGTGCATCTCACTTTGGTAAATATGTTTGTAGGGGCGAAGCATGACCGAAATCAATATGAGATTATAACTAATAACTTATATGCGGTCATGCTTCGCCCTCTTCAAAAACCAGATGCACCCAAGAATTGGTTAAAAGCCGGAACCCTTTTAAGGAGAAATTAAAATCAGACTATTCATTACTCCAATCCTCGGACTTCCAGGTAGATGTCGCTATCAACTGTCAAGCGGTCAACCCTTCGACTTCGCTCACGACAAGCTGTCAAGCGGTCAACTGAATGAAGCAGCGCGATCGCAAAAACCATCATAGAGCAGGGGGAATTGGTCGATCGCACGAAGCGATTGTCTGCCCCAAATTTGTCGCCGCTGGATTTACCGGAAAAACAGGCTGTAAGCCAATAGCATTCGTACTCTGAAGCTTATTTGCGGTTGATGCGTAGATGCCATGCCGCGAAACCCAAAATTTCTCCCAGAAACCGGGTTGATGGGGGCTGAGCTTAAATAAGATACAATAAGAACCACAAGGAAAGTGCGATCGACATTATTTGACAGTCAAGTTATGCAATCTACAACTCAGTCCGAGACAGAAACGGCGATGGACGCTCCCAAACACGGATTGCCCGTTACAATCATTACAGGATTTCTCGGCAGCGGCAAAACAACCCTGCTCAACCACATCCTGACCAACCAGCAAGGTTTGAAAACAGCAGTTTTAGTCAATGAATTTGGTGAAATCGGCATCGACAACGAACTGATTGTCACTACAGACGACAACATGGTTGAGCTGAACAACGGCTGCATCTGCTGCACAATTAACGAAGATTTGGTTAATGCAGTTTACAAAGTTTTAGAACGTCAAGAAAAGCTCGACTATCTAGTAGTCGAGACCACCGGACTCGCCGACCCGCTGCCAGTAGCTCTGACTTTTTTAGGCACAGAACTGCGCGACATGACCCGTCTAGATTCAATAGTTACAGTAGTAGACGCAGCCAACTACAGCTTAGATTTGTTCAACTCAGAAGCAGCCTACAGTCAAATAGCTTACGGCGATATTATTATTCTCAACAAAACAGATTTGGTTGAAGAAGCAGATTTAGATTTGTTGGAAGTTAAGATTCGCGATATCAAAGAAGGCGCTCGAATTTTGCGAACGGTAAAATCGCAAGTTCCCTTACCTTTAGTCCTCAGCGTCGGATTGTTTGAATCTGACAAATATTTTCAATCTGAGGAAACTGCTAGCAGTCACGACCATCACGATCACGGTCATCACGATCACGACCATCACGATCACGGTCATCACGATCACGATCATCACGATCATCACGATCATCACGACCATCACGATCATCACGATCATCACGATCATCACGATCATGCCCATCACGACCACTCCGGCCATTTAGACAATGACGGATTTACCTCAATTTCTTTCCAAAGCGACAAGCCGTTTTCTCTGAGGAAATTTCAATATTTCTTAGACCACCAAATGCCAACAAACGTGTTTCGCGCGAAAGGGATTATGTGGTTTGAAGAAAGTCCGAAACGGCATATTTTCCACTTGAGCGGCAAGCGATTTTCAATGGATGACGATCAGTGGAAAGGTGAGCCAAAAAACCAACTTGTTCTGATCGGTCAGGGTTTGGATACCGAGACTTTGCGATCGCAAATCGAAAACTGTCTCTGTATGCCTGCACCCAATCGCGGCAAAGGATTCGGGAAAAACTAACCTGGACGCAACTGTCACATTAAATCCAGGTACGTAGTTGCGCTTAAGCGCTCTTAAAATCCAGGTATGTAGTTGCGCTTAAGCGCTCTTAAAATCCAGGTACGTAGTTGCGCTTAAGCGCTCTTAAAATCCAGGTACGTAGTTGCGCTTAAGCGCTCTTTTTGGGATATCGGAAAGAGCGCTGAAGCGCAACTACGTACCTAAGAATTTATCCCTATATATGTCCAGGACTGTTTGAGATTTCCCATGCGAGTCATCATCCAGCGAGTCAAATCATCTCAAGTCCAAGTTAACGGTAAAATTATCGGCAAAATTGGCTGCGGACTCAACTTGCTTGTAGGTATTGCAGACACCGACACCGAAGCAGAACTCGACTGGATGGCTCGGAAATGCCTAGAATTGCGTTTGTTTCCCGACTCGGCCAGCGACGGCGGGCGCTGGGACAAATCCGTACAAGACATCGGCGGCGAGTTCCTGGTTGTCAGTCAGTTTACCCTCTACGGCGACTGTCGCAAAGGTCGGCGCCCTTCCTTCGATCGCTCTGCCGCCCCTGAAGCCGCCGAAAAACTTTATGCAAAATTTGTCGAAAAGTTGCGCCAGAGTGGCTTAAAAGTTGAAACAGGTTTGTTTGGAGCCATGATGCAAGTGTCTATAGATAATGACGGCCCGGTGACTTTGGTGTTGGAGAGAGAATCGGCGTGAATAGGTTTGACAGGCCTCTGTACTTCTCTTATCTTCCTTCGCCTCCTTTGCGTCTTCGCGGTTCGTTCAAAAAAAGCCGTTGCCCCTTTTAAAAGAAAATTTCTAAATTGACCGGGTTTCCCAACTGCTGTGGCGTAGGTTCTGAAGATAGTGCAGTTCGCTACATTCTGCCGAGTCTCAATTCCGCAATCTCCGACGCCGAAAACCCCCTCAAAAGGCCAGTTGCTAAATTGTCCACTCAGCGGCCCCGGAACACCGTCCATCTTTGTCGCGATCGCCACACCCGCATAACAGCTCAGAAGGCTTGTACAGTCAGGCTTTGAAGGCAATAAAATCTATCGTCAACAGCCAGCGCTTAAAATCAGATTCGGCAGCCAAAAAATGTTGCATGAGAGAGTGGAACACTGGCATCACTGTGCCTATCTGTATTTCCCTATATTCAATACATAGAGAGTTGAATCAGCCGTGCCAAGCGAAACCGCCAGCAACTGCCGCCTCGCTCCCTGAAAAATGTCCTCGCACTGCGCTACCACCCGATAAACGCCATGACTGTCACAACTGCCACCAACCCCGTCAACTGCAACACTGTTTCTAACCTCAACTTCATTCCAGCCGCCTCCACCGAACAAACCGCCGAAATCAATACAGTTTCCAGCATCGATGTCTTGGCTTTGGCTGAATTCGCCCTCAAAGAGTTGGAAGCAGAAATGAAAACTGCCAGCCGCAGCGCTCAAGCAGTGGCGATGCGAATTGCTAAGGAAGTCGAACGGATTTGCCAAAAAAGCGATCGCATCCAAATTTCCGGCGAAGTTGAAGCTTGGCAAATCACCTTGGCCGAACACCGGTTGCAAAAAACTCTCGAATTCTACCGCCTCGGTTCCAAACAAGGCCGCGTCCAACTGCACTCTCACCTCGCATCGATGATTTACCGTCATGTTGCTTCTTTCCGATCGAACTTGAACTTCCAAGCTCGCTACAACATGATTGAAGACTTTTTGCAAGGCTTTTACATCGAAGCTTTGCGCGCTTTCCGCCGCGAACACCAACTGGATCTCAACTACACTCCCCGCACCCAGATTGAATTGGCTGAGTACATGGCTTTCACCGAACAATACGCCAAGCGCCAAATCGGTTTACCCGGCCGCAACCGCCAACGCCTGATCGTGCTTCGCGCTCAAGGATTTGCTAAGGGCCAACCTCCCGAAACTGCGATCGACATTGAAATGGCAGTAGAATCCGGCAAGGGAGAAGATGCAGAAATGTACAGCCGCTCTCCGGCGCTGCAACAAGTCCGCGAACAAATGGTTTCGGAAACTGTCGATCCGGCTGATGCTGTGTTGCGTGATCGAGTAGTCGCTGAATTGATCGCCTATCTGGAATCGCAAAATCAGCCAGAATGTGTTAGCTACTTAACTTTAAAATTGCAAGATCTTTCGGCTTCGGAAATCGATCGCGTTCTCGGTTTGTCCTCCCGCCAGCGCGACTACCTGCAACAACGGTTTAAGTACCACGTCGAAAAATTTGCCCGCACTCAAAACTGGAAACTCGTTCACGAATGGCTGGGTGCTGATGTAGATCAAAAACTGGGCATGACTTCGGACAAATGGGAAACATTTCGCGCTCAACTGTCGCCCGAACAACAAGAACTGTTAGCAATGAAGCGGAATCAAGAATGCGATAAGGCGATCGCCACTGCACTCAACTGCACCCCCAAACAAGTCCAAAAACGTTGGGCGCAACTGTTGGATCTGGCAAGCCAGACTCGCAACAGCAGCCAAGCATAACGGGTGATCCAACATGAACGCAAGTGTTTTATTGAGATTGGAAAATGCGATGGGTGCGGCACCGGAACCGGAATGCCCGCCCCGCAGTCCGCTCTCAAATCTACCAGTGCTGCTCGATTATTACCCAAATTATCGCCGCTTTCCGGCAAATTCAATTTATTAAAACAACATTACTTTTATTAATATTTCCCATTCCCAGGTTATGCCTGGGATTTTTTTTATTAGTAATCATTAATCATAATTTATTAAAAATACAGGTAAAATTGGTTCGTAGTGAGGACTTCAGTCCTCATAAAAATTAGAGGACTGAAGTCCTCACTACGAACTTATAAAGATGATTTTACCAGACGTGATGTCAGTCATAACTTATTAGAAAATACCAGCCCAAAGGAGAGTACATCCCTGGGTTGAAAAGTGCTGTATCCGCTGCCTCCCCCCAATAAAAGATCTATAATTTTTATGCAGGTCTAAAAATTTTTGCTTTGAGGTGCGTAGTCATGTTTCCAGTGTGGTTGCAGGCAGAATTTTGGGGTTTAGTGGGTGGTTCGGCGCTGCTACTGGGAGCGGCGGTGGGTTACTTTATCAGGATTCCCCAGCGCGCGATCGCCACAATTATGGCTTTTGGCGCCGGTGTGCTGATTTGGGCGCTATCTTTTGAGTTGATGGATGAAGCTTACAAGCGCGGCGGTTTTGACTCAACGGCGATCGGCTTTTTGGGCGGCGCTGCTGTTTATACAGCCGCCAATTGGTTTTTGAATCAGCAGGGAGCAAAACACCGCAAGCGATCGGGCTCTTTGCACCCTGCTAAAACAGAATCAAGCGATAGCGGATTGGCGATCGCCGCAGCAGGGGGTATTTTAGCCACGATCTCAGATACGATGATTCCCGAAGCATTCGAGGAAACTCACGATTTTGCTGGCTTAATTACTGTCTGCGGGTTTTTAGCTGCTTTTGTTCTTAGCAAGTTAGGGGAAACATAATTAGTCATTGGCGATCGATCATCAATCATCATTATTTATTAGTCAGTGACAACTGGAAATGAGAAATTGCTGAAAGTTATAATGTTTTTGATATGGGCACAGACGAACTTGATATGTTGCCAAAGTGTATCTAGGAACAAAAAAGCGTATAATCAACATCAAAGACCGGAGCCAGTCAACAGGTGCTGAAAAATATATGTGTCTAGAGCCAGGGTATATCCTTCACGAAAGGTACCAAATTATCAAGAAATTGGGACAGGGAGGGTTTGCGATTACCTACAAGGCTAACGATCTAGCCAAACCCGGAAATCCCGAGTGCGTTGTTAAGGAAATTCCTTTTCCTTCATCGAATGCTCCGCACGTCTTGGAGAAGGCAAGGACGCAATTTGAAAAGGAAGCTAGTGCTTTGCGCTGTCTCGGCAATCACCCGTGCATTCCCCAATTATTCGCTTACTTTGAAGAAAACGACCATTTTTACTTAATTCAAGAATACATTGAAGGACATCAGCTCAAGGAAGAACTCACTCCAGGTACACAGTGGGAAGAGGATCGGGCGATCGCCTTGTTGCTGGAAATTCTGGAAATTTTAAAGTTCGTCCATAAACAAAATATTATTCATCGCGATATTACACCTTCTAACTTAATTCGGCGCACAACAGATAACAAAATTGTTTTAATTGATTTTGGGGCTGTCAAAGAAATCAGCACTTTGACTGCTGACTCTACAGGTAGAATATTCACATCGCAGGCGATCGGCACCAGCGGTTATATGTCTCCGGAACAATCAAATGGGCGTACTGCCCATGCTGGTAATGATATTTACTCCGTAGGGATGATCGTGATTCAAGTTCTCACCGGGAAGCATCCCACAGAGCTCAAAAACTACGATGGTGCTGGTGAAATTATCTGGCATGACTCCACGTCCGATCGCACTCCGCTACCAGTGAGTGATAATCTAAAAAATATTCTCGATCGGATGGTTCGCTTCCACTATCGAATAAATCGATATCAATCTGTGACTGAGGTTTTGCGAGACTTGAACGCGATGCGATCGCCTCTATTACTCGAACCTGCGCCGAATTTGGGAGCGTCTGATTCTGATGAAGTTTCGCCAAACCAGGATTCGCCACCGAGCAAAGAACCCGAGTCAGGCCAAACTCCGCCGCAGGGGCGATCGCGCTTTCGCTGGCTGCTGTTGGGTGTTGCGGTAATTGCCGCAGGGGCGATCGTAATTTCAATCCCCAAAATTTACCCGCTAATCCCCAGAATTTCCCAGCCACAAACGCTACCTACACCCTCCCCAGATGGTGTAAGTTCTGGCGAAAAACTTCTAGTGCAAACCTCCGCCCTTTGGTCAAAACAAAGGGGAATCAATGAGTTTGCCGAAGCCAATTATTCTGAAGCTTTAAAATTGCTCAAACAGTCCTGGCGAGAAGACCGCAGAGACCCAGAAACTTTAATTTACATGAACAATGCCCTGCTCAAAGCAATCAATGCAGAGTATTATACCATCGCAATTGTTGTTCCCATCCGCAGAAATCAGGACGGTAGCATTGTCAACGCAGATTTAGCCGAAGAACTGCTGCGAGGTCTTGCTCAAGCTCAAACTGAAGTTAATTTAGGTCTCCTCGTTGCAAATAACAGCAATAAAGATTTTCCCGGTCAAGGCTTTCTCGAACCAAAAGCTATTAGGAAAAAAGGTCTCAGAATCATCATCGCGGATGACGGCAATATCAAATCCTACGCAAAGCAAAGGGCAAATTACCTAGTCACTCAGCCCGATATTTTAGCCGTCATCGGACACTACACCAGCGACATGACCGTGGAAACAGTAGATATTTACAATCAAAATAAACTAATCGCCATTTCTCCGGGAAGCACAACAGAAGAACTAACGCGCAAACCTCGGAAATTTTTCTTTCGGACAGCCCCAACAACTAGCAAAGAAGCTGAAGGCTTAGTAAATCAACTGATTAAAGTCGGTGCAAAAAAAGTAGCAGTTTTTTACAATCCCAACAGTCCGTTTAGCGCTTCTTTGTGGGAAGAATTCAAAAAGCAATTTGAAGCCCAAGGAGGTTCTACTTTTAGAACCAGTAATTACGACTTATCTAAAAATGATTTTAACGCCGAAGCAGCAATCAAAGAAGTTGAGAAAGCCGGAATAACAGCCCTAGCTGTCTTTCCAGACGGTCAAGTTACTAAGGCTGGAGAAAATGCGATCGAAATGATTAAAATCAACAACAATCGCAATTGGATGGTCGGCCCTTGGACTCTGTACGATCCGAGAACTTTAAAAGCAGTAAAACAGCTAAAATCTGTTGAAAAACTCGCCGTATCCGTGTTTTGGCATCCGTTAATCAGTTTTGATAAAAAGTTTCCAGTTAATGCTGAAAAATTGTGGGGAGGCCCAGTCAATACTCGATCGGCTTTAACCTACGATGCCGCTAAAACGCTGATTAAATCCCTAGAATTACAGCCAGAACCCAGCCGTGAAGGAATGCAAAAAACCTTAGCATCTCCAGACTTTAAAGCTGACGGTGCCACGGGTATAATTGAGTTTGACTTGACAACTGGAAATCGGAAAAACCCTCCTAAAGCTTTAGCGCACGTTGTTCCGTGTGCTAGAGAACAATTTGGTGTTACGTTTGTGCCGATCGAATTTCCGACAGCCGCCGCCGCAGGTTTAAAGTGCGACTAACGCTTTGCCAGAAAGAATTGGTTGAAAGCCCGCCCGCCCGGGAGAAATTAAACTCAGACTATTCATTACTTCAATCCTCAGACTTAAGGGTAGAGGTTTCTCTCAAACTGTCAACTGTCAACTGTCAACTGTCAACTGTTGAAAGTACCTGTGGGTATCAGCCCCCAACATTTAAAGAAAAAATTAGATATAGTTAACAAAGCTAGTTTTTTTTATAATAATGCTTATGACGGTCAATCTCGCTCCCTCAACAAGTTCTAGCCTCAAACCAGAATCCCAGAATATCTCGGCACTCAAACAAGTCTTGCAGACGATTGATGCCGATAGCTGTCCGGGTTCCTATAACTTCCATATGCACACAGTCTACTCCGACGGGCGATTGAAGCCCGAGAAATTGATGGAACTTGCGATCGCAGGTGGCCTCAAAGGCTTCGCTATCACCGATCACCACAGCACCAAAGGCTACGTTCAAGCTCAAATTTGGCTGGATAACTGGAAATTAAAGCATCCCGACAGGACTACCGCAGCGCCGACTCTTTGGACTGGCGCTGAAATTAACGCTGAATTGCTCAAAAACGACGTACACATTCTCGCTTACGCCTTCGATCCTGAACATCCCAGTCTCACACCTTACTTGCGAGGTAAAGGCACTGAAGGCCACGCTTCTTATTCCGCAGCCAGGGTAATTGAAGCGATTCAGGAAGCAGGAGGTTTAGCGGTTCTAGCACATCCTTGCCGGTATCGATCGATCGCAGATCAACTAATCCCAGAAGCAGCCCGTCTTGGCATTGACGGCGTAGAAATTTACTATGCTTACGGTAATCCTAATCCTTGGAAACCGAGTCCCAAACAAACTGCTTTAGTCAAAGATTTAGCTGAAACCTATGGTTTACTGGGAACTTGTGGAACTGATTCTCACGGCCTGAGTCTTCTTGTCCGAATCTAGATAGCATTAAGGTGCGTCATGGGATTTGGTATTTGAGCTTTTAGATTGGCGATCGGCGATCGAAATTATCATGCTGACCGCATTTTCGTTTGCTGGTTCAAAAGAGTTTGGGAAACTATAGCCTTTCTCAGTAACATGAGGTACTCTCAGATCGAAAGCATCGGAGGAGCCAGCGTACCTCACAGCGCTTGACAAACGTTATAGATAAACGAGCGAAGCGAGAAAACGAAACCTCAATCATGTTTCTTTAAATACCAAATTAAAACCCAGCTCAATACAGACAGCCTTCTCAATTTCTTCCCAATAAAAATCTTCTAAAACTCCCTGTTTGTTTTTAATTCTTTGAGCATCTACAGCTCTCATTTGACTTAAGTTTATGTGCCGTTCTCCGTTTAGTCCATTTTGCGAAGTTGGAACAACATTCACAACGAATGGATAAGTTTTTTTCCAAGGCAATAAAGGGGCAACTATTGTAGTTGTCCCATTTTGATTGCCAACATCATTCTGCAAAATTAGACAAGGACGCTGCTTACCGGTTTCATGACCGGTCGTGGGTTCTAGATCGACCCACCATATTTCTCCTCGTTTGTAAGTTAATATCCCGTTAGGCATTTAAACCATCGCCTACCGCAACATCCCAAACGGAAATCTCTTCTTGAAAATCAGGATCGCTAGCCTGCTCTTTATAAGCATTTTCCAGCTCTTGCATCATAATCCTCCTTTTTTCCTTCCAGAGAATTTCATTTATGAAACTACTACGATTACTTGCTAGCCGATCGACAAAATCTAGAATTGTGTCATCCAAAGTAATACTGACTT
Organism: Microcoleus sp. PH2017_35_SFW_U_B; assembly: GCF_020737865.1. Classification (NCBI taxonomy): domain Bacteria; kingdom Bacillati; phylum Cyanobacteriota; class Cyanophyceae; order Oscillatoriales; family Microcoleaceae; genus Microcoleus; species Microcoleus sp. PH2017_35_SFW_U_B. The sequence goes on from NZ_JAEQDE010000021.1 coordinate 187,718, forward strand.
TTTTGCTCATAAATTATTAATTTCATGCGACTGACGAGTATGACTGTACTATCATACTAACCAATGCTACAACCTTTGTCAAGGTTAATCTAGAGCTTCAAGAAGAGGTAGCAGCCCGGAGCCCAGCCTTTCATAGATGTGACGTGCTGGATTCCGATCGAGATTGCTTCCGCTCCCGATCGTAGCAACAGACATCCAGCCTCTTTCATCTTTCCGGGAACAACTGACAAGCCCTGATAGTTGGCTGATTTGCCCAATCCAAGCGAGAAGTGCCAAATCGATCCATCCAACCTTCTAAATAAGCCCGATTAGCCTTTTTTTCCTCAGGATCGGAGGTGTTCATCGGATGAGGTGCTAAACCGAAAATAGTCGCTGTTGTCACGCAAAACATCGACTTCTGAAAACTTTGGCAAATTTGTACGCGCAAATCGTCTTCACCGCGACAGCTAGTTCGATAAATTTCGTGCAAATAATCGGGCAGATAATGCCGCATATCTTGCATCAATTGAGTTGGTGGAATTCCTGCACCTCCGATGGGTAAAGGATCTGCAAACAAAGCCCCGTAGCTAAATTCTTTTTGTTCTTCTGGGATTTGATGTGCTTGGGCGTTGTAGGAAACTGTGCCAAAAAAAGCTGTTCCTCTAAAGAAAACTGCTTCTACATAAGGTACTGCTACATCTGCTAAAAATGTCAAGTTGGCCGATGCGGGCAGGATATCGTAGACTTCGCCGCGAATCTTGACGCTGTAGGTGATTGGTAGGGCTGCGGCGCTTACTAAACCGGCTAAGACGAAATCTACTATCTCTGCGATCGACTTAATTGTACCGGCTTCGTAGCGATCGGACAAATCGATAAATAAATCGCTCATTACCCGCCAAAACTGCCCCAAACCCGTGTAATAAGCCAACATCCGCACTTGTTCGGGTAAAAACTCTGGGAATGCTTTGTGGAGTCCCTGCATCAAAAAGTTGCCTTTTAACTTAGCTGCGATCGCCTTTTCGGCCAAATTGCTAAATTCTGGAGTATCCAAATAACTGTCCAAACCGCCGCCGCCGTGCCACATCATGGTTCTCATGCAATATTCGGCATACTCAAAATTTATGCGATCGTGCCACAAATAGCGCAGTAATTTCGGCGCTGTCACTTCTCCGTTGAAATATTTAAAAAACGGGAAAAGCACTAAAAATTGTTCTTCTGCGATGTAGTTAAGATTGCGAGAATACGCATCAAGAACTATGGCGTAACTTTTGAGAACTCCAACCACTTCTACTACATTTTCGGTAGATTCTGGAAGTAAAGCTTTGCCTGATTCCAAGATGTCAATGTAGGCGGATAGGGGATGGGAAGATGGTTTTAATACGGTACTTGTCATTTGATTTCCTCAACCTTAATTGAATAACTATGTTTTAGCTTTGGTTCGTAGTTGCGCTTGAGGGTTCATGAGAGCGAGTCAACGCACAACTACATTGAATAACTATGTTTTAGGTTTGTAGTTGCTCTCTTCGCCGGCCGGCGCTCAAGCGCAACTACATACCTATGAAAGATTTCACTCCAAGTTTTGAGCAACTTGTTTAACTTGTGCGGGTACAGTCGATACTAAGCCGATCGCAGTTTTCTCACTCAAAGCCACTAAAACTCCCGGCTGCAATCCCATGATGGTGATGATTACGGCTAAAACTAGCGAAGGAATGCGATCGCCCCAGCGGACTTGCGGCAAATTCACCACCAAATCGGAAAGGCGCCCGAAAAAGGCGCGGTTGACCATAATTAAAAAGTAAACTGAAGTCAAACCAGTCCCGATCATGCAGAGCAAAGTTTGGATCGGAAACACTGGTAAACTGCCCCTAAATATCAAAAATTCAGCAATAAATCCCGACAACCCGGGAATGCCGGCACTCGCCATTACACCGACAATCATTAAACTGCCAATTACCGGCAAACCGCGATCGGGATTGAACAAACCTTTGAGCACATCTATGTTGCGACTGCCGGATTTTTTGTAAACAATCCCGACACTCAAAAATAGCAACCCGGAGATTAAACCGTGGCTAACCATTTGCAACACAGTTCCTATCATACTAATCTCAGTAGCTGCGGCGCTAGCTAACAAAATGTAGCCCATGTGCGCGATCGAACTGTAAGCTACAATTTTTTTCATGTCTTTTTGGGCGATCGCGCAACTAGCCCCGTAAAGCACACTCACCACCGCCCAACTCGCCAACCAAGGCGCAGCCACCGCCCACGCATCCGGGAACAAACCCAAACCAAAGCGCAGCATCCCGTAGGTTCCCAGCTTCAACAGCACCCCCGCCAGCAGCACCGAAACCGGAGTCGAAGCTTCTACGTGAGCATCTGGCAGCCAAGTATGAAAAGGCACTAATGGAATCTTAATCCCAAAAGCGAGCAATATCCCTGCCAGCAACACAATTTGTCTGACCAAAGGCAACGGCGAGCCTCCTTCCAAATGCGATGCACCGGCTGCACCAACCATATCAAAACTAGAAGCACCGCTGAGCCAAGCTACACCCAAGAAAGCAGCCAGCAATACTATTCCCGAAAATGCCGTATAGATTAAAAACTTAGTAGCGGCATAGCCTCGGCGCTCGCCTCCCCAAATTGCAATTAACAGGTAAAGCGGAATTAGTTCTACCTCGAAAAACAGGAAAAATAGCAACAAGTTTTGAGATAAAAAAGCTCCGGTGACGCCGCCACTAATTAACAGCATCAAAGAATAATAAAGTCGAGGTCTGCGGATCGCCTCATCCGTAGCGTAAATCGCTACACCTGTCAGTAGGGTATTTAAAATTACTAAGGGCAGAGACAAACCATCAACGCCGAGATTGTAATTAAATCCCAAATCATCGATCCAAGGAATAAATTCCGAAAACTGTAATTGACTGCTGTTGGCATCAAACTGAGCTGCCACAAACACCGATAGAATAAAAGTTACACCCGCAATGGCGATCGCGGCATTCCGAACTATTTTAGAGGCGATCGCACCGGGCCAAAACCCAATCAGGGCGGCCGCCAACATTGGTATCCAGATTAAAGCACTGAGCATCAATTAAAACTTTCCTTTATTACACAATATTTAGAACTATATTTAAGATTAACCCAAAGCCACTGCATAAAATAGCGATCGGTTAATTTTCTTATTACAATAGATGCAAATTTCTCGAAAATCCTCCTATGACTTCTAGTCTTACAGATCGAGAAGATTTGCAAGTTAAATGGGAGCATCTCATTTTTGCAAAAAATATCTTTTCTGGGAGTGCTGTCCCCCCCGAGCAAGGTGTACAATACTCGCTCGGGGGCGACAGCACTACGACATAATTTCACTGCCCGAACTTTTACCCGGTTGGGAAGTTCCGGTTATAGAATTGTGGCCGATCGACTTTGAATAAAACTAGGGACAAAGCAGACAAACCAAAAACAATTTATCTGCGTTTATCCCCGTTCATCCACCAAAATCTGCGGTTTAGAATTGCCAAATAATCAGCGCCAGTAACGCCGCAACTCCCCCCGCAATAGTCAACACATAAAACTGCGATTGACCGGTGCCGCTGTATTTCAAACCTTCACCGCTGAAAATTGTGGCAAAACCGAACAAATTCACCGCCCCATCTACTACATACTTGTCAGTCCAAGCGCTGACTTTCGCAATAGAAGCTACGGCCCAAACCACAGTCAAGCGGTAAACTCGATCGATATAAAAGTCGTAAGCAAACAAATCCTGCACCGCTGGAATCGGCAGTCGTACCGGTCGAGGTAAAACGTTGTACCAATAAATCGCCACGCCAGCCCCAACCCCAATCAAGCCAGATAACACCAACAGTGGAGTATCCAGAGTCTTCAACAGCAAATTTAAACTATCAAAATCCCCAGTTTCCGCCCAAGGCCCAGTCCAACTAATTAAAAGTTGCCACTGCTGCAACATCCAAGGCACTAACAGCCCAATCACCGTCAAAATTACCATCGGCAAAGCCATCGGCCAACCGACTTCGGGAGCTCTGCGAGTTTTGGGTTGCGGTTTTCCGACAAATACTAAGGCGAATACGCGAGTTAAATTGAGCGCAGTTAAACCGTTAACTAACAGCAGCACAACTACCAACCACAATGGCACTGTCCAAAAACCGTTCAGCCACCGTCGCATTACCCAAAAGTTGCCCATCGGCAATAGGGCTACCATCCCCGCAGCGCCAACTAAATAAGCCATTGTCGTGGCGGGCATCTTTGACCACAACCCACCCATTTCTGTTAAATCTTGAGTGTTGGTTGTGACAATCACTGACCCTATGCTCATGAATAATAGTGCTTTGGCGATCGAGTGCGCGAACAGCAACAGCAATGCAATGTCAACGTGATTCTGCCCGACCGCGATAAACACTAAACCCATAGAAGCGCTGGTAGAATGCGATAGTGTTCTTTTGATATCGATTTGGGCGATCGCCACTAAGGAAGCCCCAACAGCCGTCACCGCACCCAAAACCACCAGCACCAAACCAGTTATCGGCGACAGCGCTAAAACAGGCTGAAGTTTAATCAAAACATAAGCCCCACCACCCACAACCACCGTATTCCGCATAATCGAAGCCGGGTTCGGCCCTTCCATCGCCTCGTCGAGCCACAGGTGAAACGGAAATTGAGCGCACTTGGCTGTAGGTGCGGCAATTAAAGCCAAGCCTAAAAGAGTCGCAACTAAAGGAGATAAAGTTGCAGTTTCCGCCCATTCTTCTAAATCAGAAAAATTCAAACTTCCGGCTAAAGTTGAAAGCGTCACTACTCCCATCAGCAGCGGTACATCTCCTACACGCTTGGTTAAAAACGCATCTCTAGCCGCCGTCACTACCAGCGGTTGAGCGTACCAAAACCCGACTAGCAAATAAGTTGAGAGTGTCAGCACTTCCAGCAAACCGTAGGTTAGCAGCAGCGAATCGCTAATCGCAATCCCGCTAATTGCCGCTTCAAAAAAACCTAGCAGCCCAAAAAATCGAGCTAGCGCCCAGTCTTTTTCCATGTAGCCGAGAGCGTAAATTTGTGCTAGCAAACTCAAAACTGTCACTAGCTCCATTGCTCCGACGCTGGTCGTGGAGATTTCTATGGCAAAAGACAAATCTAAATCTGCTGCTTGCACCCAGTGGAGGAGCAAATGTTGGGGCGCTCGATCCCAAGTTGCTGTAAAAATCACTGACCCGTGGATGAAAGCCAACACACTCATCAGTAAATTGAAGTAAGCCGCAGGTCTTGGCCCTGTTGTGCGAACGGTTCCCGTAGACCACGGCAAAGTTAGAATCGCGCCTATTAAGCCATATAAAGGTATCCACCAACAGGTTTGGAGGAGAAATTCTGTCATTTAATTTATTCCTTAAACTTCAAATTACCGGCTACCTTTATACAAAGGCAGTTCCGGGCGATCGCGCCACAGTGTAAAAATTTGACGTAAAACTTTGACTAAACCCGATCGTATAGCTTTAGCAAAATAATTTGCACCCAAAATTAACTATACATTAAAGCATCAAAACTTAGTATTCTCTGAATACCAAATTACAGGCTGCTGGGGGTCGGCACTCAAAAAAAAAAGCCCGCATCTCGGCCAAGACTGTCTTTTTTGTCTGTTTACCCGCGATCCCCCCTGGGAAATCTCGAAGTTGACCGACACCGACATCCCCAGCCCCCACCCACCGAACTCTAGTTTACAGGTATTTGTACTTACTTGACTGCCAGCTCGCCGCCCGCATCTACTCCTCTATATATTAAGATTATTAAATAAATATTAAAATATTTGAAGTAACATAAAAAAATTTAATTTTTGTTATTAAACATTATGATGTTAGTTTATATTGTCAAGGTGGACAGCTTCCCCTATTCTATAAGGATAGGAAGCTTTACACTGCATTCCTAAATAATGTGGGCCTCCCCGTCCAAATTTTTAGATTTCTCAAAGATTTGTTACGGTAATTCCGCTAATCCTCAACTTGGAGATTCAAAAATGTCAATTGCCGTGGGAATGATTGAGACAAAAGGTTTTCCCGCTGTTGTGGAAGCTGCCGACGCTATGGTTAAAGCTGCTCGCGTTACCCTCGTGGGCTATGAAAAAATCGGCAGCGCTCGCGTCACCGTAATTGTGCGCGGCAACGTGTCGGAAGTCCAAGCCTCAGTTGCAGCAGGAGTGGAATCCGTCAAGCGGGTGAACGGCGGAGAAGTCGTCTCTACCCACATCATCGCTCGCCCCCACGAAAACCTAGAATATGTTCTACCAATTCGTTATACAGAAGCAGTAGAGCAGTTCCGAGGCTACTAAGTTCTTAGCGCGCTAAAAATTCGTTTGACGAAACGTTTGACGAAAAGCAGCGCGATCGTCAAAAATTTACAGTTTAGTTCCCAAAATATTCAATCAGGAGTAAAACCAATGGCAATTGCAGTTGGCATGATCGAAACCTTAGGCTTCCCCGCAGTTGTAGAAGCCGCTGACGCGATGGTCAAAGCAGCCCGCGTCACCTTGGTAGGATACGAAAAAATCGGTAGCGCTCGCGTTACTGTCATTGTAAGAGGAGATGTCTCGGAAGTGCAAGCTTCCGTAGCCGCCGGAGTAGAGTCAGTGAAGCGCGTTAACGGCGGACAAGTGATGTCCACCCACATTATCGCCCGCCCTCACGAAAACTTGGAATACGTGCTACCCATTCGCTACACCGAAGCTGTAGAACAGTTCCGCGAAGGCGTGAGCGGCATTCGTCCTCTCAACAGATCTTAATACAAGCCCGAGGCTGTTAGGGGCGTTTGGTAATTAAAAATTAAAAATTAAAAATTAAAAATCGCGATGTTTTTGATTTAATATTTTTAATTTTTAATTGAGGTAGTCATGGGATATTGGTTATTAGTCAGTCGATTTTAGATTTTAGATTTTAGATTTTAGATTTTAAAATTGACTCCACAGATTAATCTGGGAGATTTAAGTTTAAATCTAAGATTTTGGAATCGACAGTCAAAATCGTCTAGAGCTTGTATCCGTTTGTTTTACGGGTCATGAGTTATGAGTTATGAGTCATTAGTCATTAGTTAGTAGAAGAAACTACTATTTTATGCAGAAATTAGACTAAAAAAAACTCATAAAAAAAAGACAAGTGACGGTGTAAAAATGACAATTACCAATTACCAATTACCTATTACCTAAAATGCAAATGGCCAAAGTTCTCGGCACAGTTGTCAGTACCCAAAAAGAGCCGACGCTGAGAGGATCGAAATTTCTACTGCTGCAATTCATCGATGAAGAAGGTTCGCCAGTTCCCGGCTATGAAGTAGCCGCTGACTGTGTGGGCGCTGGTATAGATGAATGGGTTTTAGTCACCCGCGGCAGCGGGGCCCGGATCGCGCCAGGGAGCGAAAACCGTCCGATCGATGCTCTGGTAGTAGGCATTATAGATACTGTCAATGTAGAAAATCGCCTCATTTACAGTAAAAAAGACGACCCGTACCGCTAGTTGACAGTTGACAGTTGACAGTTGACAGTTGACAGTTGGCAGTTGACAGTTGACAGTTGACAGTTGGCAGTTGACAGTTGACAGTTGGCAGTTGACAGTTGACAGTTGACAGTTGACAGTGAACAACTAACAACTAACAACTAAAAAAAATTTTCAGTTTTAGGAGAACTTAATTTATGGCAGTCCGCAACGTTGCGGCTCCCCCGACGCCTTGGTCGAAAAACTTGGCTGAGCCCAAAATTCATGACACCGCCTACGTACATTCCTTTTCTAACATTATTGGGGATGTGCATATCGGTTCTAATGTGATGATTGCCCCCGGGACATCTATCCGCGCCGATGAAGGCACTCCTTTTTATATCGGAGGAGGAAGCAACATTCAAGACGGAGTAGTGATTCACGGTTTAGAACAAGGCCGAGTCACAGGAGACGACGACAAATCCTATTCTGTGTGGGTGGGGAAAAATACTTCCCTCACCCACATGAGTTTAATTCACGGCCCGGCATACGTGGGCGACGAGTGCTTTATCGGCTTTCGCTCTACGGTGTTCAATGCCAGAGTGGGCAACGGCTGCATTGTCATGATGCACGTATTAATTCAAGATGTGGAGATTCCTCCCGGTAAGTACATACCTTCGGGAGCCATCATCACTAATCAGCAGCAAGCCGATCGCCTGCCTGACGTTCAAGATTCAGATGTTAAATTTGCGACCCACGTCATCGGCATCAATGACGCTCTGAGAACGGGTTATCGCTGCGCTGACAACATCGCTTGTCTAGCACCAATTCGCAACGAGCAAGCTAAAAACTCAAATATCACTCAAATGAATTATTCTACCTATGCCGGCACCCAATTGAGTTCCTCTCTAGCCGATAGCATCCGCAATTTGCTAGCCCAAGGATACAGCGTGGGAGCGGAATATGCCGACGCCCGTCGGTTCCGTACCGGTTCTTGGCGCACTTGCGGCCCAATTTCCTCAACTCGCGACTCTGAAGTAATCGCAGCTTTGTCGGCTTGTATGGCCGATCACCAAGGAGAATACGTCCGCTTGATCGGGATTGACACCAAAGCCAAGCGTCGCGTACTCGAAGAAATCGTCCAAAGACCGGGAGAAAACGGCTCTAACGGTAACGGCGCCACAACTCACAAATCTAACGGTAAAGTTGCACAAACTGCCTATCAAAATGGCGGTTCCGCATCCAGCAAATTGAGCGCGGAAACAGTGGCTCAAGTTCGCGGCTTGCTAGCTCAAGGCTTCAAGGTTGGCACAGAACACGCCGACGCGCGCCGCTTCCGCACCAGTTCTTGGCAAAGCGGGGCTTCGCTGCAAGTCAGAAACGAATCTGAGGCGATCGCCGCTTTAGAATCTGTGATGAACCAATATCCGGGCGAATACGTGCGCTTGATCGGGATTGACCCGAAAGCTAAGCGCCGCGTAGTTGAAGAACTGATTCAGCGTCCCGATGGCCCTGTGGCTCAATCGGCTAAACCGGGTGCAACATCAGCATTCAAAGCCACGACGACTGGTTCGGCTGGAAGTGGAAAGTTGACCGGCAAGACGATCGACCAAATCCGCAATCTGCTCTCCCAAGGCTACAAAATTGGCACGGAACACGCCGACGCGCGCCGTTTCCGCACAGGTTCTTGGAGCAGTTGCGCGCCGATCGCCACCAACCGCGAATCCGAAGTAATTTCGGCTCTCGAAAGCTGTATGACAGAACACAGTGGCGATTACGTCCGCTTGCTCGGTATCGACTCCAAGGCCAAGCGCCGGGTACTCGAAGAAATTATCCAACGACCATAATTTGTCAGGTAATTAGCTGCTTTCTCCCGTTAAGTGCTCGCGTTGGGCTAGCGGGAGAATCAGTTGACAGTTGACAGTTGACAGTTGACAGTTGACAGTTGACAGTTGACAGTTGACAGTTGACAGTTGACAGTTGACAGTTGACAGTTGACAGTTGAATGGGATTGGAGTAATGAATCGTCTGATTTTAATTTCTCCTTAAAAGGCTTCCGGCTTTCAAGCAATTATTTCGGGTAATTTGTAAGTCCAAATCGAGCTTTTCATTATTAGTAAATAATCGTTTATTAGATTGATAGAGTTAAAGAAATCATTCTAAAAAGCGATAAATTAAAGTCGTTTTATCTAAAATCATAGCTCATTTCAAGGTGAAGTTGAATGTATTTATCGCCACTGCAATTAAGTAGCAACTCTCAGATTTTCCTGAGTGGCGATGTAGTTGTGAATGAAGGTGTGGCGATCGCCCCAGGAGTCATCCTCCAAGCAGATCCGGGTAGCCGGATCTCGATCGCCGCCGGTGCCTGTATCGGTATGGGAGTTATCCTTCACGCCCGCGAAGGTACTCTCGAAATCGCAGCGGGCGCAATGCTGGGTGCAGGAGTGTTGGTGGTAGGTGCGGGGAAGATTGGCGCAAATGCCTGTATTGGCGCGGGAACAACGCTGATTAATCCTGCGATCGACCAAATGCAAATTTTGCCCGCAGGTTCTCTGATCGGAGATACCAGCCGCCGAGTCGCAGCAGAACCAACCGCAGAAACCGCAGAAACCGCAGAAGCCCAAACCGCTGCACCGGAAACCCCCACAGGCACTACGCCACCAGTTGAACCAACCGTCGATCGCCCGATCGACGACCCGCCCGAACCCGCCCAAACACAGCCTCAAACACCGCCAGAGACAGCCCCAGATCCATCACCAGAAACCGCCGCCAATCCGCCTCCCCAACCAGGAGAAGTCCCAACTATTCTGTACGGTCAAGCTCACATCAATCAGTTGCTGGGGACGCTGTTTCCGCACCGACAAGCTTTTAATCGATCGCAGGACAACGGTCAAACTCTCTCGGGCGGTACCGGATAGAGGTCATTGGATTTGAGATTTTCCATTTTTCGATTTGAGATTTATTCCACAGATGAATCTGAGACGTTAAAATATTGTCTAAATTTTCGATCTCGACCCTCATGAGTGTCTGGTGCTGGTATCCATTTTGGGGCATGGTAATTTCTACAAAAGGCAGTTATGCTTAAGGAAGAATCAAAAAAATATAAATAGGTAATCTCATATTATTTGTAGCTCAGCAATTTTTAAGGTCTTGCAGCATAAATATGTATCTTGCAGCTCGTGCAGTTTGTCTTCTCATCTGAGACACTAAAACTATCAACAAATTTTTATTTTTGGAAGTTTCTAAGGGTAATCGAAGATGGACGGACAAATAGATCGTAACAGCAGTGACTCCGGGCGATCGCAGCGCCAGGAATATTTCAAAGACACCGCTTTGGGCTTGGTATCTACCAAGAGTTTTCCGGCAATTGTCGGGACTGCTGACATGATGCTGAAGTCCGCAGGGGTCATTTTAGTAGGATACGAGAAAATAGGTTCCGGTCACTGTACGGCGATCGTCCGCGGGCGCATTTCCGACGTGCGTTTGGCTGTGGAAGCAGGAGCTCAGACAGCCGAACAATTCGGACAGTTTGTTTCTAAGCTGGTGATTGCTAGGCCTTTGGCTAATTTGGAAGTGGTTTTGCCGATCGGCTTTCGCCTAACTCAACTGTCGGAAAGCGGTAGTTATTCTCGACTGAGCAATCAGGCGATCGGTTTGCTCGAAACGCGGGGATTTCCCGCAATGGTCGGCGCTTGCGATGCTATGCTCAAATCCGCCGACGTACACTTAGCCGCCTACGAGAAAATTGGCGCCGGTTTGTGCACGGCAATTATTCGCGGTGCAGTCGCAGATGTCGCAGTCGCCGTAGAAGCCGGGATGTACGAAGCTGAGCGCATTGGCGAGTTGAACGCCGTGATGGTAATTCCCAGGCCTTTGGAAGATTTGGAACAAACTTTGCCGCTGGCGAGTTGCTGGATAGAACAGCGCACACCTGTGAGGGTGCCTATCTCTGTTCAGGAAAAGGAAAAAGAATTGGTCGAACTTCCCGATTTGGAGAAATTGAGAGTTTATGTGGAAGAGGAAATCAATCGCTAATTGGTAATGGGTAATCGGGAATTGGTAATTACCCAACAAAAGTTTGTAGAGACTAGGTGCGGAAAATACTGAGACCAATTTGAGAATCGAGATATAAATCTTACCAGAACAGAGTACGTGTAGTGATTTGTAGCCTCGCAGCCTCGTAAGCTGAATTTGGTGATTAGCCGATCGCCTCGGCATCTAGAGACAGATAACGCCAACGAAAACTCGATTTTTGCTCAAAAGTCGATCGGGTAAAAAATCGAACTCACGAAGTAAATGCAGCCGAGCTACAGGCTCTTTTAACAGGATTTAACTGCTGTTAAGATAAACCTAAAATCCTGTTTCGGGTAGATTTCCTGGAATCAGTTAAGAGTTAATCGGGGTGCTGTGTGGATGCTCTTTCAACAGATTAACCTCTGTCGAACTCAACACTGAGTGCAAAGGAATCAATCCAGAATCCAGCAAGGAATGAAAGTTGACCTATGAACATCAAAGAATCGAACCTCAACCATTTTTATAAGCGCGGGTTGCACAGCGCCAAGCAAGGCAACTACGAAGCGGCACTTGAGGACTTCGATCAGATACTGCAAGTCAATCCCGCCGATGCCAAAGCTTACAACAATCGCGGCTTGGTTTACTATTATATGAAAGACTACCAAAAGGCGATCGCAGACCTCAGCCAAGCACTAGATATCAATCCTAATTTGTTCGAGGCATACTTGAATCGAGGCAATGCTTGGCGCCATCTCGGAGAAAACGAAAAAGCCATTGACGATCTCAACTGTGCTTTAGTAAATAAGCCTGACAGCCACGCTATCTACAACAACAGGGGACTCGTACTTGCTAATTTAGGACATTACGAAGAAGCAATAGAAGACTACGATCGAGCTCTCTCTATCAATTCGCAAAATTATAAAACCTATTACAACCGAGGCCGCGCTTACTACCTTTTGGGAGAAAAACAAGCAGCAACGGAGAACTTTAACGAAACGCTACGGTTGAATCCAAGATATATCAAAGCTTACATAAATCGCGGACTCTGTTATCACCAATTAGGAGACAACACCCAGGCGATCGCCGATTATAACACAGCACTCGGCATCGACCACAACAATGTTTATGCCTATTATAACAGAGGATGCGTTCGCTATAAATTAAAACAAATGGAGCTGGCGATTGAAGACTTTAACAAAGCAGTGGAACTCGAACCCAACTACGTTAAAGCTTATCTCAACCGGGGTTTAGCGCTGTACAAATTGGGAGATATTGCAACAGCAAATAGGGATTTTTACCACGTAATGTGTATTAATGCTGAAGCTTATTTGTACTATCAAGCCCAGCGCTGCACGCCTGATATTAATTCCTATTTCAAAGAAGCCCCACAGATGGAACTTAATAATGCTGTAGAATACTACAACACCACATTAAATACGATCTCAAGTTCTTTAAGTTCGGCAGCATTAAATGCGATTTGGAATCAAGAAGATTTGGAGAACAGAGACTCGATTATCTGTGAAGGTGAATTTCTTAATGAGTAAATTAGTCAGTTGACAGTTGACAGTTGACAGTTGACAGTTGACAGTTGACAGTAGTCATAGTGCTGTCCCCGCGATCGAATAGCAGTCATTAGTCATTAGTCATTAGTCATAGTGCTGTCCCCGCGATCGAATAGCAGTCATTAGTCATTAGTTATTAAATAGGTTGTCGAAAAAATAAAAAATTCTCAGAAACCTGGTTTCTTCATAGATTTCTCATTACTAAACACAAAATTTTGTAGAAACCGGGTTTCTCGCCTTTTGCTACAGCCCCGAGAGGTTTTTAACGCGGATTGGCTATTTGTTAAAAATTAAAGTCCTGACTGCAAAAAACAGTCAGGACTTTAATTTTTTATCTCTGAGTTTTAAGAACTTGCATTCCTGACTGCAAAGCCTTAAATACTAGCCATCACTTCGCGCGCGGCTGCTAAAGTTCGATCGACATCTTCGTCAGTATGGGCCAAAGAAGTAAATCCAGCTTCAAACTGCGAAGGAGCGAGATAAATTCCGTGCTCCAACATTCCCCGGTGAAAGCGGCCGAACTTTGCTACATCAGACTTTTTCGCATCATCGTAATTGTGAACCGGGCCCGCCGCAAAAAACAAGCCAAACATCCCGCTAATTTGTCCGCCGCAAACAGCGTGTCCCGCTTCCTTACCAATTTTCAGCAATCCCTCGGACAGTTTTTTCGTAATCCTGTCCAACTGTTCGTAAGTGCCGGGTTTTTGCAGCAATTCCAAAGTTTTAATCCCAGCAGTCATCGCCAAAGGATTTCCCGAAAGCGTACCAGCTTGATACATCGGGCCTGCGGGAGCCACCATCCCCATAATATCGCGCCTTCCGCCGTAAGCTCCCACGGGCAAACCGCCGCCGATAACCTTACCCAAGGTTGTCAAATCTGGGGTGACACCGAATTTTTCCTGAGCTCCGCCGTAGGCGATGCGGAAACCAGTCATTACTTCGTCAAACACCAACAAAGCACCGTTATCTTTGGTAATTTCCCGCAAACCTTCGAGAAAACCTGCATCCGGTACAATAAAACCGGCATTTCCTACAACAGGTTCTAGCATCACGCCTGCGATTTCGCCAGGATGTTCGGCAAATAAAGCTTTGACTGCTTCTAAATCATTGTACGGAGCGTTGAGGGTGTTGGCGGTAACGGATTTCGGCACGCCGGGAGAGTCTGGAAGGCCGAGAGTTGCCACGCCGGAACCTGCTTTTACCAGGAACATATCGGCGTGTCCGTGATAGCAGCCTTCAAATTTAATCAGTTTGTCGCGCCCGGTGAAGGCTCGCATCAGCCGCAAAACGGCCATACAAGCTTCGGTACCGGAATTGACAAATCGTACCATTTCAATGCTGGGAACGGCATCGATGACCATTTCGGCGAGGACGTTTTCCAAGAGGGAGGGTGCGCCGAAACTCGTACCTTTTTCTAAGGATTCGTGGAGGGCTTTGATGACTTCGGGGTGGGCGTGGCCGCAGATGGCGGGGCCCCAAGTACCTACGTAGTCAATGTATTGGTTGCTGTCAACATCCCAAATGTAGGCTCCGTTTACCCTGTCAAAGACGATGGGCTGTCCGCCTACGGATTTGAAGGCGCGGACGGGGGAACTAACGCCACCGGGCATCAATTTCTGGGCGGCGGCGAATATTTCTTCTGATTTGGTGGTTTTCAAGGTTGTAGAAACCAATGTTTTCTCCTTAGTGAAGGTCTGTTGTTGGTAGGATACTTAATATAGCGACTTCTGGTTAAAGGCTAAGCCGATTCAAGGAAACTATAGTAGTAGATTTTAGGATACAAACCAATCAGTAGCAATACTAGCTCGGGTTTTTTAGGATTTGTCGCACTAGCACTCCTAGGTCTCAATTGTAATAATTTGTAAAATAGTTCTTGACAATTGGCCAATCACTTGCCTAATCTCCTCTCTTCTCTCTGTGTCCTCTGCGCTCTCTGCGGTTAATAAAAAAAAATATCCGACACGAAAGCGTTAATTTATATGAAAAGCTGCAATAAAATTATGTCTGGTACTGATTTATCTAGTTTGAGCCGATCGATCCCAATTGAAAAGATCCGTTATGACGATCGCGGTTTAGTGCCTGCGATCGTCCAAGATTACTTAGACGGCACAGTGTTGATGATGGCGTGGATGAATCGGGAGTCGCTCGAAAAAACCATGAAAACCGGTCAAACTTGGTTCTGGAGCCGTTCTCGCGCCGAATTGTGGAACAAAGGGGCGACTTCGGGACACGTTCAAAATGTCAAAGGGCTGCGTTACGACTGCGATAGCGATGCTTTGCTGGTGACTGTCGAACAAGTGGGAGATATTGCTTGTCACACGGGTGAAAGAAGTTGTTTTCACCAAGTTGACGGGGAAATTGTGGCGCCGCCGGGGGATATGTTATCTCAATTGTTTGACGTAATTTGCGATCGGCGTGACAATCCTAACGAAACTTCTTATACTTGCAAGTTGTTCGAGGGCGGGGATAACAAGATTCTCAAGAAGATTGGCGAAGAGTCGGCGGAAGTTGTGATGGCTTGCAAAGATGATGATAAAGACGGAATCGCCGGGGAAGTTGCGGACTTATTTTATCACGCTTTGGTTGCTTTGGCTCACCATCAGGTTGATTTGAGGGCGGTTTATCGCAAATTGGGCGATCGGCGAAAATAAGTTAATCGGAATGATTAAACCGCGAAGACACAAAGAGCGCGAAGGAAGAACCGGATCATCTTCTTTCTCTTCCTTCGCGTCCTTAGCGCCTTCGCGGTTCGTTTAATCTTACTCCATTGCCAACGGATTTGACATCAATCGCCATTTATTCTATTTGATATGATTAGATTCTACTTTTTAACATTCGATCGACCTTTTGCAAAATTGCGATCGCCAGTATCACACTAATAGCCAAGCCCAACCAGAAATTATCCGCCGCCCATTTACCTCGATCCAAAGCGAAACCGCCCAGCGGTGGGCCGATTAAATAGCCGATCGCCCAACACTGAGAATTAACCGCTAAATACACGCCGCGTAAAGACTCCGGTGCTAAATCCACCACCAAAGCCGAAGCAAAAGGCGTATAAGCAACCGTTGCCACCGACAAAAAAGTCAAGCCAACAACTGCTAAAAATAGATTGCCAGTTGCAGCCATTCCCGTCAAGCCGATCGCAATAAACCCCATTCCCCACAGCAGCGCCGAAATCATCAAAGCTTGGGGATGAGAAAACCGCCTCAAAGCCTTAACAATCGGCATCTGCAAAGCCACAGTTAAAAATGTGCTAAAAGCAAACAAAACCGTAATTGTACCCGTAGAAAAGCCTGTTCCCGATGTCCCCGCCTGCACAAACTTGCTAAAATACAACGGCATCGTGGTTTGAATTTGGGAAATGTAGAGAGTAAACAGAGTATTGACTAAAGCATAGACTAGCAAAGTGCGATCGCCCAACGCCACCATCCAGCCATTTTTGAGACTTTTTTTGCCTGTATCCGTTGAATTAGCTGGTTTGTAGGTTTCTGCGATCGCACTTGCAACCACCGCAAACAGCACTAAAAACGAGATACCATCGATCATAAAGAGCGATCGATAATTCCCCGTTACCGCAATCAAAACACCGCCCAAAATAATCCCAACTTGCAAACCCAAATTATCAGCAAGCCGCGTCACAGCAAAAGCCTCCTGTCGCTGTGCGCCCTCAGTTAAATCCGCAACCATACTTTCCGTTGGAGGCCAATACAAACCCACACCAAAACCCATCAATAAATTAGCAGCAACTAAACCTGGAAAATCATGAGTCGCCGCCAACAGAAAAGAAGCGACAGCCGAAATCATTGCCGCCAGCAATAAAGTTCGCCGCCTTCCCCAAAATTGGGAATCGCAAAAAGAACCGCCCAAAATGCGGCCGAATATTCCCGAGATTGAACCGCTACCCAAACCAATCCCAACAGCAGTTGCAGACAAGCCGACGCGATCGACAAAAAAGATCGGCGCGTAAAATAAAGTAAAGCCGCTACCGCTTTGCGAGAGGAATCTGCCGGCGGCGAGAATCCAGACTTGAGTGGGGAGACGGGGAAGCCAAGATGAGAATTGAAATTTAGGCATATATTATAGCCTTTCTCAGAAAGATGAGGTACTCATGGGGATAGGGCATAGGGCATAGGGCATAGGGCATAGGACTAGCGGGCATACATCACTTTTTTGAGAAAGGCTATATTTATAAGAGTCTGCGGTTGAAACCAGGTATGTATAAACGATGTCTGCCTCCGCAGACTGAAGAATTAAAATAAAATTAAAGCATAATTTAGGTATTGTCGAGTCAAACCAAACCTCAACCGTATTTGTTTGCAAGCTTTTCGATGAATTCAAGTGTCAGCGGATTCATAAATCACCTTTCCTTTTTCGATAATTTCCCTGAGAAATAAATCATTCCAAGCTAGCCGTTGTTCAATTTCAGCAGGAGTTCGCACTAATAAATCTAGAGCAAATTTCGGTTGAATTTTACTTAGTATTTCCCAAGTTTTGCGAAAATTATTACCTTCTGAAGATAAAATTACCAACATATCAACATCCGAATCGCTCGTGGGATTCCCATAGGCGTAAGAGCCGAACAAAATTATTTTTTCTGGTTTAAATTGATTGGCTATTGCCGCACTTAATTCCAGAATTTTGTTTATTTCAATCATTGGCTAATATCTTTGATATTTGGCAATTTAACTGTAATAATAACACATAAATTTGATCGGTATATTGCTGGAATGAGTAATTATCAATCGTTTTTGGCGATCGCCACAATTTTTCAACTGTTACTTTTCGCCGACAAGCTTAACAATTCTTCTAATTCAGTTACACAAAAGTTACCATTAATTTAAAAATACTTAACACGATTTTAGGAAAAAGTTCGTTAAGCTCTAGAAAAGGCAGAAGAAAATTTTAGAGGGTCTAATTTTTATGACAGCTATTACATCGTCGAGAGTAGAATCAATCAGACCCCGCTGGCAAGCAATTGTCATGGTAGCCTTAATTTTCTGGCTCAGCGGTAGCCTGATTATCGATCTAGTTATTATGCCGAGTCTCTACGTATCTGGCATGATGGTATCTTCTGATTTTGCAACAGCCGGAAATTTAATGTTCTGGGGATTCAACCGCGTTGAGTTAATCTGTTCGGGATTCGTAGCAACGGGTTTGATGGTTTTGAGCAATTTAATGGGTGACTCCGGCAAGCGTACCCGCACAGCAATCGTATTATCATTGGTACTTCTGGCGATCGCCCTGGTGGACACCTACGGGCTCACACCTCAAATGAGCGCCTTGGGAATGCAGCTAAATCTGTTCGACTCCGCAGCAGAAGTGCCCGCCGGCATGAATACACTGCACCAAGGATATTTTGTTTTGGAAGCGCTAAAGTTGGCTGTCGGCGGTACGCTGCTTGGCTGGTGCTACCAAAACGAAGTTTAATCAACCATAAAAATTAGGACACGGCAGTGCCGTTTCCCTACAATGAATTGGGGTAGGGAAACGGCACTGCCGTGTCCTCTTATTCGGATTCTTCTGACACATCAGATAATTCAGATTTCGGCCACAACAAACGCAAGCCCATCACCGCAAATCCGATCGCAGCGATCGTCTTTACCAACCTCTCCGGTAACACCTCCGCCGTACCTTGTCCAACCAAAACACCAAGGAAACTCGCCAGCAGCAGCGCCGACGCCGTACCAAAAAATACAGCCCGCGGCGAGTTGCAACTGCTACCAAGGGCGATCGCAGCTAATTGACTTTTGTCACCCAATTCTGACAAAAACACCGTAATAAAAGTTATGCCTAAAAGTTGCCAATCCATATTTTTTTTAGTTATCAGTTAGCTTTTTAGAAATCTACAACTTACCCACAGGCTCCCAGAAAACGGGTTTCTGTCCAAAATCCTCGGTTTAATCGCTAAATTTAGCCAGAAACCCGGTTTCTTTGGACTTACCCAAACATAATCAGTAATTCCCAAATCTAAAATCCAAAATCCAAAATCTAAAATCGTTTAACTCAGCACTTCCCAAAGTAAAACCGCCGAAATCGCCAGCAAAATCACTCCCGCAGCCTTCTCCAAAGTTTTCGGATCGATTCGAGTCGCCAGCCACCTTCCCAGCAAAACTCCCAACAAACTCGTTGCAATCAAAGCCGAACCCGCACCCGCAAACACAATCCAAGGATTCCGAGATTCAGCCGTCATCAACAAAATCGCAACTTGAGTTTTATCTCCAACTTCAGCTAAAAAGATAGTTACAAAAGTCGAAGCAAAAATTGCCCAGTGCTTCGGCTTCAGTTGCTTTTCTTCCTGACAGATATCGGGGTTTGCACTCACTGAAACTTCTGCCTGCTCCGGGGTTAAAGCAGCACAAATCTCAGAAGTCTCTTTAAGTTTTTGTAGTTGTACTTGTGGTTGCAAATCAGAATTGGGGGTTTCTGAGTCAGAAGCAGACGAGTTTGGCGGTACAGAATCAAGTTTCACGGGCAATGAGTGCTAAACGCTATTTATTTTTGACTTCTACTTTGGATTTTAACTTTATCTGTGCCTGCTTTTACCTGCGCCAGGCCCATCTTTTTTTCCCGGAGATTCCGCAACCAATTCCAGAAACTGCTCGCCTCACCCAAACACGGATATAAGCCCCACAGTTATCTGTCGAGTCAATCCAAAATCCAAAATCCAAAATCCAAAATTCCCTGGTTTATGTGCCGTAAGTTCGATCGCCCGCATCACCCAAACCAGGTACAATAAACCCCTGTTCGTTGACTATTTCGTCGATCGTTGCCGTATAAAGAACCAAACTCGGGTACTCCGTACTCAGCCGCTTCAAAGCCGGAGGAGCAGCCACCACAGAAATAATCCGAATCAAACTCGGATCAATTCCCCGTGAAATCAATTCCTGCATCGTCGCCACAATCGTCCCGCCAGTCGCCAGCATCGGCTCGCTAATTATCACCCGCGTTTGGGGGTTAAACTGCGCCGGCAATTTATTCAAATAACAAGTCGGCTCCAGCGTCTCCTCATTCCTCGCCATACCTAGATGGTAAATCGAAGCCAGCGGCACAACCGTCTGAATTCCTTCCAGCAGTGACAAACCAGCCCGCAAAATCGGTACCACAACCAACGGAGCTTCCGGGTTAATAAACGTCGCCGCACATGGGCTCAAAGGCGTCTGCACCGTTGCTTCCACTGTCGGTAGCCAATCTCGAATTGCCTCGTAGGCCAGCCAGCGTCCCAATTCTGTCATCGCAGAACGAAAAAGTACCGATGGGGTGGCGGCGTCGCGGGCGACAGCCAGCCAATGTTTAATTAACGGGTGGGGCGGAACGTAAACGCGCAGTTGCAGGGGCATGAGGAAATTGGGGAAATTGCTAGATTTGAAGGATTTGATGCGGTGCGATCGTTTTCGTTGGCGTAGCCCCCCGTAGGGGCGGACTTCGCTAACGATCGCTCTGTGCAACTTATCACAATCTTCCATTCTTTGAATCTAAAATCTAAAATCCTATAAGTCTCTTTGTTTGTAGACCTTCGTCACTTTATTGAAATATATTTTCAATAGTATTGACATAAATTAGCAACAAGGCTATAGTAATTTTTAGTGTTCTCCTCTCAAAGGATAGGCAGACGGGGGCAGTCGGCAATGGTAGACTGTTCCCGCATTTTTTTTGAAGCAGGGGCACGGGGAATTGGTAATTGGGCATTGGCCAAACAGGGCATTGGGCCTTATAGCATCGGGAATTGGTAGCCACTAACAAATAACTAATGACTGCTGACTAATGACTAAGGACTAAGGACTTCTTCCTTCTGGAGCGATCGACTGTAAAATTGTAAAAATATTAAGATTTTTAACCTAATGTCAGCCCCTACCCAATCCCAGTTATTCTCCGCCAACTCCCGCCCGACAGAGCAAGAGTTTGATGTGATAGTCATCGGTTCCGGCATTGGCGGACTCGTGACTGCAACCCAGCTAGCAGCCAAGAAAGCCAAAGTTTTGGTGCTCGAAAGCTACACAATTCCGGGGGGTAGTGCTGGATATTTCGATCGAGAAGGCTACAGATTTGATGTCGGAGCCTCCATGATATTTGGGTTCGGACAGCGCGGCACCACCAACCTCCTCACCCGCGCCCTCAAAGCCGTCAACGTCACCCTAGAAACAATCCCCGACCCGGTACAGCTTCACTATCACCTACCCTCAGGTCTCGATCTGGAAGTTCCCCAGCCTTATGACAAATACTTGCAAGAATTAATTGACAGGTTTCCTCACGAGCGCGAAGGCATCCAGAAATTTTACGGCGAATGCTGGAACGTATTCAACTGCCTCAACGGCATGGAATTGCTATCCCTAGAAGAACCTGGATATCTAGTTCGAGTCTTTTTTCAGAATCCTTTAGCCTGTTTGGGATTAGTAAAATATCTCCCTCAAAATACTGGCGACATAGCGCGGCGCTACATAAAAGACCCGACTTTGCTGAAATTTATCGACATGGAATGCTACTACTGGTCTGTAGTACCCGCAGACTTAACGCCGATGATTAACGCCGGAATGGTATTTTCTGACAGACATTACGGCGGTATCAATTATCCCAAAGGCGGAGTCGGTCAAATTGCCCAAAAATTAGTAGAAGGATTAGAAAAATGCGGCGGGACAATTCAGTACAAAGCTAAAGCCAAAAAAATTATCACAGAAAACGGCCGCGCTGTCGGAGTCGAGCTAGTAACCGGCGAAGTTTACCGGGCAAAGCGGATAGTTTCTAACGCCACCCGCTGGGATACTTTCGAGAAACTGCTACCTGCTGAAGAGATGCCAGCTAGCGAGAAGAAATGGCAGCAGCGCTATCAAAAAGCCCCCAGTTTCTTGAGCTTGCATTTAGGAGTAGAAGCCAGCGTCATCCCTGCTGGCACTGCCTGCCACCACATTTTGTTAGAAGATTGGGACAAAATGGAAGCGCCAGAAGGAACTATTTTAGTATCAATTCCGACGGTACTCGACCCAGATTTAGCTCCGGCAGGATATCACATTGTTCATGCTTTTACTTCGAGTTGGATGGAAGAGTGGGAAGGACTTTCGCCACAGGAATACGAGGATAAAAAAGAAGAGGCTGGCGGCAGAATTATTGACAGATTAGAAAAGATTTTTCCGGGTTTAGATGCTGGTTTGGATTATATGGAAGTTGGGACGGCGCGTTCTCACCGCCGCTTTTTGGGCCGGGAAGATGGAACTTACGGGCCGATTCCCCGCCAGAAGTTAATGGGTTTGTTGGGAATGCCGTTTAATCGAACTTCTATGCCAGGTTTGTATTGTGTCGGCGATAGTACGTTTCCCGGACAGGGTTTAAATGCGGTGGCATTTTCTGGGTTTGCTTGCGCCCATCGAATTGCTGTGGATTTGGGTTTTTAGTGGTAGGGTTCGTCACATTTAAAATAACCCCAATCAGGTTTGTAGTGAGGACTTCAGTCCTTATCCAACAAGATAGGACTGAAGTCCTCACTACAAACCTAAAGACTAAAAACCCGGTTTCTGGAGAGAAACCGGGTTTTTTAACTTAAAATTGGCACTTCGCATTATTTAAAAGAGTTTACTGCTCGTAGCTGCCGCCTACGCCGATTTGGGTATTGTAGATTTTGGCATCAGTAATAGTCATGTTTTCCATTGATGCGCCTGATACGTCAGTGGTGTTGATGATGGCGGCTGTCAGATTTGCCCGATCGAGGTCTGCGCCATTTAAACTGGCGTTAGTCAGGAAAACTGCGGTTAAGTTGGCACCCGTCAAGTTAGCGCCGGTCAAGTCAGCGCCTTCGAGGTTAGCATTGGAGAGGTTTGCGCCTTGCAAATTCGCTTCTCTCAAATCTGCACCAATCAAATGAGCCTCCGCCAAATTTGCTCCTGACAAGTCACACCCAAAGCATTGCCCAGTGGAGAGTAGCTGCTTGACCTGAGCGGGATTTGCAGCGCTAGCGGGCCCGGCCAACAGTAGGGGAGTAATTAAAAAAGTTGCGGCTAATAGATGGCGTTTCATAATCCCTTTTCCTCGCCAGACTTGGTGTTTAAGTTCTTCTGTTTATATCTACAAGCTTACCACGGTCGTTTTCGCAAATTTGCGATCGAATTCACAGACCTGCTGTGATATTCATTGTCCTCCGCAACTGGCAGGTGGTCTAGAAAAGCTCGCAAAACTTAATATCGTAAAACTTAACA
Organism: Microcoleus sp. PH2017_35_SFW_U_B; assembly: GCF_020737865.1. NCBI lineage: Bacteria > Bacillati > Cyanobacteriota > Cyanophyceae > Oscillatoriales > Microcoleaceae > Microcoleus > Microcoleus sp. PH2017_35_SFW_U_B. Next base: position 210,911 of record NZ_JAEQDE010000021.1, read on the forward strand.
CTGCCGAACTTAATACGGTCTGTTTTTGTAGTTACCTTTTCTAGGTTAGCCCGGACAGCAAACAGACGTTTGCTTCTAAAGATGGATATGATTAGTGATGAATGATGTTATAGGTTGATTCTATCGAAAAAAGTTCCCCCAATACATATTTGTTAATAAAACTGTCATTGGACAGAATTTGCACACTTAAAATCCATATACGGTTATAACTTTAGAGGTAGAGGCAGAGCTGTCACCGGCCAGTTCGCCAACCACAGATCGGGTGGATTTTTAACAAAAAAATTTAATTATGTCTCAGCAGCGCTGTAAAAATCCACGCACTGCATGGAAAGCAGGGCTTTTTATGACTGTGGTAGAGTCTGTGCGACGATCGCCAAAATGAATTAAATCCTATGATAAAAAATGATTCCTCCAAGCATCTGCCGACTTTAGATCAAGTAATTGACCGCTACCCCTTGACAGTTGCGCCCGATACCCCATTAGCAGAAGTCATTACCCTGATGGGCCAACGGCGCGGAAGTTGCTCTCTAAACGCAGACATTCCACCCACCGATATCTACCCGCAACTCACAGAAATCCCAAATCCCCTCACCTCAAGCGCCCTCAGAGACGCCAGAGGTATCTGCGTCTTTGTCGTCGAACAATCCCTCGAAAAATCCGACTCCCAATCTGCTCAAAATTCCCAATTGCAAGGAATCTTCACCGAGAGGGATCTCGTCGATTTGATTGCATCGGGCAAAAACTTAAAAAATGTTACGATCGCAGAAGTTATGCAGCAGCCTGCTGCAACTCTGACGAAAGGTGAAGATCGAGACATTTTTAGCGCCTTAATTCTGTTGGGGCAACAACGAATTCACCATTTGCCAATATTAGACAGTGACGGTCAACTTTTAGGAGTAATTACGCCAGAAAGCATTCGCCAAGGCATGGTGCAACCGGCAAATATCTTAAAAATGCGCCTGGTGAAAGAAGTAATGACTGCACAAGTTATTCAAGCGCCTGTTACCTCGTCAGTTATGAGTTTAGCCGAGTTGATGGCGCAGCACCGCGTTAGCTGCGTGGTAATTACAGCGCCAACAGAATTATCGATGAATTTGTCGTTCCCAATTCCTCTAGGTATAGTCACGGAACGGGATATTGTCGAATTTCAAGCTTTAGATATAGATTTGTCGCAGACGATCGCCGAAACTGTAATGAGTAGCCCTTTATTTAGTCTCAAGCCAGAAGACTCGCTTTGGGTGGCTCATCAGGAAATGCAGCAGCGTTTAGTCCGCAGGTTAGTAGTCACTGCCGAAGGCGGAGAACTGCTGGGAATAGTTACTCAAAGCACTTTACTGAGCGTACTTGACCCGATGGAAATGTCCGGGGCGATCGATATTTTGCACGCCAGCGTCCAAGAACAGACTAGCGAATTGCAAAAAGCGATCGCATCTTTGAGCTTGACTAACAGCCGACTGGAACAGGAAATCGTTACCCGCAAGCAGGCAGAGGTGCGGCTGCAACTGTTAGAATCTGCCGTAGTTAACGCTAACGATGCGATCGTAATAATGGATGCGGGATACAGCGATATCTCCGATCCCACCATCATCTATGTCAACGAAGCTTTTACCCAAATGACCGGTTATCGGCCCGCAGAAATTATCGGCCAAACACCGAGTTGTCTGCGCGGGCCCGACAGCGATGGTTCTCAAGTTGCAAAAATTCGTCGCGCTTTCTCTCGCCGAGAACCCCTGCGCTTGGAATTGATCAACTACCGCAAAGACGGTTCAACTTATTGGGTGGAACTCAACAGCGTACCCGTTGCTGACGAGTCGGGAAACCTGACTCACTGGGTATCCGTGCAGCGGGATATTAGCGATCGCAAGCGCATGGAACAAGCTTTTTTTAAGGAAAAAGAACTAGCTCAAGTTACTCTGCAATCGATCGGCGATGCAGTAATTGCTACTGACAGCCACGGCTACATTTCTACCCTCAATCCAGTTGCCGAAAAACTCACGGGTTGGTCAACCTCAGAAGCTAAAGGTTTGCCCCTCGCGGGCGTGTTGAGAATAGTTGACGAAACTACTCGGATGCCGATCGAAAATATCGCTCAAATTGCTTTGTACGAAGGTCGGATTGTTGACCAAGGACACAACAGCTTGCTGATTGCCCGCCACAACCGCGAATTTGCGATCGACCATTGCGTCGCCCCCATCCACGCCAGCAACGGCACAATTGTCGGGGCCGTCGTTGTATTTCGAGATGTCACCCAAGTGCGAACTCAAGCGCGACAACTCACCTGGCAGGCAACTCACGACCCCCTGACGCAATTGGTTAACCGTCACGAATTTGAGTACCAGCTAGAACACGCCCTGCACAGTTCTCAAGGTTACGGTCAAGAACACGTGATGCTTTACCTGGATCTCGATCGCTTCAAAATAGTTAACGATACTTCTGGTCACGTTGCAGGCGACGAACTGCTGCGCCAAGTCAGCCAGCTACTTAAAAGCAATATCCGCAAAACCGATATTTTGGCGCGCCTGGGCGGCGATGAGTTTGCTGTACTCCTGTACAATTGTCCGCCAGAACAGGGCTTAGATGTTGCAAAATTGCTACTGCAAAACATTCAGGAATTTCGGTTTGCGTGGCAGGACAAAACTTTTGCGATCGGCGTCAGTATCGGTTTGGTGGCAATTAATCGCAAAACAGTATCGACTTCTGCGGTGTTGAGCGCGGCAGATCTAGCCTGCTATGCTGCTAAAAATAAAGGCCGCAATCGGGTGCAGGTTTATCAACCGGGCGATCGCGAATTAATCAAACAGCACGGCGAAACCCAGTGGGTGGTCGAAATCAATCAAGCTTTAGAAGATAATCGGTTTCGCTTGTACTCTCAGCCGATCGTACATTTGCTCAACTCTCCGACCACCAGCACCCACTGCGAAATCCTCCTCCGCCTTCAACTTCAGACTGGTCAGTTAGTCTCACCAATGGCATTTATTCCGGCAGCCGAACGCTATAACTTGATGCACGCGATCGATCGCTGGGTAATTCGCACTTTATTTAGCAATTTATCTCAAATTTTTACAGCAAATCTCTTAGTCCAAAACCCGGGGGCAGACAGCGATAACATAGTTACATTGCCTGCCTACTGTTCCTTATCTAATTCACAATCTTCATTTGACAAATATTCTAGCCTTTATGCGATCAACCTTTCTGGGGACAGCATTAACGAAGAAAAATTCATCGACTTTATTCAAGAGCAGTTTTCTCTCTATCAAATACCGCCGGAAATAATTTGTTTTGAAATTACCGAAACCGTGGCGATCGCGAATCTCAGCAAAGCAGCCTGCTTAATTTGGAAACTCAAGGAACTCGGCTGCCAGTTTGCCTTGGACGACTTCGGTAGCGGGATGTCTTCTTTTGCTTACCTGAAAAATTTGCCTGTTGACTATATCAAAATAGATGGCAATTTTATTAAGAATCTTGCCGAGAATCCTATTGATATTGTCATGGTTGAAGCTATTACCAAAATTGCCCACGCCATGGGAATTAAAACTATTGCCGAGTATGTGGAAAGTCAAGCAGTTATGGATAAACTCAAGGAACTTGGGGTAGATTACGGTCAAGGTTATTATTTGGGAAAGCCTCAAACTTTTACTTTTGGCTCTCCTATTGTAGAGGAAGTTTTGGGAGAATTTTCGGTTGATTCTTTGGGTTTTGAGACCAAGTTAGCTTCTTGAATAGTTGACAGTTGACAGTTGACAGTTGACAGTTGAGAGGGGAGCATCTCAGTTTTGCTATAGTGCGAGCGTCCCCGCTCGCGTGCTTGTACACACGCGAGCGGGGACGCTCGCACTGTAAGAAAAAATGCTTCTTGCAAAACTGAGATGCTCCCGTTGAGAGAAGGAAGAGGGAGAATTTCCCAATTACCAATTCCCAATTACCAATGACAACTATTCAACAAGCCAACCGCCAACTGCTTTCCTGTCAACTGCCAACTGCCAACAGTCAACTGATAGCAGCTTCAATGTACTGACTGTCTAAGAGAAAAGCACCTTTTTCAAATCGAATGCCCCAATAATTGCCGGGACGCCGATCGATCACAACACCCTGGGCCCCGATCGCAATTACATTCGCAGGCCGCAGCATCGGCATCGGTTCGGCAGTTTTCACGAAAGGTGGCATCGCCACAACTCGGACTTTTTGACCGATGGTAAATTCTTTATCCATAGTTTTTATGTTTTTATTGGCGATCGGGACACGGCTAGGTTAGCCAAAATTCATTGTGGCGTACTTTTGGCAGAACTCCCGCCTACGGCTTTGTGTCAAACTAAGAATTGATAGAAAATGGCTGATATAAAAGTAGGGGATAATTGGTATGGCTACAAGTCGTCGCATAGAGCGCGTAGCTTCAATGATTAAGCGGGAAGTCAGCCTGATGTTGATCAACGGCATTAAGGACGATCGAGTCGGTGCAGGTATGGTTAGCGTTACCGATGTCATTGTTTCGGGAGACCTTCAGCATACAAAAATCTTTGTCAGCATTTACGGTACTGATGAGGCCAAGGCCGAGACTATGGAAGGTTTGAAATCGGCAACTAGCTATGTCCGCAACCAGTTAGGCCAGCGGGTACAACTGCGTCGGACGCCGGAAGTGATATTTCTCGAAGACCGTTCCCTGGAACGGGGTGATAAAATGGTGATACTGCTGAATCAGCTTTCTGCCGATCGCAAACCAGGTATGTTTGACAACGAAGAATTGACGGATGATGGCGAAAAATTGGCAAATGATGATGATGATGATGATTTAGAAGAAGACGAGGATTAATCTCAAATCCGGTGGCATTGGAATTATGTAATGCGAGTGTCCAAATCTATAATTCCAATGCCCAATTCCCAATTCCCAATTCCCAAATCCCAAATCTAAAATCCCAAATCTAAAATCGAATGATTGACAATCTTTCCTTGCCCGAACTTGTAGCCCAGATGTTCGTGGTGCGCGCTTCAGGCTACTTGTTTGACCACCAAATTCGCTATCGGGCCTGGGAACCAACGGCCGACAAACTCCGCTATTATCTGGAAAATTTGGGCGTGGGTGGGGTAATTTTGGTGGGGGGAAGTGCTGCGGAATTGGCTGTTCGATCGCACCAATTGCAGTCTTGGGCAAAATTTCCGCTGCTGCTGGCTGCTGATATTGAGGAAGGTGTCGGCCAGCGGTTCGCCGGAGCGACTTGGTTTGGGCCGCCGATGGCTATTGCTGAAATTGCGCGGCACGATGCAGGTAAAGCCGATCGCTATGCGGAACAAATGGGGGCTGTGACTGCGATCGAAGCTAGGGCGATCGGTCTCAATTGGATTCTCGCACCGGTGGTCGATGTTAACAACAATCCCGACAATCCTGTGATTAACGTCCGCGCTTTTGGCGAGACATCGGAAATTGTCGGAAAATTGGCAAGTGCTTTTATTCGCGGTGCTCTCGAACACCCGATTTTAACTACGGCTAAGCATTTTCCCGGCCACGGAGATACGGCGGTTGATTCTCACTTGGAATTGCCGGTTTTGCCGCATTCGCCCGATCGATTGGCTGAGATTGAGTTGCCTCCTTTTGTAGGGGCGATCGCCGCCGGGGTCGATGCTGTGATGAGTGCTCACTTGCTGATTCCGGCTTGGGATGACCAGTTTCCGGCTACTCTTTCTCGCAAAATTTTGATCGGGAAGCTGCGGGAAGAGTTGGGATTTGATGGTTTGATTGTAACGGATGCTTTGGTGATGGGCGCGATCGCCAATAAGTACGGCGCTAATGAAGCTGCTGTTTTGGCCGCTGAGGCTGGTGCTGATGTTTTGCTGATGCCGCTTGACCCAGAAGGGGCGATTCTGGCTGTCTGCGAAGCTGTCACTCAAGGGCGACTCGACATAGCACAAATCAAGGAATCTGTCAATCGAATCTGGAAGGCGAAAATTAAAGTGGGTTTGTCGATCGACCAAACAGCGACAAATCCCAAATTCGACCCCCCTCAACCGCCTCTGAGCAAGGGTGGGAGTTCCAGCGACTTAATTTTGCTGGCAACAGCAGAGGCAAGGGCGACGGCTGCCGATATTTTGCGAGATTCTTTAAAATTTGGTGGCGCTTTGCCTTTAGTGGCTAAAAAACCCTCGGAAAAGCAAATTTTGCGGAATTTGATTGTGGTAGATGATGTTTTGGGTTGCGAGTTTTTGGGAAAACACACTCCGGCGATCGCTATTCCCGAACAGTTTGGTTACGAATTGCAACTAATTGACGATCGGACAGGCGATTTGAGTCATAATTCAAGCGCAGAGCATTTTTCTCCGACACTGCTGCAAATTTTCATTCGCGGCAATTGCTTCCGAGGTAGTGCCGGATTGACCCAAGCGGCTCAAGATTGGTTTAAGAATTTATTAAAGACGGGAGAACTGCAAGCTGTGGTAGTTTACGGAAGTCCCTACGTTTTAGAACAATTTTTGCCGCACTTGCCTCCGACTATTCCTTATATATTTTGTTTCGGACAAATGCCCGCAGCGCAATCTCTCACTCTAGAGTTGCTGTTCGGCATTAACAAAACGGGGAATGCTTGATCTGCCAGACTGCTGAGTCTTTCCTTGGCTTCATCAGCACTTAAATCGATCCACCCGGTTTCTGTCAAAAATTTTGCTTTTGCGGCGCAGCATCCAGAAACCGGGAATCTGTCGCAACTTTCTAAGTCCTGAATGAAGCTTTGCCGTATATTCGCGTGTTAGCCTGGAATATCTGCCACGTCTCAAAATCCCCAAGCAGATCCCATTGCTCGCTCATCATCTCTATAAGTTTTTCAAATTAATCTGCAAACAGTATCTCAGTATACAGAAAAAAAATTAACTTCCATAATCCTAAGTTTGGATTATATTATTAACAGGGCCATAATTTTTTAGTAGTAAAACCTTGAGGGCGCATTATGATTCAGTCAACTATCAGAATCCAATACTCTTTAGATGTTATCCAAGACGAAGCACGCCACCTCGTCCATGAAGGCGTACTCAGCAGGCAACAGCCTATTTACACACTGTGTCAGTTCATTCCGCCCCGAGAATGGGCTTGCGTAGAAGGAGAATTGGAAAAATGCGATTTCTTGTTGCGCGATCGCATCGCCGACTTAATCGGTACTGAAAACTGGGACAACGACTAAATTGTGGTTCTGTTTAATAAGTTTGCAAGTGGGTTTGCAAGTGGGTTTCCAACTAAATTCGGGCTGTGTTAAAGATGCTTGATCCTTTAATCAGGGTAATTTTCAGCGCGCAAATTTTCCAACTCTATTCTGAGCGCTGCCATCTGTGCAGTTAATTCTTGAATCTCTAGTTTTACATCAGGCTGTACAACCAACTCGGGAGGAGTGTCAGTTGCTGTATCCGATTGCTGATGCGATCCGGATTCCTCGCTGCGTGCATTCTCCCGATCGCCTGGTTGAGAGAAAATAGTATCGACAAAATTACGGGCTTCTCGATCGGTCATTTCTCCTTTTTCAACCAACTCCGAAGCTAGTGGACTTAAATCCGACTGACGAAGTTTGTCCAGATTTTCTTCTCGCTTCTGGGGATCTTGCAGTGTCTCAAGTAAAAAGGAAGTTGCACCTAAAGTTAGGTGAAATCCAGTTTGCAGCATTTGAGGCAGGTTATCGGGATTCATCTAAGAAATGCCGCTAGAAAGTTTTTCGGAGTTTTTGGTTCGCCAGTTAATCCCTATGCGGCGGGATTGCCGCTTTTCGAGCGCAGATGCGAAGTTGTTGGTCGCGATGCCCGTTCACAAAAGTACGCCTTTAGAGGGATGATTTTTTTTCGCAATACAATCATTCTATCATTACTGCGTAAATTCCGAAACGTCAAGTGTAAAGTTTTGTGAAGAAGACTGAGACCTAGCCTGTGGATGGAACAGTCGAGCGATTTGAGATTTGAGATTTGAGATTTGAGATGGAACAGGAGTTACCGACTGCGATCGCAGAAAGCCGGGGCTAGAAACCCAGTTTCTGAGAAAAATTTGCAACGAGAAACGAGAAATATTCGTAGAAACCGGGTTTCTGAGGTTGCAAGTGCATAAATCAAATCTATTTGACCTTTGAGATTTAATGCGGTTAGGGATACAGCGCCTCGCCGGTGGATGGGTCAAAAATAAATAGTCGATCGAAGTCAAGCTGTACCGTCAGCCGATCGCCCGGACGCAAGCGAACACCCGCCGGTACTTGTAACTGTACAGTAGTTTCAGCACCCAACGCAGGTAAACTCGCCCGGATTAAAATTTCTCGCCCCAGAGGTTCAACTACTTTTACCTCTACATCGAGAGGGACTTTTTCTAAAGCCCAAATATCCCTATTGAAATCATCCTCTTCTGCTGTTTGTGGCGTAAAGATTTCTATATTTTCTGGACGAATTCCCAAATCAAATGCTTGTCCTTCTTTCGCCTGCAATCTTTTATGAATCGAGGGCGGACAGGCTAAAGATTGACTTCCTACCTGAAAAGATTCGTTTGCATAAATTGCAGGTAAAATGTTCATAGCAGGATTGCCTAAAAATGTGGCAACCATCCGATTAGCTGGTTTAGCGTAAATGCTTTGCGGGTCTCCGATTTGCTGAATTTTGCCTCCATTTAAAACTACAATTTTATCAGCTAAAGTCATCGCTTCCACTTGGTCGTGGGTGACATAAACTGTGGTAATTCCCAGCCTTTGATGGAGTTGTTTGAGTTCGGCCCTAGTGTCGTCTCGCAGTTGGGCGTCGAGGTTGGAAAGCGGTTCGTCTAAAAGAAATACTTTGGGTTCGCGGGCGATCGCCCTTCCGAGTGCTACCCGCTGCTGCTGTCCGCCTGATAGCTGTTTCGGCTTGCGGTTGAGGAGGTGATCGATCGAGAGCGATCGGGCTACAATTTCGACTCTTTCTTTAATTTTTGCAGCATCAACATTCCGCATCCGCAATCCAAAAGCCAAATTTTCGGCGACAGTCATGTGCGGGTAAAGCGCGTAATTTTGAAATACCATTGCGACATCGCGCTGTCTCGCCGGAATGTTATTAACTAAATTATCTCCAATATAAAGATTGCCAGAAGTTGCAGTTTCCAAACCTGCAATTGTCCGCATAATTGTAGACTTTCCGCAGCCGGAGGGCCCGACTAATACCCAAAATTCTCCATCCGGGATTTTGAAACTGATGTTTTCAATCGCGGTGACATTTTGGTAGCGTCTAGTAATATTTTCTAAGCGAACGTTTGCCATTTGTTAGTAGTTATTGGTTACTGGTTATTAGTTATCTGCTAGACCTCTAGGGTGCGTCAGACGAAGTTATACAACGATTATCTAGGGTTCCAGATTTGACGCACCTACGATATGTGCCAGTTGGCATTAGTCCTATGGCTTTTACCTTTTATCTTCGGAAAGCTTGTTCAATTCTAAAACTGTGCGGGCTAATTCTTCAACGATTGGTGTAGATTCAGCTTGGCGTAATGCTTCTACTAAAGAATTGTAATACCAGAGAGTACCATCTTTTTTGCCTTTGAAGCGTTCCCAAACGCGATCGCCTAATTCACGGTAATCTTTCAGGATCGATCGCGCATTATAAAGTTTATCAGCCGCCGAGACCAATCTGACGGAGTGGGAAGCTTGAGAAATGCGATCGATATAAGCTTGTTTGCGATCGCGCCAAGGGGGTTTCGCCGTCGCATCGCTGTCGGTACAGCCGTCTACAATCGCTGTGACGATATCCCCAAAGTGGTTGCGGATGGCTTCGCGGGTGGTGGGGCCGCCTCGATCTTCGATCGCATCATGAAGCAAAGCTGCGATCGCCTCATCTTCCGAAGCCCCGTATTCCAAAGCTATACTAGCAGTACCCAATAAATGAGCGATATACGGAACACCAGAACCTTTGCGGACTTGAGTTGCGTGCAATTCGGCGGCATAGGTGAGGGCTTCAGAAAATCGGTTTGATAGTATCATAGAAGTTACCTTATTTAATCCAGTCATCAAAGGCTAATCTCCTGTAAACTTAAAATATTCAAAGAGAGGTTGCGATCGTGACAGCTACTATAATCATACCAAAAAATGCCGACAAAAAATCACAGCCAGAATCACCGCCCGAATTAGAAAATACACCACAAATTCAACCCAAATCTGATCCACAAACAATCATATCTCTCGAAGATTTTTTAGTCAAACCGCCTGATAGAATGGAATGGGTTGACGGCAACTTAGTAGAGAAAACAGGAATGACATTCAAACACAGTTTGGCTCAATCTAAACTATCTACATCCTGGAGAAATTACCAAAATTCCAGCGGACAGGGAGGAGAAGTTCTGACCGAAATACTTTGTCGCACTAACAAGCAGGGCCGCCGACCAGATATCGCTTACATTACTCCCGAACTGCTGCCACAATCAGGCAATTTTACAGCATTTTCCCAAAGTTTTCCCTTGATAGCAGAAGTTGCTTCTCCCGAAGATAGCGGCGAAGAATTATTTGCAAAAGCTCACGAATATTTGGAGTCGGGCTGTCAAGAAGTCTGGCTGCTTTTTCCTGAAGCTAGATTAATATTTGTGAATGCCGGGGAACGCTGGCTGTTGTTTAATGCAGATGAAGTTGTTAACACTCAAACTGTACTTGCAGGTTTTAGCGTAGCTGTCAACGAACTACTCATTTAAAAAACTTAAATTGTTTTGCTAAATATTCAGATTTTATTGAAATTAATGATTGCTTAATCTCTCTCTTCTCCTCCACTGCACCCTCTGCCCCCTCTACCATGCGGTTCATTCATAAAAATCTTGGTAAAATTTTAGCAAAAATGTCCTCAAAGTTTGTTAAGCTGTTCTAGCAGTTTTTTTTGACTTGTAGTCACCATCACAGTAATGAGTCAGCAGGCAACCCTATTCCAGTACAAACCACTACACAAGCCAAACCAACTGATTTGCGGAACTGGTCAAACCGCTGTAGTGACTGGATGGACTGTAAAGCAAGCGATCGCCAAACACCTTCACGCCCATGAGTTTGCTGTGATTGGACAGTTGTACAGTTCAACTCGTGGAATTAGCTTTCTGATTCGGAATCTTTTATTCAATCCCCATGTCCGCTTTTTAGTAATCATGAACGCTACAAAAGAAGACCTCAATGCTGGTGGATGTAAGTGCCTGCTGGACTTCTTCCGTAATGGGTTTACAGAAGGAACCAGTGATACCGGACGAAAATGTTGGGTGATTAATTCTCCTATTACTGGGTATATTGATATTGAAATTCCAGCTAGTGCTTTGGAACAATTACGACAATCGATAGAGGAACCTGTAGAAGCAAAATCCATTTCTGAAGCTGTAGCCTCTGTCAAGTCTTACTCACAACAGAACATACTTGAACCGTGGGGTAATTACTTAGAATTTCCTATCTCTGAAATCGTTCCTACTATTCAACCTGGACCGCGTTACGGTCATCGGATAGAAGGAACAACTATTGCAGAAACTTGGGTTAAAATTATTCATCGCATCAAAACAACAGGTACAATTCGACCGACTGGCTACGATGGCAAATGGCAAGAATTAATTGATTTAATAGCTGTGGTGAAAAATGAGCCACCAGGCTTTTATTTCCCCGAACCAAATTATCTGCCCATTGACCGTCCTTTTGTTCAAGAATACACTTCACAAATATTAGATGATTCAGTGAAACGAGAAGGTGTTAAATACACTTATGGGCAGCGTCTTCGTTCTTGGTTTAATGGACGCGACCAGATTGAACAAGTTATTAATAAATTAATAGGTGAGATTGACGCTGCTAGTGCAGTTATGTCGCTGTGGGATGTAGCCGATCACGATTCAGGTGGCAGTCCATGCCTTAACCATATCTGGCTAAGAGTTGTGGATAACGAACTGTCAATGACTGCTACTTTCCGCAGTAACGATATGTTTAGCGCCTGGCCTGCTAACGCTATAGGATTGCGAAAATTGCAAGAACACATTCGAGACGCGATCGCCGATCGATCGGAGTACGATCTCAAGATGGGTCCACTGATTACCATTAGTCAGAGTGCTCATATCTACGATGATACTTTCGATTCAGTTGACCGGATTATCAACCAGCACTATCAAAAAATAGTTGATGCAGAACGTAGACGTTATTTCGATCCAAGTTATTCTGATTGCGATTCAGTGGGAAACTTCATCATCAAATTGGAGGATAAAACAATAGTTGTTTCCCAAACAACTCCTGGTAGTGGTGAAATTACCAAGCATTATAGTGGCAGAGATCCTCTCAAGCTATTACGAGAAATTTGTGCTAATTCTCCGGCAATACAGCCTGAACATTCAGGTTACTTAGGGCTAGAAATCCAGAAGGCTTTTGGCTGCATTGCAACTGGCAAAAAATATATTCAGGATCAATAAATCTAAGCGTCGTAAAGTTAAAGCATAGGAAATAGTTTATGTCGGTTCTAAGCGAGTGGGATATTATCAATGAGCTAGGTAGAGGGATATTTATTTATCCTTTTAAAGGGAGAGAACATAGCATCAGAGGTTGCTGTTTACGCCTAACGGCAAGTGAATATGCTTATACATTTAACATAGATCAACAGACTCAACAGAAACAAACATTGCTTTTAAAAGATCGACAGGATAATAAACTTATTAAAATTCCAAGCCGAAAAACAGCTATAATATGGACTAATGAGTCAGTATTTGTTAACAATTATTTATGTGGAGTAATTCATTCACAAGTAAAATTAGTGTCACAGGGAATAGGACATCTTGGAACAAGAGTTAATCCTAATTATGGAGGTGTGATGGCTATAGCTCTTCATAATTTATCAGACAACGATATACAGATTAAAGTAGGTGATACTATTGCATATTTAAGAATTCATAGGTTGAGTTCAAAATCTTCTTTTTCTTCGGCATATAGAGACGATCCTGGTAAGCTTCATGATGCTATTCCTGAAGACTATCCAACACCGCCGGAACTTAGAAGCTGGTTAAACGATTCACAAAATCTGTGGAGAAAAGGAGATAAAAATGATATTTTAAAAGCGTTAGAGCAATCGTCTGAATATAAAAAAGCCAAGGATGAGCTTAAACAGAAATCTATTCGCTACCGTTTAGTTTTTAAGTATTTGCCACAGTGGGAACCGATGGTTTGGGCTACGATTGTCGCGGCATTAGCAGCAATTGGGGGAGCAATTGGGACATGGGTAGCAGTTTTGAAACCTTCTTCACCACCTTCTTTTGATCCAAAACCAATCATCACACCAAAGACACAAATAGCACCCACCCCTAAAGCAACCTCTGTTCCAAAATAATACTGTTGAGAAAGCGTAAAAATCAATGAACAAAGTATATATATCTGGTGCTTTAACAGGAATTGAGAAACCAGCAGAAGTCAAGAGTTTCTATGAAGCCATTGGTCTGCTTTGCCAAGAAATAGGTTTTCAAGCGTATGTTCCACATATGTATACCGATCCCATCAATAACCCTGACATTAGTCCTAGCCAAGTATTTGAGAGAGACAAACATCAAGTTAGTACATCAGATTTAGTCATTGCTTACCTTGGCTCCTTCTCTTTTGGTGTGGGAATGGAGCTAGCTTATGCTGAAATGAATAATATTCCTATTGTGATTATTTATGAAAAAGATAAAGTTATATCAAGATTTCCACTGGGTATCCCTACAGTAATTGCTGAAGTTCAGTTTCAGACTTATGAAGATGCTTTGAACCAACTTAAAAACGTTTTGGAACAGAAAAAAATACAGCAGCTTATGAATAAAACCTATCAAAGACCAAATTGGGATGAATACTTTTTGATGTTGGCAAAATTGGCCGCAACGCGATCGACTTGTCTGGCATTTCCCGTCGGCGCGGTAATCGCTAAAAACAGGCAAGTTTTAGCTACGGGTTACAACGGTTCCCCCTCAGGTTCGGTACACTGCACGGCTCAAGGCTTCTGCTATCCGGGTTTGAGCAGTTGCGATGCTAGCAAAACTTTGCCGTCGCGGGCGGTTCACGCTGAAGCAAATGCGATCGCCACTGCTGCCAAACACGGCATATCTACGGCTGGAGCTAGCATTTATGTGACTTTAGAACCCTGCATTTATTGTTTGAAATTAATTATTTCCGCCGGCATTCGCGAAGTATTTTACGAAACTGTTTTTAACAGCGGAGAAAAGGCGGCCTTGAGAGATTCTTTTATAGCCGATGGTATTGTTGAATTCAAACAAATTAAGCTATCTGAAAGTACAGCAAAAAGATCGGCTTCATTTCTGCTGAATCCTACATCTGTTCCAAAAGACGATCGACCATTCGGTTCGTAGTCAGGACTTTAGTCCGCATTCAAGAAGGACTAAAGTCCTCACTACAAACCTTCTCTCTTGGGTTGGTAGTGAGGACTTCAGTCCGCATTAAAGAAGGACTAAAGTCCTCACTACAAACCTTTTCAATCAAACTCATTCACAGCTTGCAAATAGTCGATCGCCGCATCTATCCTCGAACTATACTTAAAAGCAAACTGATCGAACCAATATCTCTCATCGGAATTTTTATCCAAATTCTTCAGCCAAACCTGAGCTTGCCTAACTTTCTGCCTGTGCGTTTGTACGTCTAACTCTGACTGCACAATCTTTTCTGCTGGCTTCGGTGCTAGTGCCGTCACTTCCTGAGGTTTATTTTCTGCTTCGTGCAGAGGCTGAAGCGGTTGTTGTGCAGCCACTTCCTGAGCTTTATTTTGTGCTTCGTATTCAGCCTTGATTTCAGCTAAATCCTTGTCAAAAGTACCAGAATACTTGATATCTGCTGTTTTAAAAGTTTGATTTGACGGCACTGCTGCTGGTTGGGAAAGCGGTTGTGCTTCCACTGGCGGCTGACTTGGCGCGTCGCGATTTTTTTGAGATGCTTGATATTCTGCCCTAAGTTCAGCTAACAGGCGATCGATCGATTCCATGACTTAAAACCCCCTTTAAAAAATCCTGCCCAGCAACCAGGCACAAATATAGTCCCGCAAACAACCCGCAGCCTCCTCAATCAGTTATTGCATTCAGCAATACTTCCGTCAGGGTCATTCCTTCGATATCATCCATCGTCACTGTATCAACGATATCGAATTTAGCTCCGGCGCTTTGCAGTTCGTCATCCAATATCTTGAGAAACTTAGTCGCTTCCGGGGCATTCCCTACTTGAATGAAGGAAATCGCCAGCTCTTCATCTCGATCGAGCTTCCGCGATGCCTCTATAATTGTTTTCATTACTTCCTTGCGATCGTCCGGTTCGCCGT
Organism: Microcoleus sp. PH2017_35_SFW_U_B; assembly: GCF_020737865.1. Lineage (NCBI taxonomy): Bacteria > Bacillati > Cyanobacteriota > Cyanophyceae > Oscillatoriales > Microcoleaceae > Microcoleus > Microcoleus sp. PH2017_35_SFW_U_B. The sequence goes on from NZ_JAEQDE010000021.1 coordinate 226,160, forward strand.
CCGTCACCACTAATATGGTTTCGCCATTTGGCTTGGTCTTACCGGATGCTTTGCGCTGAAAATAATTGTTGAGAGAATCTAGCAGCACCGCAGCCAAATTTGTAGTCCCGGAAGGTTCGTTTTCTTGGAAGATTTGCACTACTTTAGCTGATGTTACATTTTCGTAGCGTTTGAAGCGACCAGAAAAAACGTAAACTGTGATGCCGTCTGGGTCAAGTTCTTCGCATTTATTCGCCAGTGCGACAGTCGATTCTTGCATCAGCGCCCAGCGACTTTTTCCTCCCATCTGGTCTTTGGTGTACATACTGCCGCTTTTGTCAATGATGATTGTATAATCGCGGTTCTGAAGCATAAGATTTTTCCTGTTAATTAAGAAGTTTTTCCAAAAAAGAGCAAAACCAGCGAGCATAAGCGGTTGAGCTTGATTTTGCTCGCTGCGTTTTTTTAGTTGATTTGCGATCGCAAATACCCGAATTTAAGCTGCAACTAAAGCGTTTTTAAGCGGCTTCCAGCTAAAAGCTCGATCGCCCCCCATCTCTACTGCTATTTTAACTCGCGGCTCTAGCGTCGGCAAAACAGTCAAATACTCAACTTCCTGACTCGACAAAACCTGCCCTTCAATAATCCAAAGCACCAGTCCTTTTGATTTTGGCGGCAAATTATCTAATTGAGTTTGCAACATCGGAGGTACATAGTAGGTGTAACCCACAGCCCCTTCATTACCAGTAGTTTTCTTGCCCAAATGCGGCGGCCGCACCCCGTGAACTCCGGTCAAATACATCGCCAAATCGCCCAAACCCCGCGCCGTAATCGTGTACGCACCGTAGCCGGCAGCCCGCAGCCGTCGCAGGTAACGGCCCTCAAATCCTCCCTCTAAAGGAACGTACAGGGCTAGCGACCCCGACTTTTCCAAATCCCGAATCATATCCGCACCAGTTGTAATCAGTCCCATAAATTTGTCTAGCCTGCTGTTTAAAATTTGGTCGATCGCCCATTGCGAGCTTAAAGTATTATAAATGCTAAAGCTGAGGCGAAAAGTTATCAAAAAAGGCCTTGACAAATAACAAACACTTCATGTAATATTGTTAACTGGCGCTGTGAAAGGATACTGAGTAGCTTGCTATTCAAGTCCTAGCCCAAATAAGCAAGACCGACATTAAACTCGGAGATCGAATAGGTAAAAAACCTAGAATCTCAACCCTTGCAAGACTTCCACAAGCTCGCTCCCAAATTTAAAACTCAAATTTTAAACACCGAGGAAAGCTGTTGGTTGATAACAGTTAATTGCAGGAACACTGAAATAGATGTTTCTGCACAAGAGCAAGCGGATTGACGTAAACTTCGCAATCCGAAACCTCTTGCGTAAATAAAAGGAAAAAAATCCGTGTCTGTAGGCATTCTTGGCACTAAACTAGGCATGACTCAAGTGTTTGACGCTGAAGGGAGAGCAATCCCCGTCACCGTCATACAAGCAGGGCCTTGTACAGTAACTCAAATCAAAACTAAACAAACTGATGGCTACACTGCCATTCAGATTGGATACGAAGAAGTAAAACCAAAGGCTCTCAACAAGCCAGAATTGGGACACCTTGCCAAGTCGGGGGCGAATCCATTGCGCCACTTGCACGAATACCGCTTGGAAGATACCAGTTCCTTTGAATTAGGCCAACAAGTAAAAGCAGACGCTTTTACACCGGGACAAATCGTAGATGTCATCGGTACCAGCATCGGTAAAGGTTTTGCAGGCTTTCAAAAGCGCCACAACTTCAAACGCGGCCCCATGTCTCACGGTTCTAAGAATCACCGCGAACCTGGATCGATCGGACCTGGAACCACTCCCGGACGCGTCTATCCCGGTAAAAGAATGGCAGGACGCATGGGCAACGTTCAAGTTACCGTCCGCAAACTGACAATTGTCCGGGTGGATGCAGAGCAGAATTTGTTGCTGATCAAGGGAGCAGTTCCCGGAAAAGCTGGCGCCTTAGTCAATGTTGTTCCTGAGAAAAAAGTTGGGTGGTAGTTATTGGTTATTGGTTATTTGTTATTGGTTATTGGTTATTAGCAACAACTAACAACTAACAATCAACAAATAACAACCAACAACTGACAACTAACAACTAACAACCAACAACTGACAAAGGAAAAAGGACAAAAGATATGGTTAACTGTGTAGTGCGAAATTGGCAAGGCGAAGAAGTTGGAGAAACAACTTTAGAGCTTCGCGTAGCCAAAGAAGAAAATGCGTCTCACATCGTTCACAGAGCCTTGAGACGGCAAATGGTCAACGCCCGTCAAGGGAATGCTTGCACCAAAACTCGATCGGAAGTTAGAGGCGGCGGCCGCAAACCCTGGCGTCAAAAAGGCACAGGTCGAGCCAGAGCAGGTTCGATCCGTTCTCCGTTGTGGCGGGGCGGCGGTGTCATCTTCGGACCGAAACCCAGAGACTTTGAAGTCAAAATGAACAAAAAAGAACGCCGTCTCGCTTTGCGGACAGCATTCTTTAGCCGTACCGAAGACATCATTGTGGTTGAAGAATTTGCAGAGCAATTTCCGAGACCGAAAAGCAAAGAATTGCTAAGTGCGATCGCCCGTTGGGGTATCGAAGCCCATAAAAAAGTTCTGTTAATCTTGCCAGAACCGCAACTCAACGTTTACCTGTCAGGACGCAACATCGAATTAGTCAACGTCATCTTGGCAACTTCTCTGAATGTTTACGACGTTCTCGCGGCTGACAAAATAATCGTCACCTCTACAGCCATAGCAAAAATTCAGGAGATTTACGGTGAGTAAAATCGACCCCCGCGACTACGCAGATTTGATCCAGCGTCCGATTCTCACCGAGAAAGCTACCCGAATGATGGAATTAAATCAATTCACATTTGACGTAGCGCCAAAAGCGACCAAGCCTCAAATCAAAGCTGCAATCGAAGAACTATTTAAGGTCAAAGTCATTGGCGTCAACACCCAAAACCCGCCGCGAAAAAAGCGCCGAGTAGGTAAATTCGTCGGCTTTAAACCTTGCTACAAGCGAGCAACAGTAACTCTGCTAGACGGAGACTCGATCCGCAAACTCCTATTCCCAGAAGTTTAGCCAATTTTGGATTTTAGATTTTAGATTTTAGATTCCAGTTAACTGATGCAAACTTCCTATCCAGGAAACTCGCAAGTTAACTTAATCCCAAATCTAAAATCCAAAACTGTCAAGTCCAAAATCCCAAGTCTAAAATCTAAAATCTAAAAGCGATTATGGGCATTCGTTCTTACCGACCTTATACCTCCAGCACCCGGGAACATACCGTCTCGGACTTCGCTGAGATTACCAAGTCAGAGCCTGAAAAGTCTCTAACTAGCAACAAGCACACCAAACAAGGCCGCAACAACCGAGGCGTCATTACCTGTCGCCACCGGGGAGGCGGTCACAAACGGCTTTATAGAACGATCGACTTCCGCCGCGACAAACACAGCATTCCTGCTACCGTCAAGGCGATCGAATATGACCCCAACCGCAACGCCCGCATCGCCCTTTTGTTCTACAAAGACGGCGAAAAACGGTACATCCTGCACCCGCTCAACTTAAACGTCGGTACAGTAATTGTCTCAGGCCCAGACGCGCCGATCGAAATTGGCAACGCCCTACCCCTGAAGAACATTCCCCTCGGTACCAGCGTCCACAACGTCGAGCTAGTACCAGGAAAAGGCGGACAAATCGTCCGTTCCGCAGGCTCCAGCGCTCAGCTAATGGCAAAAGAAGGTAGCTACGTCACCCTCAAACTGCCATCCGGCGAACAACGGAAAGTCCGCGCCGACTGCTACGCTACGATCGGTCAAGTTGGCAACACAGACGCCAGAAACATCAGCCTCGGTAAAGCAGGCCGTACCCGCTGGAAAGGTCGCAGACCAACCGTTCGCGGTAGTGTAATGAACCCGGTGGATCACCCGCACGGTGGTGGCGAAGGCAGAGCGCCCATCGGGCGTCCGGGGCCTATGACTCCTTGGGGCAAACCAGCATTGGGTGCCAAAACTCGAAGCAAAAACAAGCGCAGCGACGCTTTAATCGTCCGGCGCCGTCGCAAATCTTCCAAGCGTGGGAAGGGCGGCAGACAAAGTTAAGGAAGAAGGAAGAAGGAAGAAGGAAGAAGGAAGAAGGAAGAAGGAACAACGAAAAAGTTGTCCGTACTCTTTTATTCCTGCAACTTTCTTCCCTATTCAATTCCAACTACTAATTACTAATTACCAAAACCATGTCTCGATCGTTAAAAAAAGGCCCATTTGTCGCAGATCATCTGATGACAAAGATTGAAAAACTCAACGCCGCAGGCCAAAAACAAGTAATTAAAACTTGGTCGCGATCTTCCACAATCCTGCCTCAAATGGTAGGTCACACGATCGCAGTTCACAACGGCAGACAGCACGTCCCAGTCTACCTGACAGACCAAATGGTAGGTCACAAACTCGGAGAATTCTCCCCCACTCGCACCTTTAGAGGTCACGCGAAAAGTGGTGATAAAAAGGCGAAAAGATAGCCAAATTAGGTGACAGGTAATAGGTAATCGAAATTTTTTCATTCAATTACCAATTACCTTTTTCCCAATTGCCAATTACCTACTTACCCAAATCGAAATGGTTATAGATACCACATCCGAAATTAAGGCGATCGCCCGTTACATCCGGACATCGCCCTTCAAAGTGCGCCGAGTCCTCGACCAAATTCGCGGCAAAAGCTACCAAGAAGCGCTGATTTTACTCGAATTCATGCCCTACCGCGCCTGCGAACCAATCGTTAAAGTTTTGCGATCGGCAGTAGCCAACGCCGAACACAACGCAGGATTGGACAAAACCAAGCTCGTAGTCTCTCAAGCTTACGCAGACCAAGGCCCAGTCCTCAAACGCTTTAGACCCCGCGCTCAAGGTCGCGCCTACCAAATTCGCAAGCCAACTTGCCACATTACGGTAATAGTTGCTCCGCTTTTAGAAGACTAAACCACGGAAAAACGTAATAGGTAATAAACAGCTTAAAGTTGACCAAAAATCGGTAATCATCAATTACCAATTACCAGTTACCAATTACGAATTACCAATTAACTCATCAAATATTATGGGCCAAAAAATACATCCAATTGGTTTTCGTCTCGGCATTACCCAAGAGCACCGCTCTCGCTGGTTTGCTGACCCGAAAAACTATCCAGAACTCTTGCAAGAAGACTTCAAAATTCGCAAGTACGTCCGCAAAACCCTCAGTAATGCTGGTATTTCCTCGGTCAGAATTGAGCGCAAAGCCGATCAAATCGACCTAGAAGTCTTCACCGCCAGACCAGGCGTAGTCGTAGGCCGTGGCGGAGCAGGTATCGAAACTTTGCGCGTCGGTTTGCAGCAGCAACTCGGCAACAACCGCCAAATTCGCATCAACGTCGTTGAAGTTCAGCGCGTAGACGCCGATGCCACACTGATCGCAGAATATATCGCCCAGCAACTAGAACGGCGCGTATCCTTCCGCCGAGTAGTCCGCCAAGCAATCACCCGCGCTCAAAAAGTCGGCATTCAAGGCATCAAAATTCAAGTTAGCGGACGCCTCAACGGCGCAGAAATCGCCCGTACAGAATGGACGCGCGAAGGCCGAGTCCCCTTGCACACCCTGCGGGCCGACATCGACTATTCCTACTGCACCGCTCAAACCATCTACGGTATTCTCGGGATTAAAGTTTGGGTTTTCAAAGGCGAAATTATTCCCGGACAGGAACAAGAAGCCGCACCAAATGCAGCCGTGCCCCGCACCAAACAAAAGCGCCGCCGTCAGAACTTTGAAGATCGATCGAACGAAGGCTAACAGTCAATTGACAATTGACAGTTGACAGTTGACAGTTGACAGATCCCGGGCGAGTAAGTTCGTGCTGTCCGCTATACCGATTACCAATTACTGAATTCCCCAGTCATGTTAAGCCCTAAAAGAACAAAATTCCGCAAACAACAGCGCGGGCGAATGAGCGGTATTTCCACCCGCGGCAGCTCAGTTAGCTTTGGCGACTTTGCCCTCCAAGCCGTCGAACCAGCCTGGATCACTTCCCGCCAAATAGAAGCCGGACGGCGTGCCATGACCCGCTATATCCGCCGGGGTGGCAAAATCTGGATTCGCATTTTCCCCGACAAACCAGTCACCCAGCGCGCAGCAGAAACCCGGATGGGTTCTGGTAAAGGCGCACCGGAATTTTGGGTGGCCGTCGTCAAACCCGGTCGGATCATGTTTGAAATTGGTGGCGTCACTGAAGAAATTGCCCGCGAAGCAATGCGTTTGGCATCTTTCAAATTACCGATTAAAACCAAGTTCATCACCCGCGAAGAAAGCCCGTCATAGTGGCGATCGAAGGTAGAATTAGGTCTGCATTCGTCAGAAATTTAAAATCTGGCACGTACAACTTTTTTTCCCTTCGGTCTTCAGCATCAGAAAGAATTCTGTCTTCACTAGACCGCTAACGATAAAGCACACAACTATGTCTTTGACCAAGATTAAAGAAGCTAGAGAATTAAGCGATGCAGCAGTAGCAGAGCAAATTTTAGCCGTCAAGCGCCAACTAATGGACTTGCGGCTTCAGCAAGCTACCGGCCGCATGGAAAAGCCTCACCTGTTCAAGCACGCCAAACACCGGCTGGCTCAATTAATGACAGTTGAACGCGAACGCCAAATCGCTGCTGAGGCAGCTCTCAAGTCTGCTCCCACCGCAGTCAGCGAGTAGTTAGCAGCAGCCGAGCCGAGGTTCGCACAGTAGTTCAAAAAAACTCAATTGCACAACAACAATAGGTAGGTATGGCAGTTAAAGAACGAGTTGGCGTAGTAGTCAGCGACAAAATGAACAAAACCGTCGTGGTAGCGATCGAAAACCGCTCCTCCCACACCAAATACGGCAAAATCGTAGTCCGCACCAAGCGCTACAAAGCTCACGACGAAGAAAATAAGTGCAAATCGGGCGATCGTGTCCGCATCACTGAAACTCGCCCTCTGAGCAAAACCAAACGCTGGACGGTTGCTGAGATTTTCGGTGCAACAAAGGGTTAACAGTTAATTTCTAATTGCTCGCGTAGTGCGATCGGCTTTCTCGATCGATCGACCCTGTGATTAACCATCAATTAGCAGCAATTAGCACTTAGCAGTTAGCAAGCATCAAATTACCTTTTCCCCAATCACCATGATTCAACCCCAGACATACCTCAATGTCGCCGACAATAGCGGAGCCCGCAAGCTCATGTGCATCCGCGTATTGGGAGGCGGCAACCGTCGCTACGGCGGAGTCGGCGATGTCATCATTGCCGTCGTCAAAGACGCCATCCCCAATATGGCAGTCAAAAAATCCGATGTCGTCAGAGCCGTCATTGTCAGAACCCGCAAAGCCTTGCGTCGCGACAGCGGCATGAGCATTCGTTTTGACGACAATGCAGCCGTGATTATCAATCCCGAAGGCAACCCCAAAGGCACTCGCGTTTTCGGCCCAGTAGCCCGCGAACTGCGCGACAAAAACTTTACTAAAATCGTTTCCTTAGCCCCAGAGGTACTTTAAAATGTACGGAAAAAAGGGTAAACCAACTAGCGAACCGCAGCGCTACAGAATGCACGTCAAAGCAGGCGACACCGTGCAAATAATTACTGGCAAAGAGAAAGGAAAAGTCGGACAAATCTTAAAGACATATCCTAAAGTCAGCAAAGTAATTGTTAAAGGCGTAAATATCCGAACCAAGCACGTCAAACCCCAACAAGAAGGGGAATCGGGAAAAATCGTCACCTTTGAGGCTCCCATTCACAGCTCAAATGTGATGCACTATTCCGAAAAAGAGAAAGTCGCCAGCCGCGTCTGCTATACATTTAGTGAAGACGGCCGCAAACTGCGACAACTCAAAAAAACCGGAGAAATCCTCGATAATTAGTCATTAGTCCTCAGTCATTAGTCATTAGTCCTTAATTGGCAACTAACAACTGACAACTATCAACTGACAACTGACAAAGAACAATTCCCTGACCAAGCCCAGGGACAGTTAACGAAACACCAAAACTATGCCGGACAAACTCAAAGTTCTTTATCAAGGTAAAATCGTTCCCACACTGATGGATCAGTTTAAATATACTAATATCCATCAGGTTCCCAAACTTATCAAAGTTACCGTTAACCGCGGTTTGGGAGAAGCTTCTCAAAATGCTAAGGCACTGGATTCGTCGCTGAATGAAATTGCCATCATCACCGGACAAAAACCAGTGGTGACTCGCGCGAAAAAAGCGATCGCAGGCTTCAAAATCCGCAAAGGAGTACCAGTCGGCGTGATGGTGACGCTGCGGGGCGATCGGATGTACGATTTTCTCGATCGGCTCATCAACCTCGCACTCCCACGCATCCGCGACTTCCGCGGCATCAGTCCCAAAAGCTTTGACGGGCGCGGCAACTACAGCTTGGGTCTGAGAGAACAGCTAATCTTTCCAGAAATAGAATATGACCGCATCGATCAAATTCGAGGCATGGACATTTCAATTATCACCACAGCAAACACCGACGAAGAAGGACGCGCCTTGCTCAAAGAAATGGGAATGCCCTTCCGGGACAACTAAGCAGTAGAGTAAGGATCTTTCACATGGCAGCTAACGATACCATAGCAGATATGTTGACGCGCATTCGCAATTCTTGCATGGCGCGCCACCAAACAACACAAATTCCAGCTACAAAAATGACCCGTAGCATCGCCCAAGTTCTCAAAAACGAAGGCTTTATCAGCGAATTTGAAGAAGCAGAACCAGAAGGCGTAAAGCGAACTATAGTGCTTTCTCTAAAGTACAAAGGTAAAACTCGCAAGCCCATTATCACGGCACTTAAGCGAGTCAGCAAACCAGGACTGCGCGTTTACTCGAACCGCAAAGAACTGCCCAGAGTATTAGGCGGAATTGGCATTGCCATTATCTCCACCTCCAGCGGCATTATGACCGATCGAGAAGCTCGACGCCAAGGTTTAGGCGGTGAAGTGCTTTGTTATGTTTGGTAGTCATTAGTCATTAGTCATTAGTCAGTCGATTTTAGATTTTAGATTAACTTGCAGCATTCAATCTGCAAGCTTAAACAAAAGTCTAAGATTTGGGGATTATCCACTCATGAGTGTCGGCGAATTGTACTTGTTTATTACGAGTCATTAATCACGCATACCATGGAAAAACACTCAAAAGTCGATCGCTAAAGACTAATAACTAGATACTAATAATCAAACACTAAAAACTAAAAACAAAGGACAAAAACTATGTCGCGAATTGGCAAGCGTCCGATTAGCATCCCCACAAAAGTCACCATCACCCTAGACGGTCAAAAAGTAGCCGTCAAAGGCCCTAAAGGTGAACTTTCCCGAGTAATCCCCGCCGAAATCCTCCTAGGAATGGAAGGCGAGACTTTACTCGTTACCCGCCGGGACGAATCTCGCGTCGCCAGACAATTGCACGGCCTCTGTCGCACCCTTGTCGCCAACATGGTCGAAGGTGTATCCCAAGGCTTTCAGCGTCGTCTGGAAATTATCGGCACAGGTTATCGGGCACAGGTTCAAGGACGGAACCTGATTTTAAACGTCGGTTACAGCAAGCCCGTTGAAATGCCTCCTCCAGAAGGCATCACCATGGCAGTTGAAGGCAACACCAACGTCATTGTCTCCGGTATTGACAAAGAACTCGTAGGCAACACAGCAGCCCGCATCCGCGCGGTGCGTCCGCCCGAAGTTTACAAGGGCAAAGGCATTCGCTACAGCGGCGAAGTCGTCCGGCGCAAAGCTGGTAAAACAGGCAAAACAGGTAAGAAGTAACAATGAAGCTTACTCGCAAAGAATCAGTCCACCGCAGACACCGCCGCGTGCGGCGCAAGGTATTCGGCACCGCCGAACGTCCCAGATTAGCGGTATTTCGATCGTCCAATCACATCTACGTCCAGGTAATCGACGACACGGCACAGCACACTTTGGCTGCTGCGTCAACCCTCGATCCAGAATTGAAAGCCGAACTCAGTTCGGGAGCCAACTGCAACGCCAGCACCCAAGTCGGTCAGTTGATTGCCAAACGGTGTTCCAGCGCTGGCATAGTCAAAGTCGTATTCGATCGCGGAGGCAACCTCTATCACGGTCGCGTTAAAGCCCTCGCCGACGCAGCTCGCGAAGCCGGGTTAGACTTTTAGGAAGAAGCAAGAAGGAAGAAGGAAGAAGGAAGAAGGAAGAAGGAAGAAGGAAAAGAGAATCTATAACAAAATTCTTAATTCCTAATTGTTAATTTCTCTATACCAACTACCAATTACTAATCCTCAATTCCCCAAGGACAAAACATGGCAGAACAAAAAGAACAGCGCAACAAGAAAAAAAGCAATAACAACAAAGGGCGCGAAAAAGAATCCGAATGGCAAGAACGGGTTGTTCAGATTCGTCGCGTTACCAAAGTAGTTAAAGGCGGTAAAAAACTCAGCTTCCGCGCCATAGTCATTATCGGCAACGAACGCGGTCAAGTTGGAGTGGGAGTCGGCAAAGCTAGCGACGTAATCGGTGCCGTTAAAAAAGGCGTCGCTGACGGCAAAAAGCACCTAATTGAAGTTCCCCTCACCAAATCAAACTCCATCCCTCACCCGATCAACGGTGCAGGTGGCGGAGCCAAAGTTATGATGCGTCCAGCAGCACCCGGAACCGGGGTAATTGCAGGGGGAGCAGTGCGAACTGTTCTCGAACTAGCAGGAGTCCGCAACATCTTAGCCAAACAGCTAGGTTCAGGAAATCCTTTAAACAACGCTAGAGCCGCAGTCAACGCCCTTTCCACTCTTCGCACCTTATCCGAAGTTGCTCAAGAGCGCGGAATTCCAGTAGAAAACCTCTACGGTTAAGGACTAGGGAACTGGAAATTGTCAGTTTTGAGTATTAAGTATTGAGTTTTGAATAAAAATCTTTCATTCCTCAAAACTCAAAACTCAAAACTACCAATTACCAATTACCAATTACCAATTACCAACTATCAAAACTATGAGATTGCAAGACGCCCGACCAAAAGCGGGTTCCACAAAACGCCCGCGTCGCTTGGGTAGAGGTATTTCTGCCGGTCAAGGCGCGAGTTCCGGTAAAGGGATGCGCGGTCAAAAAGCTAGAGCCGGTAGCGGCACTAGACCCGGTTTTGAAGGTGGTCAAAATCCTCTTTACCGCCGCCTGCCCAAGCTGAAGAGCTTCCCTTTAGTGAACCGGAAAGAGTACACTACCATTAATGTAAGTAAATTAGCATCACTGCCAGCAAACACAGAAGTTACTCTCACCTCTTTGATCGAAGCAAAAATTGTCACTACTGACGACGGGCCGCTGAAAATCTTAGGAGATGGCGAACTGAATGTGGCTCTGCAAGTGCGCGCGGCGGCCTTTACCGCAGGTGCTCGCACCAAAATTGAAGCCGCCGGCGGAAGTTGCGAAGTAGTTGCGTGAAGATTTGAGGTTTGAGAGTTTGTCCAAATCTCAAATCCTCTCTTCTTGCTATCAGAAAATGATTTAGTCGAAAATCCCAAATCTAAAATCCAAAATCGTAACTATGGACGTTAGTAAAGAGAAAGCGCCAACTGCACAAGAGACGTTCATGCAGATGGCTCAAGCTGCTGGTTTGCGGGGCCGCATCCTCGTCACCATTGGCTTATTGATTTTAGTGCGCCTGGGTGTTCACTTGCCAGTCCCCGGCATCGATCGCGCCGCCTTTGCCCAAAACGTCCAAAATAGCCCTTTAATTGGCTTTTTGGACTTGTTTTCAGGAGGCGGGCTGTCAGCTTTGGGGATTTTCGCGCTGGGGATTTTGCCCTACATCAATGCTTCAATTATTGTGCAACTCCTAACTGCGGCTCTGCCAAGTTTAGAAGATATGCAGAAAAATGACGGCGAAGCAGGGCGGCGCAAGATTTCTCAAATTACTCGCTACGTTTCTTTGGGCTGGGCTATTCTGCAAAGCATTGGCATTGCGATTTGGGTCAGCCCTTTTGCTCAGACTCCATCGGCTTTTTTCATCCCCCAGACTGCTTTGGCTCTGACAGCAGGGTCGATGTTTGTGATGTGGATATCGGAAGTGGTGACGGAGCGAGGTATTGGAAACGGAGCATCACTGTTGATTTTTATCAACATTGTGTCGGTTTTACCGCGCTCTTTGGGACAAACTTTTGAATTGGCTCAAAGTGGCGACACGCAAGTTGTCGGCCGCGTAGTTGTTCTGCTGCTGGTCTTTTTGGTGACGATTGTCGGGATTGTTTTTGTTCAGGAAGGTACTCGCCGCATTCCGATTATTTCTGCCCGCCGCCAAGTCGGTCGCAAAGTTTATCGGGAGAGTCGCAGTTATCTACCCCTGCGCTTGAATCAAGGCGGAGTGATGCCGATTATTTTTGCATCTTCGGTGTTGATTGTGCCTTCTTTCCTTGCTCAGTCTCTCAATCAGCCGTTTTTGGTTCAAGTTGCTAATGTGTTGAGTCCGAACGGCCCTGCGCCTTGGGCTTACGCGCTGTTTTATCTGACTTTGATTCTGTTCTTCAGCTATTTCTACGCTTCGTTGATTGTCAACCCCGTAGATATGTCTCAGAACTTGAAGAAAATGGGTGCCAGTATTCCTGGGATTCGTCCCGGTCAGAAAACCAGCGATTATGTGGAGAAGGTTTTGAACCGTTTGACTTTCTTGGGAGCGATTTTTCTCGGTCTGGTAGCTATTGTACCAACGGCTGTCGAAAGCGCGATCGGCGTCCAAACTTTTAGAGGGTTTGGTGCAACTTCCCTACTGATTCTAGTGGGTGTGGCGATCGAAACTGCCAAGCAAATTCAAACTTACGTCATCTCCCAGCGATATGAAGGAATGGTGAAGTAATCGCAATGCAATTGATTTTTATGGGGCCTCCAGGGGCGGGAAAGGGAACTCAGGCTCAGGTTTTAGCCGCTCTCTGGAAAATACCCCACATTTCTACGGGTGACATCCTTCGCGCCTGCGTGGTGGCGAAAACTCCCTTGGGTGTAAAAGCTAAATCCTACATGGATGCTGGTGAGTTGGTTCCCGACGAGTTATTGATGGATATCGTCCAAGAACGCATGAATGAACCAGATGCTGGTGCGGGCTGGATTCTCGACGGATTTCCCCGTACTGTGGCGCAGGCAGCGTTTTTTGACAAACTGCTGTGTGATGTTGGTACTGAGGGAAGTAAGTCTGGAAAGGATTGCGATCTGCGAGCTGTCAATTTGGACGTACCTGACAATGTTTTGGTGACTCGCCTGCTGTCGCGGGGCCGCCAGGATGACAATGAGGAGACGATCCGGCGCCGGTTGCAAGTTTATCGCGAGCAAACTGAGCCTTTGATTGAGTTTTATAGCGCTCGCGAACAGTTAGTTGCGGTTGATGGCGATCGCGATATGGAAGTAGTCACCGCAGAACTGCAACAAGCGCTCTCTGGCGACTCTTGAACCCTCGCAATACAGCTTGTTACTCACCAGCTTTTGCTAAGATATGTTAACTAGGAGCTTTTTGTGCTATCAGGTTTTGTGAGGGTTGCTAGAAACAGGATTGAACTCGATTTTACTTGCTACAACTTTACTCAAGTAAAGCTGAAGCAAGGGGTTAATTGAGTCAAGCAGTCGATCGAGTTACCCGAATTATTGCCCCGTTCGCCTTCAACCCGCCCAAAACGGATACAAGCCACCGACAATCGTCGAGATCCCAAATTTTAGACCGAAGTTCCTGCTCCTTTGATGCATCTGTGGAGTAAATCTAAAATCTAAAATCTAAAATCGGCCGCTCCTTACTTGGTAAATAGGTTTTGAAGCAAACGCTGGGACACTCCTAGTTAATCAAATGTAGAGTTGAGGTAAATACCAAATTGTCTAAGCAAGATTTAATTGAAATGGAAGGGACAGTGACGGAATCACTGCCGAATGCGATGTTTCGCGTTGACCTAGATAATGGGTTTAACGTGCTAGCTCACATTTCCGGCAAGATCCGCCGCAACTACATCAAAATTCTGCCTGGCGATCGCGTCAAAGTTGAATTAACTCCCTACGACTTGACCAAAGGCAGGATTACTTATCGCCTTCGGAAAAAATAGGCTTAGATAAAACTTTCTAAAAACTAATTCTAAGTTTAATTAGAGAGAATTTGGTAAAAAGCTTCAAATTTATGCTATAATGCTACGTTTGTAGTGTTGCCGAGAAGGGCGTCAACAACCCAGCGGCGTACCGGGTTAAGTCATTGCTACGCCGTTTAAGTATCGATCGCCAACATTCTGGCGCAAGCGAACTTTACCCAGCAATGGGAGTGGGTGCAAGCGATCTCCTTCAAAAAACAACCCGCACTTTATACAATTTAATCGAGGAGAGGCCTACACCTTGCCCAGCCTCTCCTCCCACCGCTCTACGGGCCAGCGTGCGTGCTCTCCGGTAGAGCGGGGTTCTCCAGGCAGGAAGAAAGATGAAAGTTCGAGCATCTGTCAAAAAAATTTGTGAAAAATGTCGCGTCATCCGCCGTCGCGGTCGAGTGATGGTGATATGTACTAACCCGAAACACAAACAGCGCCAAGGTTAGAAAACGGGAAAATTGGGCTGGGCAATGCACGCAGGTGCTGCCTAATTCAATATTGTAGCCAAATAGGAAAACTAGGGAGACAAAAAGTGTGGCACGGATTGCCGGTGTAGACCTTCCACGCGATAAGCGCGTCGAAATAGGTCTGACATACATTTACGGAATAGGTCTGTCGCGGGCCCAAAAAATTATCGCTGCAACAGGCGTAAATCCTGACACTCGCGTCAAGGATTTAACAGAGGCCGACGTGACTACTCTACGGGCTCATGTAGAAAGCACCTACCAAATCGAAGGAGACCTCCGGCGCTGGGAGTCAATGAACATCAAGCGCCTGATGGATATCGGGACTTACCGCGGTCGGCGTCACCGTTTGGGTCTGCCGGTGCGGGGTCAACGAACCCGTACCAACGCCAGAACCCGTCGCGGCGTCCGCCGTACAGTGGCGGGCAAGAAAAAAGCACCGTCCAAGAAATAACAGCAGTTTGCAGGAAATTTATGTTCCTGCTGACTGTTTCCCCGCCTTTGGGGAGAGTAATTCAATGAAAACGATAAAGAGACTAATATGCCGCCACGACAACAAACAGGCAAGAAATCTGGTGCAAAAAAGCAGAAGCGTAACGTACCGAATGGGGTAGGCTACATCCAGTCTACCTTTAACAATACGATTGTGACTATTACCGACCTAAATGGCGAAGTAATATCCTGGGCATCAGCAGGTTCCAGCGGTTTCAAAGGAGCTAAAAAGGGTACTCCCTTTGCAGCTCAAACAGCAGCAGAAAGTGCAGCCCGCAGAGCCAATGACCAGGGAATGCGCCAAATAGAAGTAATGGTAAGCGGGCCGGGAGCAGGTCGAGAAACTGCAATTCGGGCCTTGCAAGGGGCGGGACTGGAAATTACCCTGATTAGAGATGTTACCCCAATTCCTCACAACGGCTGTCGCCCTCCCAAGCGGCGTAGAGTCTAAAACGATTTGAGATTTTAGATTTTAGATTTTGGATATTGGCTAACTGCTTAAAGTCAAAAACTAATGGTTCTAACTGTTGCCCCGTCCATCCAAAATCCGAAATCCGTTCAGGGGTATGCTCTGCAATCTAAAATCCAAAATCAAAAATCCAAAGTGGAAAAGGGAGGTCACTCCGTGGCGCAGTTTCAAATTGAATGTATAGAGTCTAACACTGACAAAGACCGCAGTCAGTACGGAAAATTTGTTCTAGAACCGCTCGATCGCGGTCAGGGAACAACTGTTGGGAATGCGCTCCGGCGAGTTCTGCTGTCAAATTTGGAAGGAACAGCAGTAACTTCAGTCCGCATCGCGGGCGTCAATCACGAGTTTGCCACGATCGAAGGGGTACGTGAGGACGTTCTGGAAATTCTCCTGAACATGAAAGAGGTTGTTCTAAAAACTCATTCCCAGCAGCCACAAATCGGTAGGTTGCGGATTGAGGGGCCAGTTACAGTTACTGCCGATCGATTCGATTTGCCCTCTGAGGTGGAATTGATCGATAAATCGCAGTACATTGCGACTCTCTCACCGGGATCTGTTCTGGAAATGGAATTCAGAATTGAAAAAGGCATCGGATATCGAGCAGTAGACCGCAGTCGCGATGATGGGTCGGCTTTGGATTTTCTCCAAATTGACGCCATCTTTATGCCGATTCGCAGAGTCAACTACAGCGTGGAAGATGCTCGGCTCGGTGGCAGTTCTGAGAAAGACCGGCTGGTTATGGAAATCTGGACTGATGGCAGCGTGACTCCTCAAGAAGCTCTGAGTCAATCTGCACACATCCTGGTAGATTTATTTGCACCTCTCAAAGACATCACCCAAGATTCTCTCAAACCCGAGTATCCAGGTGAGGCCGATCCTACGAGCCAAATTCCGATCGAAGAATTGCAGTTGTCAGTCCGGGCTTACAACTGTCTCAAGCGGGCTCAGATCAACTCAGTTGCAGACTTATTGGATTATACCCAAGAAGACTTGCTCGAGATTAAGAACTTCGGGCAGAAGTCCGCAGAAGAAGTGATTGAAGCTTTACAAAAACGCTTGGGCATTACTTTGCCACAGGAAAAATCAGCTAAAAGTTAATCAACGGGTAACGGGTAAAAAAGTTCTGCATTTTCAGTGCGTGAGTTCTTCAGAACCAAGAAGAATTCACCCCCGAGTTCGCAGACTGTCTATCCCCGCGCCCAATTACCAATTACCAATTACCAACTGCTATGCGTCACCGCTGTCGCGTCCCCCAACTAAACAAACCGGCTGACCAGCGCCGCGCCATGTTGCGCTCGCTGACCACCGAATTAATCCGCCACGGTAAAATCACTACCACTCTCGCCCGCGCCAAAGCGCTGCGTCCAGAAGCGGACAGAATGATTACCTTGGCCAAAGATGGCTCCTTGGCCGCTCGCCGGCAAGCTATGGGCTATATCTATGACAAACAGTTAGTACACGCCTTGTTTGAGGCTGCCCAAGAACGGTACGGCTCGCGCAACGGGGGCTACACCCGCGTAGTGCGAACTGTCCCCCGCCAAGGAGACAATTCCGAAATGGCGATCGTTGAACTGGTTTAATGCAATTTTGGGTGGGAGATTTTTGATTTATGACTGACAATCCAAAATCCCCAATCGAAAATGCCCGATCGACACAACGCATTGCTTTGGTAATCCAATACCTCGGCACTGACTTTCACGGTTGGCAGCGACAGCCGAACCAGCGTACAGTACAAGAAGAAATTGAAACAACAATATCGAATGTGCTGGAACGCCCGGTAACGCTGTACGCGGCCGGGAGAACTGATGCGGGAGTTCACGCCGCTGCTCAAGTAGCCCATTTTGATGCTGATGGCCCAATTCCGGCTCACCGCTGGGCAAGCGTTCTCAACTCTCGACTGGCAAAAGATATTTTAATTCGAGCTTCGGCAAAGGTGGAACCTACCTGGCACGCTCGGTTCTCAGCCAGTTGGCGGCGCTATCGCTACACCCTTTATACAGACCCGATTCCTAATCTGTTTGTGCGTCCTTATGCTTGGCACTGCTATCACGCACCTGTGGACGAATCTTTGATTCAGGCAGCTTTGACACCGCTAATCGGGCGCCATCACTTGGCTGCTTTCCACCGGGCAGGGTCTGCTCGCCCCCATTCTTGGGTGGACGTACAAGCGGCAGAGTGTCACCGTTCTGGGCCTCTTATCTATATTGAGGTTCAGGCGAGCGGGTTTCTGTACGGGATGATGCGGCTGCTGGTGGGGTTGCTGGTGCAGGTGGGTCGGGGGGAAAGGGCGATCGACAATTTCACTGATATCTGGGTCAACGAACGCCGAGAAATGGTAAAATACGCCGCTCCCGCTCAAGGTTTATGCCTGTTGCGGGTTGGCTATCAGGACTTTCCCTTTCCCACCGATGTTTGGTACGACACTCAGCCCAAATTAGTTATTGGTTATTAGTTATTAGTTATTAGTTATTGGTTATTAGTTATTGGCAACAACTAACAAATAACAACTAACAAATAACAACTGACAACTAACAAATAACAATTAACAAATAACAACTGACAACTAACAATGAACAAAACTTACGTCCCTACTAAAGACTCCCTAGAGCACAAGTGGTACGTGGTCGATGCCGCCGACCAGCGCCTGGGCCGTCTGGCAACAGAAGTTGCCATGCACCTCCGGGGCAAACACAAACCCACTTACACTCCTTCCATGGATACCGGCGATTTCGTAATTGTCATCAATGCTGACAAAATCGCTGTTACTGGCAAAAAACGCACCCAAAAAATCTACCGCCGCCACTCTGGCAGACCGGGCGGCATGAAAACAGAAACTTTTGCCAAATTGCAAGCACGTTTGCCCGAAAGAATTGTCGAAGAAGCGATTCGGGGAATGCTGCCTCACACATCTCTGGGCAGACAACTGTTTACTAAGTTGAAAGTGTACGCTGGCCCTAACCACCCGCACGCAGCTCAACAACCAGAAGAATTAATTGTTCACACGATTCCGGGAGGAAATGAGTAATGCAAGCAACAGATACCGGCCGCGCTGTGTACTGGGGTACAGGCCGCCGCAAGTGTTCCGTAGCGCGGGTACGTTTGGTTCCCGGCACAGGCGTACTGACTGTCAATGGTAAAGAGGGAGATTTGTACCTGCAATTCAACCCCACTTATTTGGCACTCGCTAAGGCTCCTTTGGAAACTTTGGGTCTAGAAAATGAGTACGACATTTTGGTGAAAGTCGAAGGCGGCGGCCTGACAGGTCAAGCTGACTCGATTCGTTTGGGTGTCGCTAGAGCACTTTGTCAGTTAGACCCGGACAACCGGAAACCTCTGAAGATTGAGGGCTATTTGACTCGCGACCCGCGGGCTAAAGAACGTAAAAAGTACGGTTTGCGGAAAGCTCGCAAGGCTCCTCAATACTCGAAACGTTAAACAGTTGACAGTTGACAGTTGACAGTTGACAGTTGACAGTTGAGCTTTTTAATACTGGGATTTAACTCTCCGCTAAGCCCTAGCGTAGTTCTCAAAACAATTCGGCTTCCTGGAGTGGAGGTTTTAAACCCTGAATATTTGCTAAGAGCAAGGAAGAGGGAAGAGGGAAGAAAGAAAAATTTTCTAGATTCCATCCTCCTTTTTTCAAGGTTTTTTTCAGATTCCTGATTCTGGTTTTCAAAGCAGATAGGGCAAAATTACGGCTGTTGTTGGCGTACAAGTCCGATGACGGCTAAAATGGTTGTAAAGTCAAAAATTAGAGAGTAAAAAAAATGGCGAAAGAAGGCATTCACCCTGAGTGGTATCCCGAAGCTCAGGTTTATTGCAACGGCGAACTTGTGATGACTGTTGGTTCGACTAGACCAAAGCTTCAAGTTGATGTCTGGTCGGGAAATCATCCTTTTTATACTGGCACTCAGAAGATTATTGATACTGAAGGTCGTGTGGAACGCTTTATGCGGAAATACGGCATGACGGAAGTAGAAATGCCGAAGGCAGATGCTATGTCGGGGCCGCTGAAAATGGAAGACCCGAAAGCAGATGCTGCTAAGGCTGCTGCTAAAGGCAAAAAGAAGAAGTAGCCGGATTGTCATTTGTCCGCAGTCGGTTGGAAGTAGTTTTTTTCTACTGGTAACTGACTGCTCTCGGATTTTGGATTTGAGATTTGAGATTGCTACGGCCCTTCCGCTGAGGAAAGATCGCGATTCTATCCCAACTTCTCTTCAATTCTAAAATCTAAAATCTAAAATCTATCCGCCCTCGGATTGGAGAGCTTAGACTGAAGAGTTGCTACGGCCCTTCCGCTGAGGAAAGATCGCGATTCTATCCCAACTTCTCTTCAATTCTAAAATCTAAAATCTAAAATCTAAAATCTCGCAATCGATTGACGGAGGACATTTGACATGGCTGAATCTTATTTGCTGGATAAATTGAAGTCGGTAGAGCAAACTTTTAATGAGTTGACTCGCCGCATGGCTGACCCGGATGTCGCCAGGGATAATTATGAGTTCCAACGGGTGGCAAAAGCTCGATCGTCCTTGGAGGAAGTGGTCGATACTTTTGACCTGTGGAAAACTACTCAGGAAGATTTGGTGGGCGCGCGGCAAGTTCTTAAGGAAGCTGCGAGCGATCGAGAAATGCAGCTTATGGCCGGGATGGAAGTTGAGGAACTTGAGTCGAAGCTGGAGAGTTTGGAAAGTCGTTTGAAGGTGTTGCTGCTACCGCGCGATCCGAACGATGACAAGAATATTATGCTGGAAATTCGGGCGGGTACTGGCGGAGATGAGGCTAGTATTTGGGCGGGTGATTTGCTGCGGCTGTATTCGCGCTACGCTCAAACTGAAGGCTGGCAGGTGAAGTTGGTGAGCGAGTCACTGGCGGACATGGGTGGTTTTAAAGAGGTGATTCTGGAAATCACGGGGGATAGCGTTTATAGCAAGCTGAAGTTTGAGGCTGGAGTGCACCGGGTGCAGCGAGTGCCGGTGACTGAAGCTGGTGGCCGGGTGCATACTTCGACGGCGACGGTGGCGGTGATGCCGGAGGTGGATGAGGTGGAGATTCATATCGATCCGAAGGATATTGAGATGAGTACGGCTCGATCGGGCGGTGCTGGCGGCCAAAACGTGAACAAGGTTGAAACTGCTGCGGATTTGTTTCACAAGCCGACGGGGATTCGGATTTTCTGTACTGAGGAGCGCAGTCAGTTGCAGAATAAGGAGCGGGCGATGCAGATTTTGCGGGCTAAGCTCTATGATATGAAGTTGCGGGAGCAGCAGGATGAGGTGAAGTCGCGGCGTTTGGCTCAGGTTGGTACTGGTTCGCGATCGGAGAAGATTCGCACGTACAACTATAAGGATAACCGGGCTACCGACCACCGTTTGGGGGAAAATTTTTCGCTCAATAGTGTTTTGGAAGGGGATATTGAGGAGATTATTCAGACTTGCATTTCTCAGGATCAGCAGGAACGTTTGGTCGAGTTGGCTGCTTCTACTTCTAATTGATTGGTTGATGGGGAACTTAGGCGCATTGTTTGCTGAGCCTTTGTTCCCTGATGACTTGACGGATGTGGTTGAGTAGGGCTTCCCAAATTGCATCGGCGATCGCCACTGGATACTTGAAATGTTCGAGGTCGTACTGTACGATGATTTCTAGGGGTGCGAGAGTTTGCTGGTTTCGACAACTGGCAATTGTGGCGATCGTCTCTTGCTGCCATCTGGCAAATAGTCGGTAGCTGAAAAAGGAACTGCATTTTTGTCCTTTCTTGTTCAGGTAAACGACTATTACTTGATGTTGTTTGGGGTAGACTTTGACTATGCGGTTTACGGGCATTCTCAGGGCTTCGGCGGCTTCCATTTTGGAGATTTGCCAGCACTGAGGTTTTAGCCAACCGGAGGCTGTAAGGCTTTGACGGGTGCGGCTGGGCTTGTGAGTTTTTAGATTGCGTCTCTTGGTCATTTGTATTTCTCCCAAATCTGTTTTAATTAAAATTAAAGCTTTCAATCTACTTAAAATACTATCTGTTAAATCTTCTCCTGTCAAGCAAGACAGACAAATTTGTTGGTACACAAGTAAACTAGGAATTGTGGTTATCTCGTGGCTGATACCGTGGACGCAGAAGCTAAGAAAAAACTGAGTGAGGTTGTTAAGTTAGCGCGGGGCTCGATGAGCCTGACTTCTTTTGGCAAGCTGTTGGGAGTTTCTGCTGCTTCTGTCTTGTATTGGGAAAAGGGGCAGGTACTTCCAGATACGAAAAATTTGACTCAGATTGCTACAAGAGCAGGCTTTACGATGGAAGAGCTTATGGCTCATCTCGAAGGTAAGCCGGTGCAGGAACCGGTCAATACCAATGAGCTGCTGAAGAAAATTCAGTGTATGCCGATTAGTGAGTTGGCGGTGATTGGTAGAGCCGTGATGGATAGGCTCGCTGCTGCTGCTGAGTCTTCTGGGAAATATAGTTGATGTATCAGTTTGTAAGTAGACTGGTAGGTACGATCGCATAGCTTTTCAGTTGTGAACATCCAAAATAGACAAAAACTTAGTGAAATCATCAAAACTGCTCGTGGAACAATGAGTCAACGAGCGTTTGGCAAGCTTTTGGGCGTTTCTGCTACCGCTGTTCAGCTTTGGGAAAGGGGCGATACGGTTCCCGATACTGAAAACTTGGGTAAGCTCGCTGCCAGAGCAGGCTATACTCTGGAAGAGTTTCTCAGCTTTTTGGATGGCAATCCAGTCTCGCAACCACCAGAAATTAACGATATTGTCAAAAAAATTCAGTTTTTGCCTCTAAGTCAGGTGGCGCTAATTGGCAAAGCTGTAGCGGATAGATTCGCTGCGTCGGCTGAGGCTGCTGGAGAATGAATATGAGGCAAATTTATCTGTAAACTAGGAGTTGTGTTTAGATGAACGTTATTCTTGCCATACCAGAAGAGCTGCAAATCTATATTGACGCTCAAATTCAGACAGGGGCTTATGCCAGTGCGGTAGAATATTTTCTAGATTTGGTGCAGCAAGATCGCCAGCGAAAACAGGCACAAGCCAAACTCGAAGGTTTACTGCAAGAGGGTTTAGACTCTGATGGAGAACCAGTGACGGCTGCGTACTGGCAGAATTTGCGGGCATCGGTTTTGGGTGGCGATTCACAACCAGTATGAGCGATCGATTAATTGTCAAAAATCGTGCCACGCAGGATCTCAGACAACAGGCAAACTATATTCTGGTCAATGGAAATGCTCGTACTGCCGAGCGATTTCTGGAGTTAGCCGAAGCCACTTTTACCCAATTAGCGACAATACCGGGAATGGGAAAAGTCGTGGGATTGGTCTCGGCGTTGCTGAATCAAGATATGAATGCCCCAGGAATGGGAATATCATCAAATTTTAAGTAATGTATTAATAACTTAATAGAATGCTTGAGCATTTCCTCACATTTAGAATAACAAAGAGTTTTGCGATGTAGCCTAGCTGGCGGAATGTCTTAGCCTTGTATTTTCCCCTTCGACTCGTGTCATATAAGTCTTACTAACAATCTGATCTCCATCAGGAATAAACCTGGGATATACAGACCATCCATCAGTTACATAAAAGTAGCATTTCCATTCACTTACTTTGTCCCATAATGGTTCAAATGTCTTAGCGCTATGATCCCCTAATACCCATCCTAAAATCCCTGGTTTAAAGTGGTCAACCGCTGTCCACAGCCAGATCTTGTCTGTCTTTTTTTTTACATAAGTTTGTAATTCATCAAGCTCACCAACTTCTGGAATGACTTCAGGGTCATAAACATCTGGTAACAGTTTCCCGACTTGTTTTACCCAATTCATTACCGTGGTATGATGAACTCCCTTAACTCGTTCTATCGCCCGTAAACCCATACC
The DNA here is from genome assembly GCF_020737865.1 of Microcoleus sp. PH2017_35_SFW_U_B. NCBI lineage: Bacteria > Bacillati > Cyanobacteriota > Cyanophyceae > Oscillatoriales > Microcoleaceae > Microcoleus > Microcoleus sp. PH2017_35_SFW_U_B. The sequence continues at coordinate 249,566 of NZ_JAEQDE010000021.1, forward strand.
ATTGACATACATTTTTAGGCAATCACGTTTGATGTCTTCGCTATAACCTCGTTGGGGCTCATACTCATTGATGAATTGACGACCGCATTGCACACAAATGTGGTTTTGTTTTCCTTTTTTCTTGCCGTTTTTACGGATATGGGTTGATTTACATTCTGGACATTGCATAAATTATTCCTCCTATTCATACTATAACTCAGCAACGCCGGTCTCTTCTCGGATGGGGGAGATTCGTCAGTGGCGAATTAAGGATTTTCAAGATTATCTAATTTTTTACCGGATTCAAGACGATCGGGTGGAGGTTCTCCGTGTTTTGCATGGTGCTAGGGATTTGGAAGATATTTTGTCTAATCTTGATGAAGAAGTTTAAGGCTCTCATAAGATGTGTTCGATCGCCCTTATGGACTGACGCACTCCGACAAAGAAACCGGGTTTTTACCTAATCTGTCGGTGACAACGCGTCTTTTCGTAAAAAACCCGGTTTCTGGGCCCCTATACGATCGCCCTTACGAAAAAAACACTCGCCCTATCTCTGACTCAATATGTCTAAAAACTCTTGGACAATGCGATCGGGTTCTTCTGTACATCTGTTGGCGTCGCAGTAGTGGATCATGCTGATACCGTGAGATGCAAACAGGCGATCGCGCGTTTCATCTTTTTGTGTGTCGGGATGCCATATTTCCAGAATTCCCCATTTGCCTTGGTGGAATATGAGGAAATCTGGTTCTTGGTTTTGTCTACCTGCGGGTGTGGTGAGGCGGGCTTTGGAGTTGGGGAAAAAGAGGGTGTTTGTGCGATCGAGCGCTTCGGCTATTTTTACTTGTTCTTCGCAGCGAAAGCGCAGATCGTTCCAGTGATAAATCCGTTCTTTTATGCTTGACAAGATTCCCTGGTTATGCGCGTTTTCAGGCTTGATAGTTTCATCTGATACTGTATTATAATCAGATATAGTTGCACCCTGTAAATCTGTTGATGAATCAGATTCACTTAAGTTGGCGAATGATATTCTGGCTCCGGTTAAATTAGCACCGCTGAGGTTAACTCCAATTACTTGAGTTCGATGTAATGTCACTTGATGTCGTCGCAAGTATCGCTTAAAAACAGAGCGTAAATTACTTTTTTTTACTTTTTCATCAAAAGCCTCTGAGAGTTGTTTCCAGAGTTTAGCCGCCAGCGCTTTGATGTATTCATCATTATATTGAGAGAGTTGAGAAATTTCCTCATAGGAACATCGGCCTTCCCAGCATTGTCTGAAGATGAGCTCTTGCACGTCGTTTAAGCCTTCGCCATCAAGGACTGTTTCTGCGATCGCGATTGCTTCATCAACGGTCATGGCTTAAGTTTCCTTAAAGTATATATCTGGTGAAGTTTTGAAAATAGGCGGCGATGTTTGAGCAATTAAGGCTGATGTTCATTCAACCAATTGGTTAAATCTGAGGCTTCTGAAAAATCCAGCAGCGCCTCTCCTAAATCCTCTAATTCTTCTACGGATAAAGTCTGAATTTGCTCGGTTGTTTCAGGTGCGATCGGACCAATCCGTCGAATCAACAGGCGAGTGAGAAACGCCAGCGCCTCATCTTTCCTTCCTTCAAGGAGGCCTAGTTGTCTTCCTTCAAGGAGGCCGTCTTCGCGAATCTCTTGGTAAATCACAGAACCGCGCATAGTTTCCTTCCTAAATAGTTGTCTGATTAAGTCTTTTTCAAATCTCAAACCTGCGAGCACTTGGGTACAAGCGAGTAAATCCGCTTGTTGGGTAGGTTCTTGTATTGTAGCAATCTGAGTAGCGATTTGCTCTAACAAAGTTCGCGGCGAGTTGGTTTGGGATAGTGTCGCCAATGGGAGTAAGCCGGGGACGGACAGCAGTAAAGCGGGGTCTTGTTCCCACAGGCGGATCACTCGATAGCCGTGTCGGGTGTTCGCGTCTGTGTACTCGGATACAAAAACCTGTTCTGAGGCTGTTTGCTGCAAAAAGATTACTACTTGATTGATGGAACAGGAGTATTGCCGTTTGAGCCTGACGTAGTAGTCTAGCATCCTGAAGGCGATCGGCGGGTCGGAGTAGGGTCGGGTTTCAAATTCTAGATGTAGGATTTGGTTATCCGTTTGCAGGAAAACGAGAGAATCGGCTCGGATGGGTTCTTGAATTAGTTCGGTTTTGAGTACCTGAATGTCGGTGGGTTCGTCTATTGGTAGTAGCCAGCTCACGAAGGCGGCGGGGAATTTTTCTGCTAGATATTTGCAGGTGTTGTCGTAGGCCAAGGAAGTTGGGTTGTGAGAGGGGTGATTTAGAAGATTTTAACTCTAGGGGCATCTACCTGAGAGGAGATTTTAGGGGAATTTGGGGAAAGTCATCACTTTTTATCACTTTTTATCACTTTTTATCACTGGTCAAGCTAAAGATGAAGCTTTACTATTAATTATGTTTACACATTTCCATTAGCAATAGTAACTAAAGAAATTGTCATGGCATATACTGGACCAAAATATCACAGACAAAACGGTCGATATTATAAAGTTGCAATCATCAGGGGAGAAAAAAACATTTTAGACTCTGATGACAAGCGAGGTCTTGAGCGAGATTATCCTGGAATTATGCACGATCACTTTTATACAAAGAATGGTCAATGGTACGTTCAAACTAAGATTGAGAATAAGCATATTTTCGAGGAAATAGCTCCGGGTATACGGGGAGTGGAACAGGCAGATTCTAGTGAATACTTGGATGCCTTGTTCGATGAATTGCAGTCTTTACCTGACTGTTAATCATATTGGCGATTTATTCAGAAAATAGTCAACTTAATCACTAAGCAACTAAGAGATAAACTAATGAAGAAGATAACAGTAGTTAAGGGTGGAGGTACAGCCTCAACAGAGGTAGTAGTATATCCAGGTGATAGTGCCGATAATCTGATTGCTCTTGTAACCGAACCACTAGGTTTACCTAAAGAAGGTAGATACCTCTTGCAGGGAGTAAACGAAACTGCGATTACAGGTGATGTGTATAAAGCTGTCAACGAGGGTGATAAGTTGACATTGTATCAGCCGGGTACTGGAGGGTAGTTTTTTGTGATTTTATGTCAATATGAAGTCAATAAGGAGATGCTATTGTGAGCGAGGCAAGATTTAAGAATGAATTGGAGAATCTCCTTCTTTTTAAAAGAGTTTTAGATGGAGATAATGTACTTCCTGTAAGGTTAGAGATAGAACGTATGAGCCTTGATTACCGGAGATTTAAGGTAGTGATCAATGGCATTAAGAGTCTAACCGCTAACCCAGATGGAGCTAGAGCAGGCACGGGAACAGGATTCAATATTTTGGTAGAAGTTCCACCTGGATATCCTTTTACCGCTATTCCAAATATTAAATTTGAAGATCCAATTCCGTTTCACCCTCATGTTTTTACTGATGGGAGGATTTGCTGGGGAACAGCTAACAGCCCTCAGCCAGATTTATCGCTAGCAGACTGGATTCGGCAAGTTCTAGAATACCTTACTTATAATAAAGACAGCCTGATCAAAATGAATCCTAGTAGCCCGGCAAATAGGACAGCGCTTGATTGGTGGCAATTGAATAAATTGATGATATCTAGTTACGTTACATCGATTGAGATGAGCCGAGTTAGACTTCTAGTTAGCCGTACAATACAGTAAGGTTTAGATGATGAAAATAGTAAAAGTAACAAGACATGACCAAGCTAAATTTACACGTTTAGCAATCCCTTTCGATCAAAATCATTTACCCATTATTTTAATCCAAAGAGAGGTTCTAGAAGAAATTTATGCACACGCAGCAGAGGGCTATCCCAATGAGGTAGCAGGCTATTACGTCGGATTTCCATTACAGGATATTACTAGCCGAAGAAATATTACTTACATTGAAAAAAGCATTAGAGCGATATCTACTGCTTCACACACCTATGTCACGATGCACCCAGAAAGCTTTAAAGAAGTAGAAGCTGTTAGACAACAATCTGGCACTATTCTTGTCGGATATTATCACTCGCATCCAGGGCTTAGTGTCTTCCAATCTGGTACAGACTTAAAAAACTTTAGGGACTACCATAGTGAGCCTTATCAAATAGCTATAGTAGTTGATTCAACGAGGACATCCCCAAACCGGTTGGATGTTGGATCGGACTGGATTGGTTTCTTTGGATGGGATCAAAATCACAATCCAACAAAGATACCAGCCTGTAATATAAAAGTGGTTGACGAGCGTCCTGAGATTATTCAGAATTCAGCGACGCCAGAAAGGGAAAATCTGAGCGACCAGTCTTCTGCAATTGTTCGACGTAATGTTGATGAATTGCAAGAAATAACGAACCCGCATAATCAGCACTCAATAACAGAAACAGAAATTGAAATTGTACAAGATGTCTTGAATATAACTGACAGACTACGGTCTGGTCATCATACATTCAACAAAACTTTACCTATTCTCATGGCTTCTCAAAAGTTAATAAATAGATTAAATGCTGCCAATGTTTCTGAATTTTCAGAAGGAGTTCTTTTGGGAACTATAATTAACATGGCTGGCTATACTTTTATTAGAATCAATACAGTAGGAAAACCAAAGTGGAAAAGCTTTTGGGATTTCTGGAATCCACCTACAGCAATAAGAGAAGTTAATGGAGAAGAACTAATTCCTGTGGGGTTTTATTGTTCGGGGTCTGACTTGCATAACATCGATCAAGTCAAAGGGTTGCCAAAATACGATGGTAATTATTACTTGGTAGCCAAACCCGATACCCAGAGTATCTTATTTGAGGTTGTGAATAGCCAAAACAAAAGCACTGTACCAGTACCATATTCTCAGATTATACAGACTGTTGATGGAGGTTGAGATGAATAGAACTGCTAGACAAGAAATGATTAATGGCTGGGATCAAAAGATTATCAGGGAGGCAAAAATATTAGTTGTAGGAGCTGGTACTACTGGCAATGAAATAATCAAAAATTTAGCTTTACTTGGGGTCGGCAACATCAACATAATAGATTGTGATAAGGTTGAAGAGGTAAACCTGAGTAGAAGTGTTTTGTTCCAAGGAGAAGATATTGACCAGCCCAAGGCAGAGACAGCCGCTAAACGCGCTTTAAAAATTAACCCGCACATCCAGGTTTCAGGGCGTACCTGTGATGTCGTACATGACATTGGTAACTTGGAATATAGTAACTTTAACTGTGTCATCTTGGCTGTGGATAATTTAGAAGCTCGAATGTGGGTGAATAGATACTGCTGGCTGAATCAAATCCTTTTAATAGACACAGGTATAGATAGTCTTCTAGGCAACGTGTTTGTAATGGCTCCCCCTTTAGGATCGTGTCTTGAATGTGGCTGGTACATGGCGGATTACCGTCGTTTATCAGAAAAGTATAGCTGTCTAAAAATTGGATTGGTATCTGAAGAACCAAAAATTCCAATGGTTATAACAACAGCCGCCGTAATTGCAGGTATCGCTACTCAAGAATGTGTCAGGCTACTGCATGAAAAAAAATCAGAATCTGTGTCTAGAACTGGTATATTATACTGGTACAGTTCTGAACAAAATACTATCTTGAAAAGTATTAAAATTGACAAAAAAGAGGAATGTCCCGGTCATGATCATGTATTTGAAGAATTGAAAATACTCCCTATCGATTTAGAAATAACAACCAAAGTAGAAGAGATTAAAAACAAAGTAGCGACTGCTATAGATGCTGATGTTGTAGAACTATGGCATGACAAAGAGATAGTATATTCAGCGGTTTGTAATGAGTGTAGCTGTACTCAGGAGATAGCACCTATACCGCTTGGAAAATTTAAGAGACTAAAATGTCCTTCCTGCAACAACCAGTCATTAGTTCCGAAGGACTTCACAGCCGAAATAAGAAGCGGATTTGCCCCTACCGAGCTAAACATTCCACATAATCATTTAGTGCGTGTTGTGTTCAGTAGCCAAGATTCAATAAGAGAAGCATGGTTGATTTTGAGGTAAATTTAGGTGGTAGAGCGTTGCTATACTTGTGGGAGTTCTATTCCTGAGAACGATAAATACTTCAAATGTCGTAGTTGTCATAACCATTTTCATTTAAAATGTTTGCATTGTGGAGCGCATCCTAATGCAGGGAGGTATCTTGTTGATCCAAGCCGACCATCGGCTCCGCTTAGAATTCATAGACCTGGATCTAGACCTGGATCTAGACCTGAATCGCGACCTGAATCGCAACCTAACAGGCTTTTATGGAAGTGTTTAGCAGTTGTTATATTTTTACTCTTAATAGGGAAAATTTGGGGGAGCATTAGCCGCATACCACAAAACTCCAAGCCACTGAATAACAATAGCACGACTCAATCAATTAAACGCCCATCTCCTTTGGATCAATGTGGAGATAAACCTCCAGGCGGTGTCAAAACTTGGTATCCAGTTTTTGTAAATCGTACTGATGAATCTACTTTGAAATATATCCAACAAACCTATTGTCGTGATGCTTTTCTAGTGTATAGAGAATCTGTAGGTCGTGAATCTATACAAGTAGCTTCCTTCCTCAATAAGTCAAAAGCAGATCAATATGCAAAAACTATGATCCGCGAGCCAAAAATCAAGAGCGGTGAAATTGGATCGCCGATTCAGAAATGAGTAATTAGGCGAATTTTCATGAACATAAAATTTTAGAATAGAGGCAACGATCGCACTTCTCTCCTCACTTCTTCCCCACCTTCTCTAATTGCTTGCAAAAAGGCTGTTGAAGTGCGATCGCCATTTCGTCAAGTCCCAACAAACCCAAAACTCGCCCGCCCTCAGTGCGATCGCCCGATCGAACTATCAGTCATGATTCCGCAAGTCCTCAACGTATCGGATATACTGAGATACGACCCGAATAATTTTGGAGTCACCCTATTATGCTAAAGACAGTTTGGGCGATCGTTCGCCAAGGCAAAATTGAATTGTTGGAACCAACAGAAATTCCTGAAGGTGCAAGGATTCTGGTAAAATTCCTACCTGATGATCAGTCTGAATTCTGGCTTCAGACAAGCCGAGTATCGCTAGATGCAATTTGGGATAATACCGAGGATGATATTTATGCCCAGCTACTCCCAAAATGACAACATTGAAGAAGAACTGACATTAAAAGTCCGATCGCGCCCAACAACAGTATCAATCGAAATCCCAACAGATACTTGAGAATCCCTAAACAAAGTAGCACTGCATCGAGATATGCCTTTGTCTGCTTTACTCAAGTTTTACATTGGGCAAGGTTTGCGGGAAGATTTAACAAAATTGTTTAGCGATCGCCTCCTGGAAGCAACAGCCCAAGTTTTGGCACGACATCTAGATTCAGAAGAAGAAGTTTCAACCATAATTCGAGAAATTCAATCTGAAACAGCACGGTAGCCCTGTTTCCTCAACTTCCCCAAATGCGATCGCACTCATACACTCCTCGAAACCGGGTTTTTCGAGAATCTGGGGCTTTGTGACAAGTATTTTCCTAAAAAACCCGGTTTCTCGCTACCCGCGCGCCCAGGGCTATAAAATCTAAAATCCAAAATCCGATCGCCCGCCCAAACCCAAATCTTGCCAATGACTAAATATAATTAAAATTTGTTAAGATTAACTCGACCTCAGCGCCGGCATCCCATCCGCCGCTAAACCTCCCCTTCCCCAGTCCCCACAACAATGCTGCGACTCGAACACATCAGTAAAATTTACCCCACAGGCGTCGTACTCAAAGATGTCACGTGGGAAGTCAAACCGGGCGATCGCATCGGCTTAGTAGGCGTCAACGGTGCCGGCAAATCCACCCAACTCAAAATCATCGCCGGCGAAATGGAACCCACCTCAGGCGAAGTCATTCGCCCCGCCAGCCTCCACATCGCCTACCTCTCCCAAGAATTTGAAATCGACCCCACCCGCACCGTCAAGGAAGAATTTTGGCGCGCATTCAGCGAAGCCAACGAAGTCCACGAATCCCTAATGGAGGTGCACCGAGAGCTCGAAGCCGCCACCCCAGAAAATCTCGACAACATGATCCACAAAATGGATCGGCTACAACGGCAATTTGAAGGCTTAAACGGCTACGGTTTAGAAGCCCAAATCGAGAAAATTTTACCAGAAATCGGATTTGAGCAAGAAGATGGCGATCGGCTAGTCAGCGCTTTCAGCGGCGGCTGGCAAATGCGGATGAGTTTAGGCAAAATTCTCCTCCAAAAACCCGATATCCTGCTGTTAGACGAACCTACCAACCACCTCGACTTAGAAACGATCGAATGGCTGGAAGTTTACCTCAAAGGGCTGACAACCCCAATGGTAATCGTATCCCATGACCGCGAATTTCTCGATCGACTCTGCACCCAAATAGTCGAAACCGAACGTGGCGTTTCCAGCACCTACCTCGGCAACTACTCATCCTACCTCCTGCAAAAAGCAGAAGCGCGCGAAGCCCAACTCAGCGCCTACGAAAGCCAGCAAAAAGAACTAGAAAAACAGCAAGCATTCGTTGAAAAATTCCGCGCCAGCGCCACACGCAGCACCCAAGCCAAAAGTCGCGAGAAACAGTTAGACAAAATCGAACGCATCGAAGCCCCCACCGGCGGCTTAAAAACCTTGCATTTCCGGTTTCCCCCCGCACCCCGCAGCGGCCGCGAAGTAGCCATAATTGAAAACTTAGTACACACCTACGGCGAGAAAATCCTATTTTTGGGAGCAGACTTATTAATTGAAAGAGGCGATCGCATAGCCTTTCTCGGCCCCAACGGTGCCGGAAAATCTACATTGCTGCGCCTGATCATGGGTTTAGAAACGCCCACCGAAGGTACGGTAAAAATGGGAGGCCACAACGTCATCCCCGGTTACTTTGAACAGAATCAAGCAGAAGCCTTAGATTTGAATAAAAGCGTGATGCAAACCATTCACGACGAAGTACCCGACTGGAAAAATGAAGAAGTTCGGACTTTGTTGGGGCGGTTCTTGTTTAACGGTGAAACAGTATTCAAACACGTTGGCGCTTTAAGCGGTGGAGAAAAAGCCCGTCTGGCTTTGGCAAAAATGCTGCTGGAACCTGTGAACTTGCTAATTTTGGACGAACCGACAAATCACCTCGACATTCCCGCGAAGGAGATGATGGAAGAGGCGATTAAGAATTACGACGGCACTGTAATTATCGTTTCGCACGATCGCTATTTTATCTCTCAAGTCGCTAACAAAATAGTAGAAGTTCGCGACGGCGAGTTTCGGACTTATCTGGGAGATTACCATTACTATCTGGACAAAATAACTGAAGAGAAAGAACTAGCCAAGTTCGCCAAACTTGAAGCTGAGAAAGCTGCCAAGAAATCCGAGAAGGAAGCGAAGAAGAAAGCGGCGGCTAAACAAAAGTAAGTAACTTGACTGGTAGGGACACGGCAATGTCGTGTCCCGATATTGAATTGAGTCAATTTCAATATTAGAGCGCTTCTAAGCTGGGGCAGCATTTAAATAGGATGCTCGGAACGGGCTAGAAGCCCATTCCACAATATCTTTATTGATTTTTAATCCACAATTTAAATGTAGAACAGCTTATCATAGAAAAACTCATTAATAGTTTAACCCAAAATTCTATTAATCATTTGACTTGCCTGTAACTCGTGATGACAGCCACAGCAATTAATAATTTTAGCGAGAACCTCTGCCGCCTGATTTTTGTTTAAAGAATGGCTTCTGGGAATTAAGACACTCCTGCAAATCATTATCTAAATTTCTAGGAAAACCATAATCTGCTACATACTTACTTGACTCATTTACCGGGCCAAATAACAGAGTATCTTTATCTTGCTGCAACAAAAATCCACCCTCAAATTTGTTAATTTTGTAGAAGTTTTCCCGTTTAGTATCCGCCGTAACGGAAGCCACAGTAACTCCGTTAGAAGAAAAGCCTTTGAAGCAGATTCTATTTTGTTTTTCAGCAATCTGAATGTATCGAGAACCGCCGCCGTGATAGACTCCCACCTGTAAGGGTAAAGCAGCTAAAGCATTCTCAGCCCGGATGCTGCTCAAAAACAAAACTATAAATCCCAGTTTGGTACAACAGTGCCAAAACTTCATTTGTGATCCCCTCTAATCCAATTAATATTGAAATCTTAACCCAAAATTTTATTGATCATTTGATTTGCCTGCGACTCGTAACTCCCACCAAACAAATTAAAGTGATTCAAAATATGATATAAGTTGTAAAGCTTTTTGCGCTTTTCATAGCCTGAATCTAGCAACCAAACTTCATTATAACCCCGATAAAATGCTGGGGAAAAACCGCCGAAAAGTTCCGTCATCGCAATATCGACTTCTCTGTCGCCCCAATAAGTCGCGGGGTCAAAAATTACTGGTTCCCCCGCAGCAGTTACCGAGGCATTTCCTCCCCACAAATCCCCATGAACTAAGGAAGGTTGAGGTTTGTAACCCTCCAATAACTTGGGAATAGCTGCTAGCAAAGTTTCCCCTCGACTGAAATTTCCACCACGACGCCTAGCCAACTGTAACTGATAACCAATCCGATGTTCTGCCCAAAATTCTGCCCAATCAGCAGTCCAGTTATTAATTTGAGGAGTTGAGCCGATCGCATTATTAACACTCCAACCAAAACATCCCCTCAAAAGGGCATAATCAACCTCTTCTCCCCCCCTTAGCAAGGGGGGGCTGGGGGGGGTGTATTTGTGCATTTGAGCCAGTTTGCGTCCCATTTCTGCCCAGGCTATCTCGCCCCCGCCACTTCGCAAATCCAGCCATTCCAATACAATATAGGCAGAATTGCCCTCAGTTCCCCAGCAAATCGGTTGAGGAAGGCGAATAGTCTGAGTTTGGGCCATTTGCTGCAAACCCAGCGCCTCAGTTTCAAACATGGCGACTTGGGAAGCTTGATTGATTTTGGCGAAATAAGTGCGGGTACTGCTGTTGATAGCATAGCCTTGGTTGATGCAGCCACCGCTGACTGAACGGCGGTTGTCTATTGAAAATGTGTCTCCGGTTGCTTGGGAGATGTGTGCTGCAATTTTGTGCCACATAGCATCAAATGGTTTTGAGGGCGATCGCCATTAGTGTATCTGACTGCCGACACTTTACTGCGATTAATCGATCGCAGATCGGACACAATAGAATTATTCGACCGTCTTTTTTGTGGATATATCTTAATATCATGTGGGGTCAATTACCATAACAAAAAACTGTTCGTAGTGCGGACTTCAGTCCGCAGCATATTGCGGACTGAAGTCCGCACTACGAACGGCGATATTACTCGCGAACCGCCTGAAGATGACCAGAATAATTCGGTATGCCCAACAGCGGTTCGGGAGTGGCTAGACAATGTAGGGAGAGTCGATCGCCTTTGCGCGATTAATTGCTACCAATGTCTGGTAAATTAAAGCCGAAATCTCAGCCCGGGTGATGTCTCGCTGCCCAGAAAGCCGATCGCGCGCCGGATAGTTTACTACAATCTTCAAAGCTGTGGCTGTTGCTGCGGCGCTTAAAGCAAAATTAGGAATTTGATTGCGATCGCTGTAAACTTTTAAAATATCGGGATTGCCACCCTTAAGTTCCAAACCGTTAACCAAAGATACGATCGCCTCAGTCTTCGTCAAATTCTGATTCGGGCCAAACTTCAGCCCTGGAAACCCGGACAAAAACCCCGCCCGATTCGCCCGATCGATCGCACTTCTCGCCCAAAAACTCGCCGAAACATCAATAAAATTGGTAGCCGCCGCCTTCGGAATCGGACTAAATGCACTCACCAAAAGCGCCGCATATTGAGCGCGATTTAAACTGTTGTCAGGCCCGAAAGAACCATCAGGAAAACCGCTAATTATATTCGCCGCAGCCAAAGCTTCAATAAACTTTTCTGCCCAATGTCCAGAAATATCGCTGAACCTGGAACCGCCGATATTTGGATTGCCGCCAGCCTTTCTCACCGCAGCTTGCACAGCTTTTAAAGCATTCACTTTCCCGTAACCGAACCAATCGCTGCGGCGAGTATTAGCATCGTAATTTCCCAGGCGATTCCCCAACTGCGGATCGGCATCGGCATCGACAATTTTGTCAGCAGTTTGTTCGAGAATTCCCCGCACTTCCCGCGCCGTCAAACGAGGGTTTGCCGAAAGCACTAAACCTGCCACTCCAGCGACTACTGGAGTGGCGCTGGAAGTGCCGCCAAAGCTATCGGTGTAGTCCCCCGAGTCGTAGCCGGCAACCCCGACGCGATCGGCAGTAAACACCCCCAAACCTGGCAAATACTCCGACACCTCCGGCGCAGTCGCAATAAATCCGGTTTCTGGTAGCCAGGTTCCAGGCGGTGCGTTGTTGCTGGGCGCGCAAACCGAGATGCTGGTGCCCCAATTGCTGTAGGCTGCTTTTTTGTTGAGGGAAGTGGAAGCAGACACCGCAATTACATCGGGGTGTACGGCAAATCCTGCTAGCCAATTAGTTTTGCCGCCCACAACGTTATTTGGCCAGCCTTTCTCGTCCACAGTCCCGTTAACGGGGCGGTTGGCATTCCCCGCAGCAAACAGAATCACGCAGCCTCTGCCGCCCCGCCCTTGGGTTGCTGCTTTGGTGATAGCGGCGCTTTGGCGTAGGGAAAGCGGATAGTAAACTGCCCCAGGCCCCCAACTGCAAGAGATGACGGCGGCGCCTTTGTCGATCGCCCAATTGAAGATTTTTTCGATCGACTCGTCATCGAGAAAACCCGTGGTACGGATCGGCATCACGGCGCATCCGGGGGCGACGCCGACAGTACCTTTACCGTTTTCTTCCGCAGCGGCGACACCGGCGCAACTTGTCCCGTGGTTGTCCGATTCAGCAACCGGCATCGGGGAAGTGTCGCCGTCTTTGAAATCGATGGGCGAGACGATTTTGCCTTGGCCTTGAAAATCGGGGTGCGTCAGATCGACTGAATCATCGGCGATCGCAATTACGATCGATCGCACGCCGCGAGTCATATCCCAAGCTGGTTCTGCATAAATTTGAGCGCCGCTGACAACTCCGTCACCGCCTTTGTTATTGAGATACCACTGTTTGGGATAAAGCGGATCGCGGGGTGTATAATGTTGCTGAGTTTCTAGGATAATATTGGGTTCCGCCACCAAAACTTCTGGATATCTTGTCAAGCGGTTGGCAATTTTAATCGGGTTTTCGGTTGCTTGTTTGGTGACTTCGCAGACGAAGGTATTGGGAATGCCTTCGACTGGCCGGATTATTGTTAAATTTGCTGCATTGGCGATCGACTTTCGCGATTCTTCGTTTACTTGTTCGCCAAATTGAATAGTAATGCGATCGGTTAAATAAAAGAATGTGCTCGGATTGTTTGCGGGACAATAGACATGGCTAGCAAAAACTACAGCATCGCTGGCGCGGGCGGCTTGCATTGCTGCATCTAGGTTTTCCGGCGCCACTAGATATTCTTCCAGATTACTTTGGCCGACGCGACGGTTAAGTTTTGCCTGATTTGTTGCAGCCCAATTATTTGATGTCGATGCTGTCGCTGACGGACGGACTGTAAAGCGGTTTGGAACTTTTGACAGCAACAACTCATCGCCGCCGCGCTGCAAAATCACTGCCAGACTTGCTTCGGGAACTCCGATACCTTGATAATTTTGTAAGGTATTTGCGGAAAGTGCGATCGGTTGTGTCATTAGAAATGCCCCTGTTCAGTTTTCATCCAGTATTTACTATATTTCTGAAGAACAGGCAAGATGCCTGTTCCACAAAGACTGAATCTTCTTGTGGGGAGTAGGGGTTGGGCTTTGAACCCGCCCCAAAAAAAGACTGAATCTTCTTGTGGGGTGGGCATCCTGCCCGCCCCAAAAATGCCGATCGACAAAGATCGAACAACTACCATCAAATAAATACGCTAGGATTAACGTTAAAAAAATCTCCCAGCGCCTTAGCTTGCGCCTTGCTAATCGCCCGTTTCCCATTAACCACCTCAGAGACTACTCCTTTGGAACCAATCACGCCGACTAAATCAGCTTGTTTGAGTTCGCGAATTTCCATGAAATGCAATAGAACATCCCGGGGAGTCACTTCTGGATCTGGGTAATATTTTGATTCGTATTCTTCGATCAAGATTCCCCAGAGACTCAGTAAAGTTTCTTCTTCTAGTGTTAATTCTTCCTTAGACATCAGAAAATCGACTTCTGCGAGGGCAAGATCGTTATCTTCTTCGTTCAGGATGGGCTTAGGCTGCGATTTCGCCAGCAGTTGACCGTAGACTGTTTTCTCGATTGTGATATTCATGGTTCATTTTATTGTTAAATTAGATCGAAACTTACGCATCAAAACCAAAGAAACCGGGTTTTTCACCAATTTTAAAGCCTCAAATGCAGTATTTAGGTAAAAAAACCCGGTTTCTGCCTCCGGGACTAAATCGCCGGGATATGTCCAATCCCCCGCGATTTCCTTTGTTTAATCCAAAATCGATCGCACCCTTTGACATTTGAACAAATTTGGTTTACACTTAGCCGGTTGCGATCGCCAATGGTAAGATCGGCTCAAGCTAAATATCTTTTTAAAGCGCCGAGGCGCAAAGTAATTTCATGGTATACTCTGCAACTGTTTGCTGGCTTCGCTTCACCGCCCGGATGACGATCGGGGCGATCGCAGTTTTGACCCTGTTGCAACCGCTCCAAGCCCAAGCACAACAACCTTCTCGGCCAGATAACCAACCGCAAGTCGAACCCGCCGACGACCCCACAGACCCCAACAACCTCCGCCCTGTCACCCCAGACAGCAGCGTACTGAGCATTGCCGGAGGTCAGCGTTTGATGACAGAAGCCAGTGGTGCTATTTCCAGTCAAAATTACACGCTGGCGGCTCAAAAACTTCAAGAATCCCGCCAAATTTTCAATCAACTCTCCAACTTCTACCAGCAACTGGGCAGCAGTTTTGCCGGAATTGACATCCGCTTGGCCGACAGCAACCGCACCAAAGCTGTGGAAACAGCCCAAATGCGCGACGAAGCTACCTACCGGCTGGCGTTGGTACACCGCGCACAAAATAAGCCGGAACTGGCTGTTCCCCTACTGATTCAGATTATTCGATCGCAACAGCCAACTCGCGACTTGGGTAAAAAAGCTTACCAGCAATTACTGGAATTGGGCTTTGTGGATGCCCCCTATCCCCGGCCTGCTGCAACTCAACCGCGATCGTCTAACAAATAGTTCCACTAAAATACTCAATACAGCCCTTTATCACAAATACCAATGGTTACACCGTCTCAAGTAGCAGAAATGATTCAGACTGGATTACCAGACGCTAAGCTAAAAGTTGAGGATTTGAGAGGCGGCGATCACTACCAGGTGAGAGTAGTCTCTGCTGCCTTTGAAGGGAAAACCCGAGTACAGCAACACCAACTGGTTTACGGAGCTCTCAAACAGGCAATGGCTAGTGAAGCTATCCACGCTTTGGCGTTGGAAACCTTAACTCCGGCAGAATGGGCAGCCAAAAGTGAAGTTGCTTAGTTTTTTAGTCGCAATTATCGCAAGTTTGTGCTTGTGTCAATAGTCGCTTGAGAAACAGTTGCTAACCAAAGAAATCGGCTTTTGCACCGGAATCTATGGCTTTCAACAGTTGACAGTTGACAGTTGACAGTTGACAGTTGACAGTTTGATAGCGACCTCTACCCTTAAGTCCGAGGATTGGAGTAATCAATAGTCTGATTTTAATTTCTCCCTCAAAGACTTGGGGCTTTCAACCAATTCTTTCTGGTAACGAGAAATTTTCGTTAAAAACCCGGTTTCTGCCTCATCAGAAACTACTGTCAACGTTTAAAAATTTTCAAACAATATTAGGAGATACCATGAGTACAGCACATGAAAGAATTGACGAATTGGTTAAGCAAAACAAAATCATGGTGTTCATGAAGGGCAATAAGTTAATGCCACAGTGCGGTTTCTCTAATACTGTGGTGCAAATTCTCAATACGATGGGAGTGCCTTACGAAACAGTTGATGTTTTGGCAGACCAAGAAATTCGTCAAGGCGTTAAAGAGTATTCCAACTGGCCGACAATTCCCCAAGTTTATATCAATGGCGAGTTTCTTGGCGGCTCGGATATTCTGATCGAAATGTATCAAAAGGGCGAATTGCAAGAAGTTGTAGAAGTCGCTTTGGCTTCTTAAACAGTTGACAGTTGACAGTTGACAGTTGACAGTAAAGTGTGAATCGTGAGGTTTTTTTATGGGGATTTCAACTCCACTCCCCCACGCCACATTCCTGAAGTGGGGGAGTTAAACCCGCTAGCAGACAATTGTCAATTGCCCGCTGTTTAAAATCAGACAGAACAAACATATCCCCGACTTCTTCAAGAAGCCGGGGATCTAATAGCAACCGAGTTTTACGTTGAATTAGGTTGATTTATAGCAGAAGCAAGAAGGAAGAAGGAAAAAGCAGGAAATCACAAATAACCAATTCCCGATTCCCGATTCCCTCTTTTGCCGATGCCCGATGCCCAAATAATCAGCGGGTTTATTAAACCAAATTTGGTGTTTAATAATAGTCTGATTCAGCTTGCGTTTGTGTCTGTGGCATTTCAAAATTGGAAGTATCGTGAATGTAACGCGCTGCTTCTTCCTCTAATCTGTGAATCAGATAGGGTTCCAGGCTGTTACAATGTCGCAGGGCTGCGAGGTAGCCATCTAAGTAAAGCCGCAGGTCATCGAAACGATAACCTCTATTCCACATTTCGACGAGAGCGTCGGTGAGTTTTTGGTAGTGCCGGATTGTTTGGGTGTCTTGTAGCATGGTCTGAGTTTGAAATCCTTTGTGGTGTATAATGACGGCGGGATTTAGGAACTGCCCGGATTCATACTGAGCAAGCTCAGAAGAGAGGCGATTGCTAAATAAAAGCTTTTACCCTGCTCAACAGGCTACCCTCCATAAAAAATTTCACTTGCTGCTATGCAGTGGCTCGACTCTTTGGCGCGCACCTAAATAATTCACCGTGCGTTTAATAGAATCGGGATGTTGCTGAATTTGGCGATCGAACTGAGTGAGTGTTCCGGCTACCGAGCGAACGGTTGCACGCATTTTAGTTTCAGTTACGCGATTTGTCAACTTCCTGGGAGTGGATACCCTGTCGGGGGGTTCGGTCAAAGCAGGTGGCTAGGTCATAGGCTCGATCGGCTGTAAGCTATATTATTTTCATTGTAAGCTCACCGCCAGAATGATTTAACCTTTCTCAGGTCTGACGATCGCAATTTGACCAAATCTTTAAAATTGATACTAGAAGTTTGTTCGTCGCTTTAAACGCAGCTTATGCTTGAGTAGCCATGGTTACAAAACCTTGACAAAAGCTCTGTTAACCTGGTACCCATTAGTGATAAGGGAAGCTCGCCGTTGT
This sequence comes from Microcoleus sp. PH2017_35_SFW_U_B, assembly GCF_020737865.1. Taxonomy (NCBI): domain Bacteria; kingdom Bacillati; phylum Cyanobacteriota; class Cyanophyceae; order Oscillatoriales; family Microcoleaceae; genus Microcoleus; species Microcoleus sp. PH2017_35_SFW_U_B. The sequence continues at coordinate 266,901 of NZ_JAEQDE010000021.1, forward strand.
GGGATCTGCAAGTATTTCAATTGTTGAAGGAAATCCGCACCTGCGATCGCTCTTGGGCTGGCATTTACAGCAAGTCGGTCACTGGGTGCACCAATCAGCGGATATCAGTCATGCTAGGGAAATATTTTTCAGCCGCCAGCCAACCCTAGTGATTCTTGATGCCCAATTGCCTGATGGGGACGGTTTGGAATTTTGCCGCTGGCTCCAACAGCAGCAGCAATCGCTGATTTTGATGCTATCAGCGCGGAATTCAGAAGCGGATATTGTCGAAGGTTTGAAGTCGGGCGCCGACGATTACCTGACTAAACCGTTTGGGATGCAAGAATTTATGGCTAGGGTGGAAGCCCTGATGCGCCGCAACCGCACAATGGTACCGCCCGCGATGCTGGAGTGCGGGCGGCTAAAAATTGACTTGGTACAGCGCCGAGTCAGGCTGCATGAGGAACACATCGAGCTTACTCCCCAGGAATTCAGCCTGCTGTACGTGCTGGCTCAAGCTGGAGGAGTGCCTTTGTCGCGCTCCGATTTGCTGCGTCGGGCGTGGCCGGATGCGATTGACAACCCGCGCACGATCGACACTCACGTACTCTCTCTGCGGAAAAAAATCGAAATCGACCCGCGACAGCCGAGTCTAATTCAAACTGTGCGGAATGTCGGCTACCGCCTGAATCTGGAATTGTTGAATACGAATCAACAACATTCACCCGTATTCGGCGCTCCGACATCTGAAACTATCATTAGCCGATAGATCTGATTTTAGGTTGAGAATTGATGTGCGATCGCATCTGTTCTCGCGGCCATAATAAAATCATTGCGGTGCAGTCCCGAAATCGAGTGAGTCCACCAAGTAACAGTAACTTTTCCCCACTCGGTTAACAGTGCGGGGTGATGCCCTTCAGTTTCTGCTGCTTCGCCTACACTGTTAGTAAAGGCGATCGCACTTTTGAAATCCGGGAACTTGTAAGTGCGCTCTAACTGGGGAATGCCATTTTTTTCAATCAAATTCCAGTTGGGAATTTGAGGTTTGAGTTGGACAATTTCGTAAGCTGTGACGCGGGGAGAGTTTGGGAGGCAGGCGGCACATTTTTCTTGCAATAGGGTGGGCATAAATTGCTTTTTAGTTCGATGATAGTTTTCTGGGTATTCTATTAGGATTAAGCTAAAGGTACATAACTAATGCGATCTAGATATTCATCATCATCAGCCGCTTCTGCAATTAATACTAAATCAGCAATCACTTGACCAACATCTGCTTGACGGCGAAGTACCAAAATTCCTGGTAAATGATGACCTGTGCTTAAATGATCTGCCAAGTGAAATGGCATTGAGCGGCGGTTCTTAGTAATGAGTAAAAAACCATTTTTTTCACACCAAACTATAATTTCTGGATCTAGTGTACCTCTAGGTGGCACACCTGAATCGCCAACCGTGTGGATAATTAAATTTGGTAGATGACGCAATAGCTGTTCGCGATACAAGGACGGCATATTTTCATCTATAAGGTACTGAATTGCCATTTATTGTGCTGCTGCCCGATTCGCATCGCCTTCTGCTTTTAACTTCCGAAGCCGTAAGACAACAGGCGGAGGATTTTTATCGTGTTCTGCCTGTGCTTTTAGAGTGTACTCTAACCAATCTTCTACATACTTTTCTACAATTTCTGGATTTTGTAGATAGTAAAAAATTGTAGCGTAAATTTGCTCTAAAGTTACTGTGGGAAACAGCTCTGCTATGACTTCTGGTGATTTCTTACCATAAATGTATTCATCGAGAATATCCTCGATCCCAATGCGGGTCTCTTTAATGCGAATATCATCAGCCGCCCAAAAATCAAAATAGTCTTTTAATTGCTTTGGTTTCTTGACTACAGTTACTTCTACAGTTTTACTCATTGTCTCTGGCTCGCTATCGAACACTTACCAATTTTAATTATAGCACGATCGTTGTGCGTCAGCCTGATGTAAATAAATGTTCGATCGCCCTTTTTTCCCTATACTCATGAAAAGAGCGATCGCACTTTCTCTCTTTTCCCGCCTCATTCAGTATTAACCGTTCAAGAATCGATCGGGATCGATGCCAGATTCCCGCAGTCTTTCGATGAAAGATTGTAAGCGAGTTTCGGCAATCTCTGCACGCTGTCTTTCCTGCTCGGCACGCTCTTGTGCCTCATCTGCACGCTCTTGTGCCTGTTCGGCTCGCTCCTCGGGAGTCGGAATCCAATTGCCCTCACTATCGTACCAGCGCAACCACAGTCGATCGACTCCCAGATAATCCCCGTGCCACAAACCCAAGCCTAAATCAATCTCAGGCATCCACAGGCGCGAGTCAGACAGTTCTAATTCTTCATAGCGAGCGCCATCCAATTTAAAAGCCCTCAATCGATTGGTGTAGCGACTGAAAACAACATAATAAGGAATTCGCAAAACCTGCTCGTAAACCTCCCATTTCCGCAGTGGCTTTTCCGAACTCGGTTCGTGGTTAATATTACCATTTCCTGCTATTTGTTCAGGCGCAGACGGTATATTTTGCCCCTCGTTTTCTCCCAAATCTTCTTTTTCTGTTCCCGGCGAGAGCAATTCTACAATCACAAAAGGATTCACACCCTCTTGCCAAATGACATAACTCAGCCGCATATCAACTTCATCATACAATCGGGAAACTCCCACAACTCCAAACCAATCCGGGCGCTTGTACCAAAGCGGGTGACGCACATCATAATAAAGATTCATGTCGCTTCCGGTAAATATTTGGGAAGCCGAATAGGTGGAAGGGCGGAAAGTGTAGCTCAGCAACTGCGGTTGCAAGCCGTGAAATTCATCAGGCAAACCAGGTTCCTCCGGATTTTCGCTAGGTAGATCGTACATCGTGGGAAGTGTTTCTTTTGGCGATCGGGGCGGTTCTGTTTGAGGCACGGGATATTTAGGAAACATAAGAATTTAGGGGAATAACTGACTTTATTTTAACTCAAGCAATATTAAGCAGGTGGCTGATTTCCCAGCATCTAATTTCGTTAAATTCAAAAGGTTTGTAGTGAGGACTTTAGTCCGCATCAAATTCTGCGGACTAAAGTCCGCACTACAAACCTATTCGATCCAGCTAACAACTTAGCTGCTCGTAAGCTTTCAACGGCTTTGGTTAAAAGAGCAATTTGTTCTGGTATCAAATCAATACTCCTTCTCTGCGAACATTTAGAAAGAAAGGACTTTTCTCTTGCTGAAAACGTGCTGCGGAGGCGAAAGCACTAGAAATTACTACAGTACGATCTAAGCACAAAGCAGCAACAAATTCACTCGTGCGAGCGATTTCTTTGCCAGCACTCACAGGTTCGTCCAATACAACCAAAATATCAATATCAGAATCTGGTTTCGCATCTCCTCTGGCTTGGGAACCGTAGAGAATTAACTGTACAAGTCTGTCGCCGTACAAATCATTAAAGTAGTGGCGCAGTTCAGCTAATATTTCTGGTAAATTCTCGTTCATATTGTTGGTTTATCAAGTTATAGCGGATCTAGCTCTCATATGAGGTACGTTGTTGGGCTTCAGCCCTCTTAGTGGAACTGGTTATATAAGCTATCAGTCATACCTCATCTTTTTGAGAAAGGCTATATATTGTCAGATTATGGATAATCTGGGCGGAATAACACCGCGATCTTATTTGTATTGTAGATGTTGGTGAAATCACGCCCCGATGATATTGAAACAAGTAGTCGTTCGCTCAACCGATAATTTTCTTAATCAAATCCAACTTGCCTAGATAGGGAGCGTACCGCCATTTAAAGTCAAGTAAAAATGACTTTTGCAGCACGCTTTTTTGATGTGAAAAAGTATCAAAACTGGCTTTCCCATGATAGCTACCAATACCGCTGTCGCCAACTCCGCCAAAAGGTAAAGTTGTAACTCCGACTTGCATCACCGTGTCGTTGATGCAAACTCCGCCGGAAGAAGTTTCGCGCAAAACTCGTTCTTGTTTCTCCTTATCCTTTGAGAACAAATACAAAGCTAGCGGTTTGGGGTGGGCGTTGATTTGGGCGATCGCCTCTGAGAACTCTTCATACTCCAAAACGGGCAAAATCGGGCCAAAAATCTCATCCTGCATCACCGGCGAATCCCAGGAAACCTTGTCAATTACCGTCGGCGCAATATATTTGTCTTCGACGTTAGTTTGACCGCCCGCGACAATTTCACCATCTTTGATAAACTCTGCCAAACGTCCTAAATGATGCTGATTGATAATTCGGGAATAGTCGGGACTTTTCTGCGGATCTTCGCCGTAAAATTCGTGAATTGATGTTTTAATTGCTTGCATCAAAGCGGGTTTAACTTTTTTGTCAACTAACAGGTAATCTGGAGCAATACAAGTTTGACCGGCATTGATAAATTTGCCCCACGCAATGCGTCTTGCAGTATATTCAACTTGAATGTCTGAGTCTACAATGCAAGGACTTTTGCCACCCAATTCTAATGTGACAGGTGTGAGGTGTTTGGCGGCGGCTTCCATGACTACTTTACCGATTTTTGTGCCTCCGGTAAAGAAGATGTGGTCGAATTTTTCGGCTAATAATTGTTGGCTGATTTCAACTCCTCCTTCGATGGCTGCGATGTAGGCGGGATCGAAGGCTGTGAGAATCATATCCGCGACAACTTTCGACGTGTGCGAGGCGATTTCTGAGGGTTTGAGGATGGCGCAGTTGCCGGCGGCGATCGCCCCGACTAAAGGTGATATCATGAGCTGAAACGGGTAATTCCAAGGCCCGATGATTAAAACGACGCCCAAAGGTTCCGGGTAAATCCGGGCTGAGGCGGGGAATTGATCGATCGGTGTTGGCACTTTTTTGGGCTTGGCCCACGATTCAACGTTTTTGATGGCATAATTAACTTCTGCGAGCGCAGCAATTTCAAAATAAGCCTCATACTCCGGCCTGTTCAAATCAGCCTTGACAGCATCCACAATCCGTGATTGATTGGAGACGATCGCACTTTTGAGATTTTTGAGTTGTTCGATCCGAAAATCCACATCTTTAGTTTTCCCAGTAGCAAAAAATTGTCGCTGCTCCCGGATCGTATCCCTGACACTCAATAGCATATTTTCTCCTGTATCTATCTACATAAATGTTACAATAAAAAAATGAAAATATCAAAAATCAATTTTTTATCTTCCTGTTTATCATTGCTTTGCTTGTTCGCAGTTACAAGCTGCAATTCGAGTTCTCAAAAACAAGTTGTTATTTGCTCAAAAGACTTTAGCGAACAAGTCATCCTTGCAGAAATTTTAGCACAGCACATCGAAGCCAAAACAGATATTAAAGTAGAACGCGAACTCAACCTCGGAGGCTCGCTTTGCCATCAATCCCTAACAGCAGGAAAAATTGACTTGTACGTCGAATATACGGGTACAGGTTTTACCAACATTCTCAAACAAAAGCCGATTTCTGACCCCAAAAAAGTCCTCGCCTACCTCAAACAAGAATATCCCAAACAGTTTAAAGCCGAATGGACTGAACCCCTGGGATTTAATAACGGTTTTGCGATTATTGTGCGGGGAGACGATGCCAAAAAACTTAACTTGCAAAATCTCTCGCAATTGGGTAAAGCTGCACCAAAATTGCGCGCTGGTTTCGGGCCGGAATTCAAAGATAGAGAAGATGGATTTCCCGGATTGGCTAAAACTTACGGGATTAGATTTGCGGAAGAACCGAAGGAGTTGCTGTTAGGATTGCTTTATCAAGCACTGCAACAAAAAGAAGTAGATGTGATTGCTGGAGGCACAACCGATGGTTTGATTCAAAGTTTGGGTTTGGTAGTGCTCAAAGATGATAAGAACTATTTCCCGCCCTATGAAGCTGTGCCGGTTGTGCGATCGCAAATTTTGGAAAAATATCCCGAATTGCGTCCAGTGCTCGCAGAGTTGGGCGGCAAAATCTCCGAGGAAGATATGCGCCAACTCAACTATCAAGTTGATGGGAAACAGCAGGATGCCGCACAATTAGCGCGGCAGTTTTTGCAGCAAAAATTGGGTGAGTCCAAGCCTGCAACTCCGGCGAAATAAAGGCACGAATTATGCAAAAAATGGTTGGATATCATGTCGAGCAAAATATCAACTATAGGTTTGTAGTGAGAACTTTAGTCCTTCTTTTTGCGGACTAAAGTCCTCACTACAAACCTACAATCGGGTGCGTCTCTAAGCACCCTGCGGACTAAAGTTGAAGAAGACCGGGCGAATAGAATTCGCGTCTATACAAGCAAAACCTGCCTCCGCAGGTTGAAGAACGAACGGTTAAAATTATGTGATCTTCTTCAGAAGACCGGGCGAATAGAATTCGCGTCTATACAGACAAAACCTGCCTTCGCAGGTTGAAGAAGGAACGGTTAAAATTATGTGATCTTCTTCAGTCCGCGGAGGCGGACTTTGTTTGTGTGCCCGTAAACTCCGCGGTTTTAACCGCCGTCTTTCTTCATTTTTTCTAAACCTGGTTTCAACCGCCGTCTTTCTTAAGTTCCTTCACTCAGCTTCACTCAGCCTCCGCAAATTCAAAATATCGCTCATATTTTTAATCTGCATACAAGTCCGCTCGAACTGTTCTTTATCCTGGATATCCATGCACAAGTCAATTAATGCCGGCAATCCTGGATATGTTTTGACTTGAGCGCTGCGGACGTTCACTTTGTTGTCTTTTAAATGCGATAATACATCATTGAGAACTCCCACTCGATCGAGCGCTTCGACTTGAATGTTAACCGGATAAGTATTGGGGCGAGATTCATTGCGGTTGGTGGAATTCCAACTCACAGGAACTAATCTATCACCCGGTACACTCTCAACATTTGAACAGCCTTGTCGGTGAATCGAAATTCCTCGGATGCGAGTCACTACTCCAATAATTGATTCGCCGGGAATCGGACAGCAACAGCCGGCTAAATGATACAGCAATCCTTCTACACCTGCGATCGGCGATTTGCTCGGAGATGAACTCGGTACGGGTTTGGGTGCGGCTGATGCAGGTATTTGTACTGGCGATTCCTGGATTCCTGCGGGTGCAGCTTCTATTTTTTGCTGCACTTTGACTAAATCTCGCAGTCGGTTGACTACGAGATTTAGGGTGACTTCGCCGTAGCCCAAACCTGCGATTAAATCTTCGACGCTGTGGTAGTTGCAGCGCTGAGCTACTGATTGCATGGGTTCAGATTTCAGCAAGGATTCTAAGCCGTTTTTACCTAATTCTTTTTCCAGCAATTCCCGCCCGCGAGCGAGATTTTCATCTCGGTGCGATCGCTTTAACCACTGGCGAATTCGGTTTTTTGCTCCGTTTGTCTTGACAAAATTCAGCCAATCGGAGCTGGGATGGCCGTTTTTTTGATTCAAGATTTCTACAATATCACCGTTCTTTAAAACCTTGTCTAGTGTCACCATCCGCCCGTTGACTCTGGCGCCGGTGCAGCGATTGCCTATTTCTGTGTGAATGCGGTAAGCAAAATCTACGGGTGTTGACCCGCTATTGAGAGCAATTACGTCTCCGTTAGGAGTGAAAACGTAGATATCTTCGTCGAATAAGTTGTCTTTAATGCTTTGTAAATATTCGCGATCGTCTTTGAGATCGGTTTGCCATTCTAGCAGTTGTCGCAGCCAGGTAAATTTTTCGTCGTCGCCGGTTACTGTGGTATTGGAACCGCCGGTTTCTTTGTATTTCCAGTGGGCTGCTATGCCGTATTCGGCAATGTGGTGCATTGCTACGGTGCGAATTTGTACTTCGATGGGGCGGCCGCTGGTGCCGATGACTCCGGTGTGCAACGATTGATAGCGGTTGGCTTTTGGTAAACCAATATAGTCTTTGAAGCGGCCGGGAATCGGGCGGAATGAATCGTGGACGATCGCCAATGCGCGATAACAGTCATCATTGCTTTCTACTATGATCCGCACCGCAGCAATATCGTACACTTGGTTAAAGCCTTTTTGCCTGCGCTGCATCTTCCCATAAATCCCGTACAAATGTTTGGGACGGCCGCTGACTTCATAGCATTTAATGCCTAAATTGTCAAGCCTTTCTCGCAAACAATCTGTGACTTCTGCAAGTTGGGTTTCTCGATCGCCCCGCTTCACCGCCACCAAGTCCTGAATTTCGCGGTAAGCTTCCGGTTCCAGGTATTTAAAGGCTAAATCTTCCAATTCCCACTTAAAGCGCCCGATACCCAAACGGTTCGCCAGGGGAGCAAAAATCTCTCGGGTTTCTAGGGCAATGGTGCGCTGCTTTTCTTCGGACAAATGCTCCAAAGTCCTCATATTGTGCAGCCTATCTGCGAGTTTGACGACAATCACGCGAATATCTTTAGCCATTGCTAGGAACATTCGGCGGAAATTTTCGGCAAGGCGCTCTGTTTTGCTGGAAAAATTAAACTTAGAAAGCTTGGTGACTCCTTCGACTAACTGTCGCACTTCTGCCCCAAACCGCTGTTCTATTTCTTCGAGAGTAATATCTGTATCTTCCACAATGTCATGGAGGAAACCAGCAGCAATCATAGCGCTGTTTCCGCCCATATATCGGAGTATTCCAGCTACAGCTACGGGATGGCAAATATAAGGTTCTCCCGATTTGCGGTACTGTCCTTCGTGCAAGTCGCGGGCAAATTCAAAGGCCCGACAAATTAAGCCGTTGTCCGTCGTACAATTCGGATTTGGGGCTTCGTCAGGTTGCGATCGAGCATTCAGACATTCTTGCAGCCAGTCGGGAACTATGCAAGGATCGATCGCATTCGAGGGAGTCAGAGTGTTTGCGTTCATGGGGTACACCTTTAAAAATTAGAAATACAAATGGTTAAATGCCAGTTTTCGGTTGAATTGCCGAAATTATGTGTTTAGTTATACTAAACTAATTGAATGCCACAATTTGCAATTCAAAAAAATAGTCAATTTTTCTGTTAACTATACCTATCTAATTGCGAGTCGCCCCCCCTCGCAGGTAGGAAAATATAGTGACTCCACTGCCGCCACTGCGGTCGATCGATCGGGTAAAATGGGGATATTTTGGCGGTAGCAGTGGAGGTCAGTCGATTTGAGATTTGAGATTTGAGATTTGACTCGACAGATGAATCTGGAACTAGGGTCTAAAATTTGAAGATATCCACTCTAGCGAGCATTAGGACACTGTACCTGTTTTTGGTGGAGCGGGCGATCGGCATTTACAGGCAACGCTAAACTCAAAGCAGAAGCCAGAGCGATCGAGTCACGCCCCCAGTGATGAAATTTTCTCAAAAAACAGGGAATTGCTGCAAAAAGGCACGGCTTTCCTTCATCTGAGCCAACCTTAAGCAAGAATCTACTTTGATTATAAATATAAATTTGTTCACAAAATCATGATATTGTCCGAAGACCGCCGCCATTGCTACGAAGAATTACAGCAAGCACTCGAACAGCTACAAAGAACTGTTACACAGGATAAGGTCGATCGGGCAGCGCTGGCGATCGAATACAAAAAAGTGCAACAATTTTTCGGAAACCAAATTATGAGAGTCCCCAGCACTGAGTTAGACGCCTCAGAACCCCCCCCAGAACAGTCATATTTGACGGAAATTCACAAGCAACTGCGGTTATTGGGAACAGATGTCACGTTTTTGCAAGTAGCGAAGCAGCCAGCAACAGCATCCGCAAGGCAAACTGCGACGGCGGAGCGACTTAACACGCTAATTGGCTACTGCGGTGTGGTGCTCCAAAAAAATTCTGGTGCGCCCGGGCCCGTCCAGATGCAAAATTAATAACTGTTTTCGTATAGTAAACGATTTCTTGTAAATTCCTTGAAGATAGCGGTAGACATTGATAGTATGTAATCAATAAAAAACCACCGTGTATGACGAATTCCAATACATTGGATACGGACTCAACTTCACACGCAAAGAAATTCTTGCCTTTTTGGGACAAGTCATGTCAGGAGATATCGAGACAGTTGTGGTCGTCGATCGCTTTGACCTACTCGCGCCCAGGAGTTGACAGATCCATATTATCAAGTGGATCTGTCAACAGCAAAATTGCTAACTCCTGGTTCTGTGCCGAACAGACTTATCTCCCCAACCAGAAATGGTTGAAGATATCCTATGAATCATCCAGGCTGACGATTGCGGACTCTACTCCCAGCGTCAAGACAAATCTACTATCCAAAAAGATCAGAGTCTACCCGGAAACAAAACTAGCTCAGAAATGGCGGACATGGATAGCCGCAAGCAGATGGTGTTACAATCAAGCAATTGCCATTCTCAAAAATGAAAAAATCGGTAAATATGAATTGCGTAAACGCATCATGGATTCAGCACCTGAATGGGTGTCTCAACAGCCATACAACCCGCGTCAACTAGCAGTATTTCAAGCCTGCGAAGCACACAAAGCAGCTTGTAAATCCCAAGGTACAGCCAAGTTTAGAAGTTGTCAAGAACCAACTCAAACTATTAGGTTTCAAACAGCGAACTGGAAATCAAACACATTCTATCCGCGCGAAACCAAAGGCTTGTCTTTTAAAGCGTCTGAAGCAATAGTGGAGGTAATGCAACACGAACCAACCCTTAGTATTATCAACGATCAATGGTTTATCTGCTATGCGGTTGACACTGTTGCACCGCCTCCGACTCAATCCGAATTAGCGATTGCCTTAGACCCGGGAATCAGAACATTTATGACAGGATTTGACGGTCATAATATACTGAAATTAGGCAAAAGTGATATCGGTCGCATTTATCGGTTAGCCAGACATTTAGACAAGTTAATGTCTCGGCTCGGAAAAAGCAAAGGTAGTCAGTTTAAGCGGCTGCGGTATCGATTGAGAAAAGTAGCAGCAAGGATTCGTGTTAAGATTAAGAACTTAGTTTCGGAATTGCACAATAAGGCGGCTAATTACCTAGTTAGCAAGTATAAGTTAATTTTCTTGCCAACATTTGAAACGCAGCAAATGGTAAAAAAGGGTAAGCGAAAACTTGCCACGAAGACAGCTAGAGCGATGGTGACTTTGAGTCATTATCGTTTTAAACAAACGTTGAAGCATCAAGCATCCAAGTACGGTTGTGTTGTAGTAGACGTGACAGAAGAGTACACCAGTAAGACTTGTTCAAAATGCGGTCATATCCATAGCAAGTTGGGCGGCTTAAAAACGTTTAAATGTCCCGAATGCGGACACACTCTGGACAGGGATTTAAACGGCGCTTTCAATATTCTGTTGAAAGCTTTGAGGGATACCTCCATGTCTGGTAAGCTGCAAGCTTTCCAGATTATGCCATACACAGTAGATTTGGGTGGATTCCTAGATTTACCGGGTTAAATGTATCTGAATTAACAGGGAATATAGATAAGGCAAGGAGAAATAAAGCGGTGGAATGTCCAAAATGCAAGCATCCCAACTTAGACGGTGGCACCTTAGCCGGCAGTATGTCGGTGCAGTGGTGTCCCAACTGTTACGGTATCTGGATTCCGGGCAAAGAATACGAAGCTTGGCAGAAAGAACACAGCCTCTGGTACAACAAATCCGAGAAGCCTCAGCCGACTGGCACTCTCGGCATAGAATTCACGCCGTCTCCCTACGACAGCAAAGCAGCACTGTGTCCCGAAGACGGTCACTATCTGTCGCGGGCAAAGGTTCCGTTTAGCAGAGTGCCCTTTTACATAGAGCGCTGTATGCTGTGCGGAGGAATTTGGTGCGATAACGGCGAGTGGGATATTCTCGAAAGTCTGGGATTCCACACCGAGATTGACAAGATGTTTTCTCCCAACTGGCAAGCTAAGGCCCGCGTGCAAGAACTCGCTGCTCGGGAACGTCAGGTGCTGACTGAGAAGCTGGGCCCGGATATCGCCGGATATGTGTTGGAACTAGCGGAAGTTTTAGCAGACCATCCCCATGCTGATTGTGCGGCTACTTACATATTGCGGAGAGCTGAGTTGAAACGAAAGGAAATTTAGTCAGTTGGCAGTTGGCAGTTGGCAGTTGGCAGTTGGCAGTTGGCAGTTGGCAGTTGGCAGTTGGCAGTTGGCAGTTGGCAGTTGGCAGTTGGCAGTTGGCTTGGCAGTTGGCAGTTGGCAGTTGGCAGTTGGCAGTTGGCTGTGGTCATTAGTTATCAAATACTGACTAACAACTGACAACTAACTGACAACTAATAATTAACTGCTATCATGTCTGGTCGATTGTCATTAATAAAATTGTTTGTAGTAAGGATGAAATTTATCCCGTCACCCCGATTGATGACTCGCCGTCCTCACTACGAACGATTTAGGATTATATGACGGGACATGATATGACCAATAACCAATAACCAATAACTAACAACTAATAACTAACAACTAATAATTAACAACCAATAACCAATAACCAATAACCAATAACCAATAACCAATAACCAATAACCAATAACCAATAACCAATAACCAATAACCAATAACTAAGGACTAAGGACTAAGGACTAATGACTAATGACTCTTCTCTATTTTCGGTTGAAAATCTGCGAGTAGCTTATCCTCAGCGGCGGGGCCAATCCGGTTGGGCCGTTGATGGGGTTTCCCTGGCGTTGGAACCGGGGGAAAAACTGGGATTAGTTGGGGAGTCTGGGTGCGGTAAGTCAACTTTGGGTAGGGCGGCGATGCGGTTGCTGCCGGATTCGACTTTGGTTGAGGGGCGGGTTGGTTTTGGTGGAGAGTCGGTGTTTGAGATGAATGCTTCGCGGCTCAGACGCTTTCGGGGCGAAGCTGTGGCATTGATTTTTCAAGATCCGATGACTCGTCTCGATCCTTTGATGACTGTTGGGGAACACTGCATTGAGACTTTGCAGGCTCACAGACCGAATTTGAATCGCAAGGAAGCTAAGAAACGGGCGATCGAGATTTTGGATGCTGTGAAAATTCCGGCGTCTCGCTGGTCGCAATTTCCCCACGAATTTAGCGGTGGAATGCGCCAAAGAGTGGCAATTGCTTTGGCTCTTTTGCTCGATCCTAAATTAATTGTGGCGGATGAACCGACGACGAGTTTGGATGTAACTGTCGCTGCTCAGATTTTGCAGGAGTTAACCCGACTTTGCGCTTCAAGAGGAACGGCGATTTTATTGATTTCTCACGATTTGGCGATGGTGGCTGAGTATTGCGATCGCATTGCGGTGATGTACGGCGGCAAAGTCGTAGAAACGGGGCCGGTGTTGGATGTGTTTGAACGGCCGCAACATGAATATACTCGATCGCTCCTGAAAGCAGCTTTGCACATTCAAGCTGATTCGGGTAAAGGGTTAACATCGGAGGAAAGAAGGACTGAAGTCCTCACTACAAACTTAACAAATTCACCTCTGTTGACTGTGACGAATTTACAGCAGCACTACAGTTTAGAAAGCAATTTATTAGATCAATTATTTTCCAGGAACCGCCAGGTAATTAAAGCCGTAGACGGCGTTAGTTTAGAGCTAGAGCGGGGAGAAATCCTCGGGCTTGTAGGGGAGTCCGGCTGCGGCAAAAGTACGTTATCGCGCACAATTTTGCGGCTAATTCCCCCGACAGGTGGCAAAGTGGAATTTCAAGGCATAGATATCACTGCCCTGAGTCGCGATGCTGTCAGGAAACACCGCCGCCAAATGCAAATGGTATTTCAAGATCCCCACGCTTGCTTGAATCCGATGATGACTGTCGGGCAAAGTATTGCTGACCCTTTGTTGATTCACAAATTAGCTAAGGGAGAAGAAGCTAAAAAACAAGTAATCCAAATGTTAGAGCGGGTGGGTTTGACTCCTGGGGAGGATTTCTTTCGCCGTTATCCGGGGGAACTGTCGGGGGGACAACAGCAGCGGGTTTCCATCGCCCGAGCTTTGATTACTCGGCCGCAACTGATTATTTGCGACGAACCGGTGAGTATGCTGGATGCTAGCGTACAGACTCAGGTATTAGAGCTGATGCTGGAGTTGAAGCAGGAATTTAATTTGACTTATCTGTTTATTACGCACGATTTGTGGGTGGCGAGGTTTTTTTGCGATCGCATTGCGGTAATGAATTCGGGAAAAATTGTGGAAATCGGGAAAACTAGGGATATTTTTACTAATCCGCAGCACCCTTATACTCAGGAGTTATTGCAGGCTGCTCCTTTACTGGCTCGAACTCAATAAAAATGTATAAAATTAGCGCAATCAGATATTAGTCAGCAACTTCTATATGGATTTCGGAAATTTCTGATTAAATTCGTTACAGTGAAGGGATACTTTTCAAATCATCCCACGGACACCAAGCAAATATGGCAAAATCTGACTTAGGCAGTTTTGCGGTGGCATCCGAAGCCTCACTCGAAATCGCAGAGGATGAGGACACCGAGATCGATCGTCCGACGGTAAGTAGATCGTCAGCATACAACAGTTGGTCTGCCGACGATCCCGTGGGAGCTTTGTTCAAAGAAATGGCTCGCTATCCCCTACTGACTGCCACCGAAGAGGTAGAGTTGGCGCGCCGCGTTCAAGAATTGGTAGCCCTTCAGGAACTAGAAGAGCGTTTAAAGCAGGAATTGGACAGAGTGCCCACAAAAGCTGAACTAGCCACGGCTTTGGGGGTGAGCGAAACTCAACTGCAACAGATCCGCTACCAGTGTCAGTCGGCGAAACGGAAAATGATCAGCTCTAATTTGCGCTTGGTGGTTTCGATTGCCAAACGCTATCTCAACCGGGGCGTGCCTTTTCTTGATTTAATTCAGGAAGGATCTTTGGGTTTGAACCGAGCCGCCGAAAAGTTCGATCCTGAGAAGGGTTATAAATTTTCTACCTATGCCTATTGGTGGATTCGCCAAGGAATTACCCGCACAATTGCCAATCAAGGGCGGACAATTCGGTTGCCGGTTCACATTGTCGAACAGTTAAATAAACTCAAAAGAGTTTATCGGGATTTGAGGCGTTCTCTTCAACGCAATCCCACTGAACTTGAACTTGCTAAAGAAATGGAAGTTACTTCCGAACAGCTTCGTTACCTCCAGCAAGTGCGCCGCCAATCTTTATCTCTCAACCACCGCATCGGCACGGAAGAAAGTTCGGAACTTTTGGATGTTATTGAAGATAATGCAACGCAATCTCCCGAAGCTCAGATGAATGAGATGATGATGCGCCAAGATATTTTGGAGGTGTTGGATAATATTTTGACTGAGCGGGAAAAAGAGATTGTTGCTATGCGTTACGGTTTGATAACTGGCGAACCTTACACTTTAGAAGAAGTCAGTAGTTTGTTCAATCTGTCCCGCGAACGAGTCCGTCAAATTCAAAATAAGGCTATGCGAAAGCTGCGCCGCCCTCAGGTGACGGAACGGTTGAAGGGCT
Organism: Microcoleus sp. PH2017_35_SFW_U_B; assembly: GCF_020737865.1. Lineage (NCBI taxonomy): Bacteria > Bacillati > Cyanobacteriota > Cyanophyceae > Oscillatoriales > Microcoleaceae > Microcoleus > Microcoleus sp. PH2017_35_SFW_U_B. The sequence continues at coordinate 282,189 of NZ_JAEQDE010000021.1, forward strand.
GGTTGAAATAAGCTTCAAAACATTGAGTTTGCATTGTGAAAAGTCTTAAATATTGGACGGCGAATGAAATTCGCGTCTATACAAACAAAACCCGCGGAGGCGGGTTTAATTGGTTTAACTGGTTCCAAGGCAGGGGAGCATCTTATTTTTGTAAAAAGCATTTTTTTCTTATAGTGCGAGCGTCCCCGCTCGCGTATCGTATAATACGCGATCGCCCCCGCTCGCGTATCGTATAATACGCGATCGCCCCCGCTCGCGTATCGTATAATACGCGATCGCCCCCGCTCGCACTATTAAATGCAAAACTGAGATCCTCCCCCAAGGCAGAGCCTTGGAACAGATATTCAGAGGCTCTGCCTCGGCTGGGAAAAAAGGAGGCAGAGCCTCCAGATCTGCGTTACTAGGCAGGAGCCTGGTAACGAGTAGAATTAAAAATATCTTGATGTGGTATTTTAAATTGTTGATTGTCGCTTACTACTGATTGATTTATGTCTGATGAGGTGATTTTGCGTCCAGCTACCCGCGCCGATGTGCCGGTGCTGTTTGATTTGATTAAGGCTTTAGCTGAGTACGAAAAGTTATCTGATGCGGTAACAGGTAATGCGGTAGATTTGGAAAATCATTTGTTTGCCGATCGCCCTTTTGCTGAAGCGATTCTAGCAGAATCCGAAGGTCGGATTGTCGGCTGGGCGCTATTTTTTTACAATTATTCTACTTTTTTGACTCAGCCGGGGATTTATTTGGAGGATTTGTTTGTGATCCCTGAGTTTCGCGGGCGGGGAATTGGCAAGTCTTTGATTGTTTATTTGGCGCGGTTGACGGTGGAAAGGGGCTGCGGGCGCTTGGAGTGGAGTGTGCTTGATTGGAATGAATTGGCGATCGGATTTTACAAGGGTATCGGTGCTGATGTGATGCCCGACTGGCGGATTTGCCGGGTGGCGGGGGAGTCTTTGGCGAGTTTGGCCTCGAAGTGATTTTATCAGTTGGCGATCGCACTGGGACTCTCAAAAACGACTCTCAGAAACCGGGCTTTTTGCTGAATCTGCCGTCTGTAACCCGTCTTTTCCCGAAAAACCCGGTTTCTGGGCACCTCGTGGGTCAATTTTGGGTTGGGTAAATCCTAGTAAATAATTGGCAAAAATATAGGAAAATTTAAGTGACAGTAGATTTTGACTGAGAGAGTAGATCGTGATTATTTGGGTAAACGAGCAAATCGATCCGTCGGGTATTCTTTATGCTTGCATTGCTTGTGGCGATGAGACTCAAGCCAAGCAATGCCACGAATCTTTTGAGCAGAATTTGACGGCAGAGCAAAAACAGCAGGGCTGGGTTGCTACATTGCGAACAGTTACTTCTTGGGATGAGGTGCCTGTTAATTCTTTGAAATTGAATTGATGAGGGCAAGTTAGTCGATTTTAGATTTTAGATTTTAGATTTTAGATTGACTCCACAGATGCAATTTGGGAGTTTGAACTTTCGTCTAAAATTTTGATCGATACCCTCCGTCGTGTTGGCGCTTAATATGCGTTTTTGGTTGACTTATCAGCAGATTTAGTCTCGCTGTATTGAGGTGCGATCGCAACTGCCGGAAAACACAGCATATAATTTCGGAAAATGCCAGATAACTCGTTAGCAGAGCCTTCTAAGACGATCGCACTTTTGTAAAATTCAAACAAATCTGGTGAAAGTGTATCTGAAAGTACAATGCTGCAATCGTTGATGTCTGATACTCTCAAAATTGTGTCCTCCTGGCTGCGGGAATTTGGGCGGGAAATTGCGGGGGCGCAGTTCCCCGGCGGGAGGGTGAAACAGCCTGCATCCTGCGATCCCATAGCTGCAAGTTCCGCTAACGACAAATCGCATTTTTCAAACTGGTTTTAGCCTTACTATTAGTCAATAGAGGCATTTCAAATTGTCAAGTTAAGTTTTTATGATTGAGACATTATTTCACGCTTATACGCCTCTAGTGATCTGGACTGGGTTGGGACTGCTGGTATTTCGGTACATCCCAGTTGATTTTCCTAAGCTGCTGAGCCGCTTTCTGTTCTGGATTGGGATACCCCTGCAAATTGCAGTTTTAGCCCGTCAGAGCGATTTTTCCGGTGCTGTCGGATTCACACCGGCGATCGCCATATTCGTATTATTTGTCAGTACGAGTTTAGCTTGGTTGACTTGGGTATTATTACGGCGGCTGAGCACCCGCCACGTCAAAAAGCCATATTTTGACGGCAAACATTCTGTAGTTAATTTATTTCTATTAAATATAAATTCCCTGACGCGATCGAGCCAAGGCAGTTTTATCCTAGCTGCGATGTTAGGGAATACCGGCTTTGTCGGATTAGCAATCACCCCCGCGATCATCAGCAGCGATAACAACAACTGGGCCGTCTTGTACAGCGTCACCAACAACGTGATGGGAAGCTACGGATTTGGTGTATTTCTTGCTAGCTATTTCGGGCATTCCGATGGAAAAAATCACTGGTGGATTCAGCTTCGGGACGTGCTAACAGTTCCCGCCCTGTGGGCATTTATCATTGGTTTTTTTACCAGAAGTGTCCCCCTGCCTGAGACTGTAGAATCGGGATTGCAGACGGCAGTTTTAGGGGTAATTGCTAGTGCTTTGGTGTTGGTTGGTATCCGGCTGAGAGCTATTAAAACATGGCAAAGTTTTGAACTAGCGTTAATCCCGTCGCTGTTAAAAGTGGTAATTGTGCCGGTACTGATCGGATTGGGTGCTAGTTTTTTCGGATTGAGCGGCGATCCGAGGTTGGTTTTGGTGTTGATGTCGGGAACGCCCACGGCTCTTTCGGTGCTAATTTTAGCAGAAATATATGAACTCGATCGCGATTTGTTAGCTAGCAGTATCGCCCTCACTTCTGTCGGTTTGCTGTTGATGCTTCCGCTGTGGTTGGCTTGCTTTATTTGATATTAACTGAGTTGGCTGTTGACTGGTGACTGTTGACTGTTGCTCGAAGGAAGAGGGAAGAAGGAAAAATAGTCCTTGATGCACATAATCTGTCTGTAGGGTGTGCAGCGTGCAATTTTACCATGACAATAGCTGGCGGTTGCTAATATTAGCTGAATTGTCAAATTAGATGACTCTAAAATTTCGGATTACAATTGACAATAAATGCACGGGAAACGACGATGAACGAGACAATAACTGCTACAGGTTTGCCTCCTGCATTCCCCGATCATACCCAACTGCCAGAGGAAGACGGTACATTTGTGAAGAATTTTCAGGAGCATCCGCAGAGTATCATTCTGACAGATTCGATCGCGTCGGTGGTAGAGCGGCTGCATCCAGACGGACAATATGCGATCGGGCAAGATTGCGGAATTTACTGGCGAGAAACTGACCCGCCAGAGCGAGGCGCAGAAGCACCGGATTGGTTTTATGTGCCCAACGTACCGCCAACAATCGACGGTTATCGCCGTTCTTATGTACTTTGGCGGGAACACATGGCTCCGTTCATTGCTTTAGAGTTTGCTAGCGGGAATGGAGATGAAGAGCGCGATCGCACTCCGCTAGCTGTAGCCGCTGACGGTACTACAACTAAACCGGGTAAGTTTTGGGTTTACGAAAGAATTATCCGCATTCCTTACTACGGCATTTATGAAATTAAAACGGGCAATTTAGAAGTCTATCACCTGATAGATTTTGTCTATCGCAGGATCGAGCCAAACGAACGCGGTCACTATCCCATTCCTGTATTAGATGTAGAATTGGGACTTTGGCAGGGAAGTTATCAAAATCAAGAAATGCTTTGGCTGCGGTGGTGGGATTCCCAGGGTAATTTGCTGTTAATTGGCTCCGAACAAGTTGAAATTGAGCGGGCTAGAGTCGAGCAAGAACGGCAAAGAGCCGAACAAGCAGAGCGAAAAGCCCAACAAGCAGAGCGAAAAGCCGAACAAGCGGAGCGAAAAGCCGCCCAGTTAGCCGATCGACTGCGAGCAATGGGCATCGATCCGGATGCTGAGGATTGAGATCGAATCTGATGGCCTCGGAGTTATACTGAGCGTGCGATCGCCCGCTTCCAGTACCGAAAAAATTTGAATTGGTTTTACCGGGACTGAGGAACAGACAGCAAAGCGAACAGAAACAGCCAACAATCCTATCTATCTATTCCCCGATGACAAACTCAGTTTTGATCGATCGTTTAGGTAACTGGAACCCGCAACTGCTGCGGGAACTTCGCGGTAGACTCAAACCCCACACAGTCATTGCAGCGGTCTCATTTTCGGTCATCTTCCAAATTATTTTACTGCTGATTGCCTCGCCAAATTCCCGCCTCTTTTCAGACGGCTGGCTGGACTTGTGGCAAATCATCACTTGGATGCTGCCCTATGTAACATTTACCCTCGGAAGTTATTGGATAGTCAACGACATCGGACAGGAACAGAAACGGGGAACTCTGAATTTTATTCGGCTGAGTCCGTGTCCGGCGTGGCAGATTCTGCTGGGTAAAATGCTGGGCGTTCCCGTACTGCTGTATATTTTCCTAGGGCTGATGGTTCCCCTGCACTGCTTGGCCGGCTTGCAAGCGGGGATTTCGCTGCCCCTGATTGCCAGCGTCTATCTGATGCTCGCACTTGGATGCGCTATATGCTACAGCGTAGTGATGCTCTGCGGGCTGGTAAGTGAAACACAGAGAACAGGGAACCCACCACAGGCAACAGCCTTTGGAGTTGGGGCGATCGCCTGTTGCGCGATCGCCCCATTGTACATGAGCTGGAACACCGCCATCACATGGCGGCCGCTGTTGGCGAATTCAGAAATATTCGGATACCCACATCCTGTTGTTTCGTGGTTTTTGCTCCCGATTAACAACATAGGTGTGGTGTCTCATACTTTTAGTTTAGTGGTGTTAGGCACTACTGCGTTTTTGCTGTGGCGAATATTGTTGCGGAATTTCAACAAACCTCGATCGACTGCGATCGGCAAACGGCAAAGTTATGCCATTTTAGCTGGTGTAGAAGTTCTCGCTCTAGGCTTTTTCCTACCCACAAGCGTGGTGGATGAGCAGAACGCCACCTTGGCAGCTATCTCGATGTACGTTTTGACCGTTATGCTGCTGCTGGTTTTAATGCTTGCTATCTGCCCTCAACGCCAAGCTTTATTAGAGTGGGTACGCTATGATTCTCCCGGCTGGCAAAGCTTAATTTGGTCGGATCGAAGCCCTCTGTTAGTGGCTGTTATTATCCATCTAATCGTAGCAAGTGCGCTGTTAGTACCTTGGCTATTTTGGATAGGTATCGGCACTAAAAAACTTGTAGAAACAGGTCTTTTAGTTCTGTGTACGACAAATACGATCTTAATATCCGCCACCTTCGTGCAACAAGTTTGTGCGACGAAAGTTCGCAATCCAATGGGATGGGCGAGCTGTGGATTCAGCATTTGGTTGCTCCTTGCTCCCGGAATGCTCCTATATTGGGAACTCATCCCCGATCGCATTCCTGCAACCGCCGCACTTTGGACGCTATTCGGCTATGGGTTTTGGCAGTTCTACAAACCAACAGCAATACCTTTTGTGGGATTGGGAATTCTTGCTCAATGGCTGTTTCTAGCATTTCTGCTGAGGAGATTTCAGAAAACTATGCAGAAATTAAAAGTAGGAACTTAGTACGATTTTAGATTTGGGATTGGGAACGATCGCAATTCGAGTTCTATACTAGGGCAATCCCAATTATTTCGCACAAATCGTAAGTCTAGCGGACTTCCTTCCAGTCACAAACAACAAAGCTTATGGAAACCAAACCACCTCTACCGCCCTTTACGCTAGAAACAGCAAAAGCCAAAGTTCAAGCTGCCGAAGATGCCTGGAATACCCGCGATCCCGAACGAGTAGCCCTAGCTTATACAGAAGATTCTGAGTGGAGAAACCGCGCGGAATTCTTCAGCGGACGGGAACAAATCAAAGCTTTTTTAACACGAAAATGGGCAAAAGAATTAGATTACCGTTTAAAGAAAGAACTGTGGAGTTTTACAGATAATCGGATTTCTGTCCGCTTCGAGTATGAATGGCATGATGATTCAGGCTACTGGTATCGCGCCTATGGAAACGAACAGTGGGAATTTGCCGAAAATGGGTTAATGCGAAGACGTGAAGCCAGCATTAATGATGTTCCAATTCTAGAGTCTGAACGCAAATTTCGATAACTCCTAAACCTATCCAAAGGTACGTAGTTGCGCTTCAGCGCTCTTAGGTACGTAGTTGCGCTTCAGCGCTCCAAAGGTACGTAGTTGCGCTTCAGCGCTCCAAAGGTACGTAGTTGCGCTTCAGCGCTCTTAGGTACGTAGTTGCGCTTCAGCGCTCCAAAGGTACGTAGTTGCGCTTCAGCGCTCTAAAGGTACGTAGTTGCGCTTCAGCGCTCCAAAGGTATAGCCTTTTTCAAAAAGTGAGGTATGACTGATACGTTATGTAACCAGTCCCGCTAAGAGGGCTGAAGCCCAACAACGTACCTCACCTTTCTGAGAACCGCTATAGTTGCGCTTTAGCGCTAAAGCGCAACAACATACCTCATCCTCAATCAGTAAGCAAACTAGGAGAAGTGATCACAAAGACATCCCTAGTTCCGACTCCTTCCACTTCCGGTTTAATCGGCGTAGTAAAGTGAAAAAACTCGTGATCGTTGACTAACAGCAATTCTCCCGGATGCAGAATTTTATTAAAAACAGGCTTCTCTTTCTTCGCCAAATACAAATGCGTTTCCCCGCCCACAATATTAGTGCGATCGACCGAGAAAATCGCGATAAAATCAGTACCGTCTTGGTGAATGCCTTCCGGTGCGGGGTTGCCGAAATTTTTCGGCGAACAACTCGTCCTGATTTGATGCACTCCGATTTCAGCTTCCGGGTGAATTTTGCATGAATCGAAGAAAGCAAAAATCAGTTGTTTGAAGTTATCGAGCGCAATTAGCCGATCGTCCAATTCAGCAAATTCCCGCCGGATGTCGCCCACCACCGGATTGTACTCTTTGCTTTGAAACAAATAGCCGTGAGGTAACTTAACTAACTCATTCCCGTTCACGACAAACCGCGACAATCTTCTCGAACGATACTTGCCTTTAATATAAGGATCTACAGGCATATCGTTAAAAAATGGCTTGAAACCTTCTAGCTTAATCGAGTTTACCTTCTTAAAAGTAAACATGAAAGCATAGTCCAAATGAATGGATTCTAATATGGTTTTCATGAATTATTCTCCTTTAAGCCTTGCTCCCCTCTTAAGTTTTGCCTTAAGAAGGTTTATACTTCTACTCTAGCTCAGGTTTTTTGAATGAGTCGTAAAAAATACTACAAAATTTGCAAAGATATCGTAAAGAAGGAAGAAGGAAGAGGGAAGAGGGAAGAGGGAAGAAGGAAGAGGGAAGAGGTAAAAAGACATACACAGCAAGCTTTTTAGCGATCGCTATTTCACATTTAATTAAGTGGATTTACTTAGCAAATTAATTCCGCACTGCTTTGACTAGCGACTGACAAGCCCGCAGGAAGACGGCAACATCGACCCCAACTGCAACGTACTGAACGCCAGCATCAATCCACTGCTTGGCGATTTCCGGGTTGTCGGCAAAAGTACCTGCTGCTTTACCTGCTTTGCGGATGGTTTGCACTGCTTCCTGCATCATGTCGATGACTCGCCGATCGCGAACTTGGCCCGGAATGCCGATCGACTGTGACAGATCGTAAGGCCCCAAAAAAATCACATCAATATGAGGGACTGTCACAATTTCTGCCAGGTTCTCGATGCCACCTTTACCTTCGATGTGAATCACCACCAAGGATTCTTCATTGAGTTTGTCCGTGATATCAACGCCCGCAGCAGTATAACGTCCCGCCCGCGTAGCGAAAGAAAGGCCGCGCGCGCCCAGAGGACTGTATTTAGCGCTTTTGACAGCGATTTCGGCATCGATTTTGCTTTCAATTTGAGGTATTTGAACCCCTGCGCTGCCGATGTCGAGAGCTCGTTGAATTTGTGGGCCGTCGTTTTTGCGGACGCGGACGATGGGTGCAATTCCGACGCAGTCGGCGGCGCGGCACAAATCTTCAGCCGCTAGCGGGTGCAGGGGGCCGTGTTCCATGTCGATGACGGCGAAATCAAATCCAGCATGACCGCAGATTTCCATGAATGCGGGATAGGCGCAGTTCATAAATAAGCCGAGGACTGTTTCGCCTTGTTTGATTTTTTGTTTGAGTTCGTTTTGACGCATAAGTTTGGAATTTTTAACCGCAGATGAACGGCGATTGACGCGGATTATTTTAAATCTTATAACGGGTGCATCTGGTTTTAGCAAATATATCCGTAGGGGCGAAGCATGACCGCAGTAAATATAAAATTATAACTAATAACTTATATGCGGTCATGCTTCTTCAGGCTTCAACAACCAGATGCACGCCTTATAGCTCAATACGGTTTACTTAAGATAGTCCGAAGAGAGGAACGAAGCAATCTCCGTATCTATTTCTCATCGGATTTTACCCCCAGGGCGCTATATCAGTAAACGGTATTGCCTTATAGCTCACAAAATCCCGCAACAAGTTACTTTATGTTAAGAGAATTGACATAAATTTTATAGCTGATTTTGCTTCTATTTTAAAAGGAATCAAACACAAAAGCCATGCAAAAATAAACATTCCTAATATCGGTAAAAATATTGGGCCCACAGAGGGTTCTACTAACCAAGCAAATAAAGCAAACATTCCAATACTGCCCGTTGTCCACAGCCAAAGAATCATAAATGCTAGGACTATTTTATGTAAAGTCAGCCTAATTTTGATGGAACAACCAAACGGTTGAGAATGGATATCTCCTTCGATAATTGGCAAAAATGAATTGCGGCCCGTGATGATGCGACTGATTTTGAAGGTATTGCCAGAAATTGTTCCTTCGTAAGGTTTTGCAGGTGGCGGGCCGAAGGGTAGAGTTACTCTAAAAAGTTTGGGAGGAGTGACAACTTCGTCCAACCTGTGCAAAACTTCCGAAAAAGTTAAACTTGTCGTAATTGTTAAACTCTCAAAAGGAATCAAAGATCTAAAAAATTTGACGATTTTAAGCATAAGGTTTATCCTGCTTTTATATAGTTGTTGATGGTATTTATGCCTCTTGTATAAAAAAGTTTGCCCTGACAACACGGCGAAATACCAGTATACTGCAAAATAAACATTTGGATGCGATGAGTGTTGTTCACTTATGTCTAAATTGATTCCACAATCTCCGATTAAACTGCGACGGTATCTATTTTCTTCGCTCAAAGGTCGATCGCTCGTCACCTTCACCCTCAGCCTGATTACCTCCCTCTCGGCTATTACCCCAGCCTTGGCTGCGCTTCCTCGCAATCCCGACAAAGAGGAAACTTGCGACATTCTCGTAGCCGGTGGCGGGCTAGCAGGTGCTGCTACCGCCTACGAAGGTTTGCTGGCGGGGCGCACCGTTTGCATCACCGAAATTACTGACTGGCTGGGCGGTCAAATTTCCTCCCAGGGAACCTCCGCACTAGATGAAAGAGACACTCAGCGATCGCTCTTATTTTACCCGCGCGGCTACCTAGAACTGCGGCAGCGCATCAAGGAACATTACGGGAGACTAAATCCCGGCGGCTGTTGGGTTAGCTATTCCTGTTTTATGCCCTACAACGGCCACAAAATTCTATCTGACATTTTGCAAGATGCCGCAGAAAAAGGCAAAGGGAAGCTGAAATGGTTTCCCAATACGGTGATTAAAGAACTAGCAGTTACTCCGGCCTCGGCGGGGAATGCGGTTGGGGGCCAACAGATTAAAAGTGCGATCGGCATTCAACACAAACCAGCCGCCAACACCCCGCCAATCAACACCGAAACTCTGTCTCAAACCATCGAAGATGCCTATCGCTACGAAAACTCGGCGCGATTTAACAAAACTATTATTCGGTTTACTTCCAAACCACCAAACCAGTCAAAATCCCAACCGAGAGGTGCAGATTGGTTCGTGGTAGATGCGACTGAAACAGGCGAATTAATCGGACTTGCCGATGTTCCCTACCGCCTGGGAATTGACCCGCGTTCTCCTCTGGAACCTTCCTCCGCCAGCCCCAACGGCGACACTTACTGCACCCAAGGTTTTACCTACACTTTTGCCATGGAGGCAACGAAGGAACCGCAGCAGCACCAACAGCCGTCTTTCTATCAACAATACGCTCCTTACTACAGTTATGAATTAGCGAGATTAGCTAGTTTTCCGCTAGTTTTTAGCTACCGCCAAATTAGGAGCATGAGACCGGATGAGCCGCGCCCTGCCGACCCGAAGCAATTCCCGATTTATCCTGGGGATATTTCCATGCAAAACTGGACGTGGGGGAATGATTACCGTCCCGGTTCTGCCGAGGATAATTTAATTTATTCTCGATCGCAATTGGCAGCAAACGGTCAACTGCAACCGGGTGGCTGGATGGGCGGTTTGCGCGCGGAAACTTTGCGCCGCGGTGAAGAGAATGCGAAAGGATATTTCTACTGGCTGGTAGCAGGAACCACTGACTCGCAATTAGGTAATGGAGTGAAAAAGCCTTATCCTAACAATCGCTTTTTGAGCGGCTTGGATTCGCCCATGGGGACGGTTCACGGACTTTCTAAGTATCCTTATATGCGGGAGGGGCGGCGGATTATTGGGCGGCCGACTTTTACTCAACCTCAAGGTTTTACGGTGTGGGAAGTTGATATGTCTCGCAATGATTTTAAGACGGATTTTTACCGCCAGAATTTGTCGGAACAAGAGTATCGCAATTTGTGGCTGGCTTTGGGAGGCTTGAATGCGCCGGCTTTGGCTGTGGGAATTCAGTCTGTTGAGGAGACAAAATCGCGATCGCGCGCCACGATTTATCCTGATAGTGTAGGTATCGGTCATTATGCGATCGACTTTCACCCCTGCATGACCAACAGCCCGCCAGAAGCACCGGGAAACACCGAACGCGAAGGCACTCGCAAAGGTCAAGGATCGGCTTATCCGTTCCAAATTCCCCTGCGGGCAATGATTCCTCAGAAGATTGACAATATGTTAGTGGCGGGTAAAAGTATTGCTGTCAGCCACACGGCAGCGGCTGCTTATCGAGTGCATTCCTTTGAATGGTCTGCTGGGGCTGCTGCGGGAGTTACGGCTGCTTTTTCCCTAGAAAAGGGGATTTTACCCTATGAATTGGTGGACGAATTGCCCTCCCGCGAGCCAAATTTGGAGGCGTTGCAGTTGCGGTTGCAGCAAAATAAGAATCCGATCGCATTTCCGGGTACTTCTATCTTCAATAGTTCGTGGCAAAACTGGAAATAAATAAGAAGTCATTAGTCAGTTGTCATTAGTCAGAAGGAAGAGGGAAGAAGGAAAAAAGAGGATTGTTCCCATTCTCCCCCTGTCCCCCCCCTCCCCCCCCCCCCCCCCCCCCCCCCCCCCCCCCCCCCCCCCCCCCCCCCCCCCCCCCCCCCCCCCCCCCCCGCTAAAGGACAAGCGATCGACAGCTCGGAACAACAAACCCGTTTTTCCCCAAAAAACCCAATATTTGCCGTTTTTTGCTTTTATAGCAATCGCCCCAGCGATGAGGACATAAATAACCTCATGAATAGAGCCTCCTAACCCATAGCATCAACGGTTTGATTTCCTGACTGTGCAACTGTCAACTGTCCACTGTCAACTGTCCACTGCTATACCCGCCCTCAAATCACAAAATTACCTGACATTCAATACATGAATATTTTTAGCAGTCTGCTTTCTGGCCCAACTAAAGAACCCCAAGTCACAAAACAGCGTCGAGGCATTGAAATTAAGTCTGAACGCGAAATCGAAATAATGCGGCAAGCAGCGAAAATTGTCGCCACGGTTCTGAAAGAAATTTCTCAACTTGTAAAACCGGGAATGACTACTGCTGATTTGGATGTTTATGCCGAAAGACGCATCCGTGAAATGGGTGCAACTCCGAGTTTTAAAGGTTATCACGGTTTTACTGGTTCAATTTGTTCTAGCATTAATAACGAAGTTGTTCACGGCATCCCCAGCCCTAAAAAAGTAATTCGATCCGGAGATGTTCTCAAAGTAGATACGGGAGCATATTATCAAGGTTTTCACGGCGATTCTTGCATCACGATCGCAGTTGTGGAAGTGACACCGGAATCGGCAAAATTAATTAGAGTTGCAGAAGAAGCTCTCTATAAAGGTATCGAACAAGTCAAGGCTGGTGCTTATTTGCTCGATCTCGCTGGTGCGATCGAAGATCATGTCAAAAGCAACGGTTTTAGCATTGTTGAGGAGTTTACAGGCCACGGTGTCGGGCGCAATTTGCACGAGGAACCGTCGGTTTTCAATTTCCGCACCCGCGAAATGCCTAACGTGAAATTGCGATCGGGTATGACATTGGCGATCGAACCGATTTTGAATGCAGGTTCTAAGTACACTCGGACGCTTGCTGACAAGTGGACTGCTGTAACGGTTGACAATGCTATGTCTGCTCAGTTCGAGCATACTGTGTTGGTGACGGATACCGGTTATGAAATTTTGACCGATCGTTCAAAAGTTTAATTGGGAAGGCTTTAAGAATAGACAAGATTTTCAACAGTTGACAGTTGACAGTTGAAGAACGACCTCTACCTTTAAGTCCGAGGATTGGAATAATCAATAGTCTGATTTTAATTCCTCCCGATCGGGCTTTCAACCAATTCTTTCTGGTAAAAGTCTTTTTGATCAATTTTTCGGGCGACGATCTGAGCATCGTCCCACAACAATCATTTTTGTGGGACGACGATCTGGAGAATCGCCCCAGAAAAAATGATTGTTGTGGGATGGGCCGGAAAGCCAGTCCTAACTATTTTTGTAATCTTGTCTGTTGGATCGAAACCCAACTCAAAACTTTTGAGTTTAATCGCAATTTTTGGAGTTGCTTCTATAGATGGAGTGAAAAAATAGTTGAATTCGGCTAAATTAAAAGATAATAGTGGTAAAACGTAAGGGTAAGGGATATGTCAGCAAGACTATTATTGGTAGATGATGAACCGGGCTTGCGGGAAGCAGTACAAGCTTATTTGGAAGATAGCGATTTTTCGGTTGAGGTTGCCAGTAATGCTCGGGATGGCTGGGAACTCTTGCAGCAGATGAATCCGGATTTGGTGATTTCAGATATTATGATGCCGCAGGTGGACGGCTATCAGTTTCTCAAGCAAGTGCGGGAAGATCCTCGCTATAAGGCTTTGCCGGTGGTGTTTTTGACGGCTAAGGGGATGACTGGCGATCGCATTCAAGGCTATCAAGCAGGCTGCGATGCTTATCTTTCTAAACCCTTCGATCCCGACGAGTTAGTGGCAATTGTCACGAATTTGCTCGCCCGCCGCGCGGCGGCTAAGGAGACGGGCGGCAATGCTGAAAGTCCTGATATTGCTGCTTTGGCCAGCCAAATGGCGAGAATTGAGTCTTTGCTAAGCGGGCGGAGTGCGATCGTCCAAAGTAGTTCGTCGGTTAAAATTGATTTGACTCCGCGAGAGCAAAGTGTTTTGGATTTGGTTGCTCAAGGTTTGATGAATAAGGAAATTGCCCGCCGCTTGGAAACTAGCGTGCGGAATGTGGAAAAGTACGTCAGCCGTTTGTTTAGCAAAACTGGTACTAACAGCCGTACTGAGTTGGTTCGCTACGCTCTCGAACACGGTTTGACTAAGTAGCAACCGTCTCGATTTTGCTGGTGGCTCTTCCTCGCCACTCTGCATTACCAGACTCTTCCTGGTAACGAGAATTCTGTCCAATCAATCAAGGTACGTAGTTGGGCTTCAGCCCTCTTTAGATATATAGCCTTTCGAGCGAAAGATGAGGTATGCCGATGTATGCTGCAACCCTTACGATGTCAAGCTTTTTCTCACAAAATTGCTCCGCGAACCTTTTAGAGAAAGGCTATATGTCCCAAGAGGGCTAAAGCCCAACTACGTACCTATTTACCCTCCTTTCCAAAATTACTTACAGGAAAACCTGATTGTTTAAGAGTTTTCAAGTAATCAATAGAAACGGGAAGAGTTAGCCGGATACCCTCCGTCAGGCAAACTTGCCCCGAAGTGTCACATATCGGGTATATTTTCTCGAAAATAAGCGACGATTAAATAATAGCAGCGCAGTCAAGTAGCGGCCGATGTTTAAATTTATAGCAGCACCAAAATTTAGTTGATACTAGGAGGAGATTATGAGGAAAAGCACGGCGCGACAAACGATAAGTGCAATGGTAGCACTGCCGATCGTACTAATTGCCAATAACACTCAAGTTTTAGCTACTGATACCGGTCAGAAAATCGAGCCAAACAAGCAAGTTTCTAATTTAGGTGATGAGCTTGATTTAGAGATGGCGGCACCAACCACAACAATCCTCATTGAAGAAAGCGAAGATTGGGATCGACCTGATTTTTCAGCTACTAATTTAGATATGGAGATTGATAAAATTCTGATCGAAAATGCGATCGAAAATGTGCAAGTTGTCATTGAGGAACCGCCGCCCGTAGTTTATCTCAGTGCGGCGAGGGGCCAGCAAAGCAGGGAATGCAAGATTTCAGCCGTTTGCGAATAACTGCATCAGATTTGTGGGATTTTTGGCGATTCCCTACGGGATAGCTACGCTTCACGACTTTTTTGCTCGGGAGAATGTGAGCCACCGAGGGTAAAAAAAATCAGTAAAATCCGGTTGATTTTCCTGAGATTATGATAATAACAGAGTATGTATTTCTTCGGGTATGTTTTAAGGGCGATCGGCTAATATAATCGGACAGTTTCAGAGCTGAGGTACGGGCAGCTAAAAACAAGGTACGTTGTTGGGCTTTAGCCCTAAGAGTTTAATTGGTTATATAAGCTGTCAGGCATACCTCATCTTTTTGAGAAAGGCTATATTTATTATATCGTTGACCGTTGCATAGGAATGATTTAACCGCAGAGAACACAGAGGACACAGAGAGAGAATAGAACTCTGAATAATTGTGATGTTAGAGGCTACTCCCGAATCCGATCCCCCCTAACCCCCCTTAATAAGGGGGGGGGACAAGAAATATCCTCAAAGTCCCCCTTCTTAAGGGGGATTTAGGGGGATCGAGATATATGCAACTTCACATTAAATTGGTATCAACAGTCAACTGTCAACTGTCAACTGTCAACTGTCAACTATCAACTGTCAACTGAAAGCATCTATATCTATCAGGATTTTCAAATATTATGGTTAATTCGCACTGCCACCAAGACACCGCAGCAGAGCAAAATAAAAGTGCGCTGCAAACTCTCTCCCGGACTCTTTCAATGTCTCAGGGGCAATTTTCGCTGATTTTGGTGCGGTGCAATTACAGTGCGATGCGAGAACAAACTGTACGGCAATTGCGGCAGCAGTCTGGTGTCGAGATTCGAGAAATTGTCCTCCCGAAATCTGTTAAAACTCTGTACACGACGATAGAAACCGAACTTGAAGGCAGCCAGCCTCAAGCTTTAATGGTGTTTGGATTGGAATCGGTAAGTGCGATCGATCGCGTACTGACATCTACCAACTACGTCAGGGAAGAATTTCGCAATAATTTTCCCTTCCCAGTGGTGCTGTGGGTGACAGACAAAATCTTAAAAAAACTGATTCGGTTAGTCACAGATATCGAGACTTGGACGACAAGTGTTGAATTTGTGCTGGGCCCAGACGAGTTGGTGGATTTTTTGGGCAAAAGTTGCGATCGCATTTTTGCTAAGATTTTAGAAAGCGGCAAATGGCGTTTAAGTAACTCTGCCATTCTCGGAGCCAATTCTTTAGCTGAATTAGAGTCGGCGAGACAAGACTTGCAAACTTGCAACATCAGGTTAGAACCAGCTATTGAAGCAAGCTTGCAATTTATTCGCGGTCGAGACGAATATGCTGGTCATCGCATCCATGCAGCTCTTGAATTGTATCAAAAAAGTCTCAGTTTTTGGAAGTATCAAGTAGCATTTATCGGCCCAAAAACAGAATTTAGCGATTTATTATTTACCGTTCACCCTGCACCAGTATTAGAGGGAATTCTAGTATTTCACATCGGTCTTTGCTACCGTTTTCAAGCAGAAAAACACCGCAGTGGCAACCGTCCTTACTGGACGGAAGCTAAAAATTATTTTCAGCAATGTATTGATGTTATAGAACGTGCGGGACAGCCGGATGCCGTCGGTATATTCATCAATCAACTCGGCGAAGTATTGCAGCATTTAGAAGATTGGGATGCACTCTGGAATTTAGCTATCAAAGCTCGGAGGTTACATGAAAATATGGAAAACTCAACAGTTAATTTGGCTCAAGATTACGGCTTTTTGGCTAGAGTAGCCTTAGAGCAAAAGAATTGGCAAGGGGCGAAAGAATGGGCTTTAGTCGCCCTACAAGCTCTCAACTCAAAATTTGAAGCGACGGGACACGCAACGCCTCTAACATCGCAGCATCTAGGCTTATATCTGTTAATTTTAGCAGAGGCTCAGAGCGAGTTGGGCGAGATTGAGGAGGCGATCGCACATTTAGAGCTAGCTCGATCGCAAACCGAACCTTGCTACAACCCGCAACTGTATTTGCGGGTTTTAGAAATGCTGCGAGGATTCTATTTTCAGCGGGGAGAATATCTCAAAGCATTTCAGCTTAAGCAAGATTATCGAGCGGTAGAACATACGTATCGCTTCCGAGCTTTTATTGGAGCCGGAAAATTGCAGCCACACAGAGAAGCGATTAATCCCGCCGAAACAGTTGCCGCCGCTCCTACTATTGCTGACGAAATTACCGCTTCCGGTAGAGAAGCAGACCTCAATCGCTTGATATATAGGATGAACAATACCCCGGACAAACTGACAGTAATTTACGGTCAGTCTGGAGTTGGCAAAAGTTCAATTGTCACCGGGGGATTAGTGCCGGCTCTCAAGCAAAAAAAGATCGAAATGCGGACTGTTTTGCCTGTAGTGCTGCAAGTTTACAACAACTGGCCGCGGGAATTGACCAGACAGTTATCTGCCGGGAAAGCTGAAATATTCGATCGCGACATTTTCGATGCAGTACCGGGATCGGCTTCGGGAGATTTGAGCGCAGCAGGCGCAGCCAACGGCAATCTGCGGCAGGAATTTAACGGCGGCTCGGTTGGAGTAAATCAGGATCGGATTGAGCAGTCACAGCCTGTAGAAGTAATTGTCGAAAAACAGGCGATCGAATATGAGAAAATCATCAAAGAGTTGCAAACAAACTCAGAACATCTAGTAACTGTTCTGATATTTGACCAATTTGAAGAATTCTTTTTCGTGTGGAAAGAGCCTGCGGAAAGACAGATATTCTTTGATTTTTTGCGGGAATGCTTGACAATCAAGTATTTAAAAGTCGTCCTGTCTTTGCGGGAAGATTACCTGCACTATTTGCTGGAATTTTCCCGACCCAAAAACCCAACAAAATTTATCAACAATGATATTTTAGCGGACGTTCTCAGCAAAGATATTCTGTTTTATTTGGGTAATTTTTCCCAGGGCGATGCGCGAGCGGTAATTCGCACTTTAACTGAACGATCGCAGTTTTACTTAGAACCGGAGCTGATCGAAGAATTAGTCAAAGATTTAGCTGGAGAATTGGGAGAAGTCCGCCCGATCGAACTGCAACTTGTGGGCGCTCAACTCCAACAAGAGGACATTAGAACTTTAACTCAATATCAGGAACTGGGCAACAGTCCCCAACAAAAATTAGTCGAAAGATTTCTCGAAGAAGTCATCAAAGATTGCGGGCCAGAAAATGAAGGGGCTGCTCGCCGAATATTGTATTTTCTCACAGATGAAGATGAGATTCGCCCCCTGAAAACCCGCGCCGAATTAGCCTCCGATCTAGCGATATTTGCAGCCACTGATAAATTAGATTTAGTCTTAGAACTGTTAGTCAAATCCGGTTTAGTTTTTCGGTGGACTGAACTGCCGGCAGAGCTTTATCAGCTCGTTCACGACTATCTAGTTAGCTTCATCCGCCAGCAGCAGGAATTAGATAAAAAAGCAGAATTTGAGGAACTACGCAAGCAAAACCAAATTAACCGAGATGAAATTGAACAAATTCGTAAAGACAGAGAGCGAGATGCTTTGCTGTCGGAAGCTAGAGACAACCAGCGCTTAGCTAGAGACAAACAGCACCAAGCGGAAGCTCAACTTTATCAAACTCGGAGATGGCAATTGCGGGCGGCGATTCTAGGAGTGCTGGTACTCGGAGGTGTTTCTTGGATAGGATTCGAGCAAGCAAAATTAGCAGAAAGCGCGCGGCAAGAAGCAGAAACAAGTCGGACTGATGCCCTAAATTCCGCATCGGAGGCTTTGGTGCTTTCTAATGAAAAAAATCAATTAGGAGTGTTGGAAAATAGTATCAAAATCGGTCGCGATTCTCTGAAAAGTACGGCGCTGCCTGTGGATACTAAAAATAAGATTGCTGAGAGGCTCAGACAAGCAGTTTCGGGGGTGCAAGAACGCAACCGTTTTGAGCAGCACAGCAAGTTTGTTTTGGATGTGAGTGTGAGTCCAGATGGCAATTCAGTTGCTTCGGCAAGTGCTGACAAAACGGTTAAATTGTGGAGCAAAGAAGGTAAGTTATTAAAGACTTTCAAGCACGGCGATAGCGTGACGAGTGTTAGTTTTAGCCCGGATGGGAAAACGATCGCAACTGGTGGCGCCGATCGCACAATTAAAATTTGGCAAGTGGATAACGACAAAAGTGCGATCGTAACTTTATCCGGCCACACCAAAATTGTTACCAGCGTCAGTTTCAGCCCCGACGGCAAAACCCTAGCTTCCGGGAGTCACGACAACACCGTCAAAATCTGGAACCTGGAAACAAAAAAATTGCTGCAAACCTTAACCAAACACAAAGACTGGGTGCTCGGCGTCAGTTTCAGCCCCGACGGCAAAACAATTGCGACCGCAAGTGTTGACAAAACTATCAAACTTTGGAATCGCAAAGGTAAAACCCAGAAATTTCAAATTAATCCCAAAACATTAACCAAACATTCTGACATTGTTTACAGCGTGAAGTTCAGTCCCGACAGCCAACAAATCGTCTCAGCCAGTGCCGACACCACAGCCAAAATTTGGAATCGAAAGGGTGAGGAAATCAAAACTCTCAAAGGACACAACGACGGAGTTGTCAGCGCGAGTTTCAGTCGCGACGGCGAAAAAATAGTTACAGGCAGCGCCGACGATACCGTAAAAATTTGGAGTCGCAGCGGCAATTTGCTCAACACTTTTCGAGGACATCAAGACGACGTGAGGGCCGTAACTTTCAGCAGCGACGGCACGATTGCTTCCGCCAGCAAGGACAAGATGGTGAAACTTTGGCAACCAAACAGCACTCCGTTGAATAAGATTTTATCCGGGCATGGAGATTGGGTTTATAAAGTCAGTTTTAGTGGGGACGGCAAAACAATTGCATCTGCTAGTGGCGATAATACGGTAAGACTTTGGCGCCCTGATGGGAGTTTAATCAAAACCTTAACAGACCACAAGGATTCTGTTACCTGGACGAGCTTTTCGCCAGACAATAAAACTGTGGCTTCTGCCAGCGATGACAAAACCGTGAAAGTCTGGAGTTTAAACGGGAAACTGTTAGATACCCTGCGTCATAGTGGCCTTGTGAGAAGCGTGAGTTTTAGTCCAGATGGCAAGATAATTGCCGCCGCCAGTGCCGATCGCAAATTGTATCTCTGGCGCTGGAACGGTACTAAAGCAACAATGCTTGCAAAACTCGATCACAGCAATCCAGTAATTAGCGTTAGTTTCAGCCCTGACGGCAAAACAATTGCTACTGCTACCGCTGCTGAGAATAAAGCAAGTGAAACACAAAATGATGCTGAAATGGCTGGAGAAAAGAGAGTTTACCTCTGGCAATTTAACGGTACATCGGCGAAGATGCTGAAATCTCTCGATCACGCAGACAGTGTAAGAAATGTCAGTTTCAGTCCAGATGGTAAGACTATTGCTGCTGGTTGTGCTGACAAAAAAGTTTACTTGTGGGCTTTTGATGGTAAGACAGCTAATTTAACTGAAAAACTGAACCACAGCGATACTGTGGAAAGCGTGAGTTTCAGCGCAGACGGCAAATTGATTGCGGCAGCGAGTGCGGGAAATACTGTTAAGCTGTGGAATTTTGACGGCAAGAAGGCGCTGCTATCGAAGACTTTGGAATCGAGCGATCGGGTGTTGAGCGTTACTTTTAGTTCTGACAGCAAAACTCTGGGTTTTGCTAGCAGGGATCGGACTGTAATTCTGTTACCTGTGGAGAATTTGGAGCTAAATAATATTATTGCTCGGAGTTGCGAGTGGTTGGGGGATTATTTACAGAATGACCCAAATGTCGCTGAGGGCGATCGATTGCTTTGTCTTGGGTTTGGCAAGCAGGCGTTAAATAAGAAGAAGTAAAGCTACAGGTACGTAGTTGCGCTTCAGCGCTCTTAAGGTACGTAGTTGCGCTTCAGCGCTCTTTGGTACGTAGTTGCGCTTCAGCGCTCTTAAGGTACGTAGTTGCGCTTCAGCGCTCTTAAGGTACGTAGTTGCGCTTCAGCGCTCTTTCATAAGTAACCAGGCAAAATTCAGAAATACTCTTTACGCTTGTAAGCATTTCAAGCAAAATCCCGTACAATTAATTCGGAACTACTATTTATAGCAAAGAGCGCTCAAGCGCAACAACGTACCTTTAAGAAATCTATCTAGCAAAATCTCGTACAATTAATTCGGAACTACTATTTATAGCAAAGAGCGCTCAAGCGCAACAACGTACCTTTAAGAAATCTATCTAGCAAAATCCCGTACAATTAATTCGGAACTACTATTTATAGCAAAGAGCGCTCAAGCGCAACAACGTACCTTTAAGAAATCTATCTATTGACTAATTTATGGGCTGTAAATTTGCGGTAAATTATAGTAATAAACTTAACTGTACATCAATTCGCAATTCAAACAAAAAATAAACCGTATGGACACCAACTCCCAAAATATCCAACCCGTTCCGCCATTTAGCGACAAAAATGACGAAACGCCAGACATCGGCGGCGGTTTGCCCATAATTGAATATTGGGCAAAGCATACTTTGTCGCCGGAAGGCCCGAAACTTTGGCAAACTTTGCTGCACAAAAGTGCTTGTTTGTCCTGTGCTTGGGGCACTGGCGGGCAGAAAGGAGGCTTTACGAATGAAGATGGCGAAAAACTTCAGCGGTGTATGAAAAGTGTTGAAGCAATTTCGGCTGAAATTAAACCTGCTATCTCGACTAACTATTTTCAACAGCACAGTATTGCAGAACTCCAACCATTAACTTCCAGGGAAGCAGATAGGCTGGGAAGGTTGAGTTTTCCGATGATTTTGCGGGCTGGTGCATCTCATTACGATCGCATTTCATGGCAAGAAGTCTATGAAATTGCCGAGGCTGGATTTCGTAAAAGCCCGCAACGAGTAGCTTCTTATAGTTCGGGTCGCTCTTCCAACGAGGCGGCTTTTCTGCTGCAATTGTTGATGAGGGCGATCGGCTCTAACAACTTAGCAGATTGTTCAGATTTGTGCCACGCTCCCTCGACCACCGGGTTAAAGGAAATGTTTAGCACCGGCACCTCCATAGTCAGTTTAGAAAACTTAAAGCAAGCAGATTGCGTCGTACTCGCGGGTAGCAATTCTTCCTACAACCATCCCCGATTGATGAACGAATTAATTAAAATCCGCGAACAAGGCGGTAAAATAATTGTCATCAATCCAGTGATGGAAATCGGTTTAGTCAAGTTTGCTTCTCCAGCATTTCCCCTCAAATCTCTCGTCCCAGGTTCCGAGATTTCGTCGCTCTACTTGCAGCCAATTCCCGGCAGTGATACAGCCCTATTTGTCGGGATTCAAAAAGCTGTAATTGAACAAGGATTGCTCGATGAAGAATATTTGCAATCTTATACAGAAAACTGGGAAGCAGTAGTGCAACACGCCCGTGAAACCGACTGGAAAACTATTACTCAAACCTGCGGAGTTTCTCAACCAGAAATTGAGGCAGCAGCCAAAATAATCGGCAATTCCAAGCGAGTTGTCTTCGGTTGGGCGATGGGAATTACTCAACAACAGAATGCCGTAGATAATATTTTCAGCATCGCCAATACAGCTTTGATGACGGGAAATGTCGGCAAAGTCGGGGCGGGATTATTGCCGGTGAGAGGACACTCAAACGTCCAAGGATTCGGCTCTATGGGCGTGACTGTGAAGCTGAAAAAAGAAGTTCAAGCCGCTCTCGAAAAGCTGTTGGGGCGTCCCCTGAGCCGTGTTAAGGGTTATGAAACTCGATCGCTCATTGAAGCAGCAGATGCAGGCAAAGTCGATACGCTAATCTGTTTGGGCGGCAACTTGTACGGCGCCAACCCAGATTTAACTGAAGCCAAACGCGCTTTAGGCAAGATTGAAACCATTATTTACCTCGCCACCAAACCAAACTTAGGACATTTTAGCGGATTAGCAAAGCACAATACAATTGTTCTGCCGGTGCTGAATCGCTTTGAAAATCCCCACAAGACAACGGTAGAATCGGGTAATAATTTTGTGCGCTTCAATGATGAAGGTGAAACTCATCTCAAAGATGCTGATTTGATTTCTGAAGTGCATTTCTTGACAGAATTGGCTGCCAGAATTCACGGCACTTATCCGGTAGACTGGCGCCAGCTTCAAGATACCAAGTACGTGCGGCAATTGATTGCTCAAACCATTCCCGGCTATGAAAAAATCGCAACAATTGATGAAACTAAAGAGGAATTTACCATCAGCGGGCGGATTTTTACCGAACCCAAATTTCCCACTGATTCTGGCAAAGCCAAGATGTTTGTCACGCCTTTACCAGTGCTAAAATTACCCGAAATAAAGGATTTTGGTGCATCGAAATCGGTGCGGGGTTTAGTTGTGGCATTGATGACGGGACGCAGTTATTCTCAGCACAATACCAGGGCTATTTCATTCTAAACAGCTTCTTCAAAACGTCTAGACCATAGCCAGCGAGCCGTTGTGCCTGTGCCATATTTGTTTCTCCAGCTTCTCGATA